>CAZKKN010000015.1:0-39741 GCA_964553375.1 uncultured Eggerthellaceae bacterium | reverse complement strand
CATCATCTTGCGAGACTTCAACTGACCATAGGTGGCCGTTTTCACCTTTCCCTGAGCTTTGAGCTCCTGGAGGGTCTCATCGGCCTCTCGCAAGTCATCGCGCATAGCCGTCAGGGCTTTCTCGAAAGCCTCAAGGCGTTTGGCATCGATGTTGGTGTTGGTGTTGGCGTTAACGCCATCATTAGCGTCGGTGATTGCGTTGGAGCCTTCCATGCTCTCCTCCTCTTTGCCCGGTCTCTCGAATCGCCTAGGCTCTCCTAGCCTATCTAGGCCTCTTCACCCAACTCTCGGGCCCAATCGAAATCCGCAGGAGGAGCAAGCGGGAATTCCCCTTCCTCTTCTATCTCTCGTCCATCCCACAGATGCTTTGCCATATCAACCTTACCCTCACTGGTGAAAGCGACGCCTTCGGCCTCCAGCATCTTGCGCTGCTCCCCCGGGCCACCGAAAGCGAATCCCGTGGCCATGGAGCCATCTTTGAACACCACGCGATGACAGGGAATGCAGTGCGGGTCTTGCCCCGGAGCCGGATTCGCCCGCAAAGCGTAGCCAACATAGCGAGCCGAGCGCGGAGCGCCTATCATGCGGCCCACCTGACCATAAGATGCCACTTTTCCCGGCGGTATGCGCTTCACTACCGCGAGCACCTTCTCCGAGAAATCACCCATGGGCTTACCCTCCGCTGAACCGCGCACCTGCCGCTGGCACAGGCGCTGCTGCATACTCTTTCCCGTATTGTAATGGATAACCCGAACGGCCCTTACGATCCGCAGCCCGGGCCAGACAACCTTCCAACAACGACTTTATCGGAAGAATCAACGCTTTCCCTACACCCGGCGCTCCAAAGCAACGGGAGGCGCCGACCATGGCACTATGGGAAGCGATTGGTTCCGCCGTATGGGCGGATCGGCAAAGGAGGTTTGCTATGGGCAAATACGTATGTGATGTATGCGGGTATATCTACGACCCGGAGATCGGCGATCCCGACGGGGGCATCGCTCCGGGCACAGCTTTCGAGGATATCCCCGATGACTGGGTATGCCCCATCTGCGGCGTGACCAAGGACGATTTCTCTCCCATCGATTAAACGTCTTCGGCTAGCGCAATGGAAACGCCCGTCGTGCAGTGCCGCGGCGGGCGTTTCGTTGTTCATTGAGCCTGACTGAATACCCAGCTTGCCGGGAAACCGCAGACCTTAAGGACGCGAAAGGCCATCCACGGGCAGCACGGCTCCGGAGATGTAGCTGGCCATGTCGGATGCAAGGAACAGGTAGGCGTTGGCGATGTCTTCCGGCGTACCCATCCGCCCCAAGGGAATGCTTGCGATAAGCGGCTCGATGATGGACTCCGGCAGCGCGTCCACCATATCCGTATGGGTGATCCCCGGCGCAACGGCGTTCACGCGGATACCATGGGGCGCGAGTTCGCGAGCCAGGGAAAGCGTGAGGCCGTTCACGGCGAATTTGGAGATGGGATAGACCGAGCCCGAAGGCTGAGCATAGCGACCCACCATGGAGGATGTGTTGATGATGCATCCACCCTCGCCCTGCTCGATGAAAATGCGCGCGGCGGCCTGGGAGCAATAGAGCACGTCATTCACATTGAGGTCCATGATATCCTCGACCTCCTCCTTGGTGTAATCCACCAAGGCCGTCCGCGAGCTCTTGCCAGCATTGTTGCCCAGAATGTCAAGGCCACCGTAGGCATCCACTACCCGTTGGAATTCCTGGGCGATGGACTGCGGATCGCCCAGATCCGGCACGATACCCATCACGGCATCGCCCGCAAGGGCCTTGAGCTCCAGCACCGCAGGCTCCACCGTTTCGGGGCGCGAGCCGCAAATGGCCACGTGAGCGCCATGCTCCATGAACTTCTGAGCGATGGCGAAACCGATGCCCCGGGTGCCTCCCGTGATGATCGCAGTCTTTCCTTCGAGCAATTTCATGATGTTCCTTTCATTCGAATCCCGTTATATGCAAACGTATAAGCAGAAGTTTGCCATACAAGCAAGAAGGCTACGATTTCATTAACGAAATCGTAGCCTTCGCATCCGTTTACCCCTCAGATCAGGACATCCACTTATTCAACATGCGCACCAAGGCGTTTATCTCGAGCGGCTTGGCCATATGGTCGTTCATGCCCACCGCACGGGCATGCTTGACATCCTCAGCGAAGGCATCGGCCGAAAGGGCGATGATGGGAAGCTCGCCCATATCCGGGCGGCGGGGCGCCTCAGCGCGGATGGCGGAGGTTGCCTCATACCCATTCATAACGGGCATCTGAATATCCATCAGCACGATGTCGTAATACCCCGGCTCATGCTCCATCACCATCTCATATGCGAGCTTGCCGTTCTCGGCATGATCCACCTCAGCGCCGGTGAGACCGATGATCTCCTCGGCGATAGCAGCGGCCATCAGGTTGTCCTCCGTGAGGAGAACGCGCTTGCCGGTGTAGGCCAGCTCCTCCAGCAGCGCCTTCTCATCGATCACGGCCGTTTCCTCGCCGCTCAAAAGCTCTTTCATAACCTGAATCAACCGCGAGCGGAACAGCGGCTTAGAGATGAACGCATCCACGCCCACCTCGCGCGCCTCTTGCTCGATCATGGACCAATCGTAACCGGACAAGATGATGATGGGCACATTCTCAATCGTACCCTCCCGTATGGACTTCGCGGCCTCTATGCCGCTCATGCCCGGCATACGCCAATCAAGGATGACCGCTGCATAGGGCTCTCCCGCCCGCTCGGCGCTTATCACAGCATCCACGCCGGCCTGCCCCGAAAGCTCGTAGGACGACACCATGCCGATATCCTCCAGCAAGGCGCACGCGCCTTCGCAGGCCGTCATATCGTCGTCTATCACCAGCACCCGGATGCCCTCCAGGTCACTCAGATCCTCTTCGGCCCCATCGCGCAGCTTCAAATGCACCGTCACGGTGAAGGTGGTACCCACGCCCTCCTCGGATTCCACGTCAATGGTGCCGTCCATCATGGAGACGACACTCTTCACGATGGCCATGCCCAATCCCGTACCCTCAACCTTGGTGGTCCGAGAATCGTTAGCGCGCGTGAACGGCTCGAATACCGTCTTCAAGAACTCCGGGCTCATACCGCAACCGGTATCGGCGAAGACGAACTCGTAGCATCCGTAATCGGGGATGCGGCTGGGAAGCTCGGAGATGCCCAGCGTTATGGTGCCGCCTTCAGGCGTGAACTTCACAGCATTGCCCATGATGTTCACGAACACCTGCTGCAAACGGGTGGAATCGCCGATGACGTTCTCGTGCTCGATCTTATGCAGATCCACCTTGAGCTCTTGGTTCTTGGCCACCACCTGCGGATGCACGATGGTGATAAGGTTCTCCACGGTCTCGGACAGATCGAAGGCATCCTCTGAAAGCCCGATGGAGCCGGATTCGATCTTCGCCATATCAAGCACCTCATTGATGAGGCCCAGCAGATGCCGGCTGGCCGAGGTGATGTTGGCCAGGCACTCGCGCACGCGGTTGGGGTCGTCTACATGCATGCTGGCGATCGCCGTGAGACCCATGATGGAATTCATGGGCGTGCGGATATCGTGCGACATGGAATTCAAGAAATCGCTCTTAGCCTGAGAAGCGTGCTCAGCAGCATGGAACGCGTCCTCCATTGCCTGATGGGCCTCGAGCTCCTTCGCTTTCACATCGGTCACATCCTGCACGGTCACCAGCAGATTGGTTGGGTTGCCATCGCCATCGCGAGCAGTGCACAGGGTGGAAACCTGCAGCCATGTCTCCTTACCGCCGCTCTGGGTGAGATACTCGTGTTGGAGATAGGGAACGCCGGGGATGAGGCATTCCTGCAGGGTATCCTGATCCAACACGTCCAGAACTTCCGCTTCGCCTTCCGCCTCCTTCATCACCCTGGTGCTGCGCCAATACTCCTTCAGCTCATCATAGGTGCCCCGAGAAGAAAGGTTCCCACCCAAGCCGTTGCTCTTCAGATACTCGTAGGTACCATCCACAAGGTCGATGGAAAGCAGTCGGCTGAACAGGTTGGTAGAGGCATCGATGATGCGCGTGGCCTCTTGGCGTTCCAGCAGCAGCTGCTCTTTCTGGCGTCGCGCCTGCAGCATGAGGATGACGATCACCACAGCGCCTGCCAACACCACGCCTCCCACCAGCATAAGGCCGGCGAAATTAGCCCGGTCCATCATGCCGTTGGTGATGGATTCGGGGAAGGTGCGCAGGACCATCCATTCATAGGAGGGCAGCTTCATCATGTAAGCGCTGCCGATGCTTGATCCCAAACGATAAGCGAAGCTGACAGAATTGCCCTCGGCGAAATCGGCCTCCAACTGCTCCAAGCTGATGGAATTGAGGTTGTTGTCATCATAGAGCGCGAAGACGTTCGCCACATCATCCAATGGGGAGACGGTTGATTTGGCCACGACCTCTCCGTCACGCGTGCACAGATAGGTGGTGGTCTGCTCGCCGAAGAAGTTCGTGGTCATATAGCTCGTAAGCACTTCCTCGCGATAGACGCACACCATGATGCCCACCACGTCACCGTCGTAGAACACCGGGCTGTAGAACGACATCACGTTCTGCTCGTCGAAGACGGAATCCCCAATGGCGCAGATGCCGCTTTTGCCTTGTATCCCCTCCTGATAATACGTCCGGTCATGCACATCGGCCGTCTCATCGTTGCCGTTATAGGCGATGCCGTTGGGCAACACGAAGAACGTGTTGTCGAACTGCGTCGAGGATACGCTGTTCATCGCCTGGATGGGATCCACCTGAGCGCTGGTGAGCGTATCGCTGTAAACACGGGCGGCCGTGCATACGGACTCGTAGGCATTGGTGATCATGTCGTCCACCCGGCGCGCGGTCTGCTGGGTGGAGCCTTCCAGGTATTGGCGGTTCTGTTCGGTGATTCGCTGGTTGTTCGCACTCATGAACAGGAGGAGCGCCACCACTACGATGACGATAGCCACCGCCGCAGCGATGATCCTGCCCCTCATCTGGTTCTGGGTACTGTTCTTTTTCATAGGTGACCTATCGCCTTTCCTCAATGCCGCCGGGCGTCGTCATACAAGGGATGTGGCCTGCACAACCTGGTCGTAGGCTTCTGCCACACGGGACGCCAGGGCCCCCACCTCATCTGGAGAGGAGGGATTTCCCGACGCATCGGGCCGGAGCGCCTCGGTCAGATCGTCAGCAGCATCCAGCAGCCGAGTGAACCCCAGGTTCGAGGCAAGCCCCTTCATGGTATGGGCCGCTCGGAACGCTGCGGCCATATCTCCGGTTTCCAATGCGGCAGTCAGCTCGCTATAGGTGGGATCCTGCGTGAAGATGCCCACGAAGCGCGCGATGCGATCGTCGCTGAGCAATCGCATGCGCACATCCTCCAGATTCCCATCTATGGTCGCGTAGAACTCCTCTATTGCCATCGTCTGTCCCTCCAACCTATCCTCATCCGAGTCCGGTTATTGCCGGTTGCACTAGCTCTTCTCGCCATCGATGGCCGAAAGGGCGCTCCCATCGGCGGCCTCCGCCTGGCGATCCAGGCCACCGAAGGCATAACCGCCGCGTCCGGCACGTTTCATCTCATAAAGCAGCAGGTCAGCGCTGCGGAAGCATTCGTCATAATCGGCATCCGCCCCGCGCACGCACACTACCCCCATGCTAACAGATACAGGAAATCCACGGAACTCGCCGGTAATGGAATTGTAGATGCGCTCCACAAGGGGCTTCGGATCCGCAGTGCACTCCATGCAGATCATGAACTCGTCACCGCCCACCCGGGCCACCACATCGCCATCGCGAACACTTTCGCGTAAACGGCCGGCCAGATGTTCCAACACCTCATCCCCGAACAGATGCCCATAGGTATCGTTCGCCTCTTTGAAGTGATCCATATCCAGCACCATGAGCACGAAATCGGCTTCGGGGTTGCGAGACATGGCCTCCATCACCAGCTTGCGGGCGAAATCATGGTTCAGAAGGTCGGTGAGCGAATCGTGGGTGGCACGCCGCTGCAGCTCATCCATCCGCAAACGCGTCTCATGGATATCCACCAGTTTCCCGATGGAGCCGTTATAGACCAAGCCTCCGTCACTTTCATCCCATAAGGCGCGGGCCGCAAGATGGAACCATCGGGGCTCGCCTTGCACTACGGCCTTCATGTCGAATTGCACCTCCGGCTCATCCGGGGTGGTAGCACGGAGCCGGTCATGGAGCATCTGCAGACCCTCACCGAACATGGCAGTCAACTCCGGATCCTCGTAGGGATTGCGGATGACTTCCTTCAGGCCCACCTTCCGCACGCTGTAATCCTTGACGAGCGCCAGCGGCGGATCCTCGGTGTATTCGAACTGCAGCTCGTTGGACATCTTGGCGAAGAAGTTGAACTTGGTCCGCTCGTATTCCAGAAGGTCCAGGGTGCGACTTGAAGGTTCCAGCTCCTCGTGGTGGAGGGTCTCGCGCATCGCCCGGTCGGTCTCCTGGTCGCAATAGGACGACACGGAGTTGAGCTTCAGCTCCTGATAAAGCTCGTCGGCTATCTCATTGAAGCATTCCAGCAGCAGCGGATCGAAAGCGCCGCACTGGCCGTCGTTGATCATCTGAACGGCCTCTTCGTGAGGGATGGCGCTTTTGTACACGCGTTCGGAAGTCAGCGCATCGTAAACATCGGCCAAAGCCACCACCTGAGCGCTGATGGGGATCTCGTCGCCTTTCAAGCCATCAGGATAACCGCGGCCGTCATAGCGTTCATGATGCCAACGGCAGATCTCATAGGCAAGGGCGATAAGCGGCTCCTTGTCGTAGTTCGGCAGGTTCCTCAGCATATCGGCGCCAATGGCCGAATGCTCCTTCATCAGGGCGAACTCCTGCTCGGTCAGACGGCCGGGCTTGTTCAGGATGTCCTCTGGGATGGAGATCTTCCCGATGTCGTGGAGGCTGGAGGCGATGGTGATAAGCGATATATCCCGGGAGGTGAGGTTGTACCGCGTGGTCTTTTTGGCCACCTGCTCCAGCAGCATGCGCGTCATGGTGTTCACATGGAGCACATGGAGGCCGCTCTCGTTGTTGCGGAACTCCACGATCTGGCTCAGGATGGAGATCATCAGGCCCACCGAGCGCTCCCGCTCCAGAATCTCCTCCTCCACCATGTCCACCAGGACCTGCTGCTTGGCTTTCAGCATGAGGGTGTTCAACACGCGCCGACGCACCACCACGGTGTCGAAGGGACGGTTGATGAAATCCGTCACCCCCAGCATGTAGGCGCGGGATGCCGTGCTCTCCTGGGATTCAGCCGTGACCATGATGACCGGGATATCGTTGATCCAACCGCGCTTGTTCATGATGGCCAGCACATCGAAGCCATCCATCTCGGGCATCACCACGTCAAGGAGCACCAAAGAGATGTCCGTGCCGTGGGACTGCAGGGCCGCCACCGCTTCAAGGCCGTTATCGGCTTCCAGGATGTGGTAGTCATCCCCCAGCATATCGGCCAGAATCGCCCGGTTCATGGCCGCGTCATCCACGATCAGGATGGTCTGCTTTATTTCTCTGGGCTCTGGGACGTCCACGCATCCGCCTTCTCTTTGGGATTCATAGGGAAATACTACCCTACTAGAAAGTCACATTGAAGAGGTTCACCATGAAGCCCCAAAAAACGCCCATGGCATAAAGCGCGACGATGATCGCGACATTCTGGCGCATGGGACGATTCGCCCGAACCAGCACGAGCAGGCCAACGCCCGCCGACACCAGAAGCCCGGCGAACATGGCACCAGAGCCCAAAACCCCTTTGAGGAACAGATCGGCGATGACCACGCTGGCGGCGCAGTTGGGAATGAGGCCCACCAAAGCCGCAGCGAAGACAGACAGGAATGGGTTTGCCTCCATGAAGCCTGCCAGTGCGTCTTCCCCCACCACCTCTATCACCATATTCAGCACAAGCGTGATGAGGAAGATGAACACCATGACCTGCACGGTATGCTTGAGCGCCGAGAGGAAGATGCCCTTCCAACCCTCGTCGTGGCAGTGGTCATGGGTGTGATGCTCATGGGTGCGGCCATTTGCGCAATCGTCATGGTGCTCATAGACCGACTGGGGGTTCTCCCGGCAGGTCTCGCAGTCATCCACGCACCCGCAGCGATCCTGCTCGCAAAGCTCGTGAATGCGCAGGTCCTGATCGTCGCGGCGGGCAAGGCGCACAACGGCATCCACGATGAACCCCATCACCATGCCCACCACCACCTTGGCACCCATGATGGACAGGATGGTCCCTGCAGGCACCTGTTCGGCAAGGAAGATGGGAAGCATCTCATCGGACGTGGAGAGGAACACCGCGAAAAGCGTCCCCAAGGTGATGACCCGTCCCGCATAAAGCGTGGCCGATACGGCAGAGAAACCGCATTGGGGCACCACGCCGAGCAATGCGCCCACCACCGGACCGGCAGCCCCCGCATGCCTGATGGCTTCTTGGGTCTTCGCCCCCGTGCGATGCTCAAGCCACTCCATAGCGAGATAGGTCACGAACAGGAACGGAACGAGGTAGAGCGTGTCGGAAAGGGAATGCTTGAGCACGTGCTCAAGCAGGGATATCAGGCTTTCCTCCACGATCAGCGACCCTTCTTGCGTTTCGGCCGCTGGCGCGGGTTGCCGAAAAGGATCCCGGGCTGTTCGGCCCAGAATTCATCGATGGCCCGCTCCTCTTCGGTCTGAACCTTGCAATCCGCTGCGGCAGCGGCCTCTTGGGCCCGACGCTGCGCTTCGGCCTTTTGAGCAGCTTCACGAGCGCGCTCGTCAGCTTCGGCCTTGCGCGCCGCTTCAAGCTCATAGGCACGCTGAAGGGCACGCTCGAAAGCGATGACCTCGGGTTTCACGAAAGGCTCCCCCACAGCTTCTTCAGCAGCCTGATCCACGGCTTCTTCGCTCACCTCTTCCAGGCTTTCCTCAGCGGTCTCTTCAAGGGCCTCGCTCTGGGTCTTCCCGGGCTCTTCACCCGCAGCCTCCCGAGGCACCTCAACGGGCTCCGGCTCAGAGGGCCCCTCTTCGACAGAAGATTCGCTTGGCTCCGTAGCGGAGGGGAGATGGGCGCCTTCCTCCTCAACCTCCAAAGGCACCACCGCCGGTTCCTCGGGAAGAATAGGGATCACCGCATCAGACTCGGAGGCGGCAGCGGCAGCCGCATCCTCCTGCTCCGGAGCCTTCGGCGCTTCGCCTTCCGCAGAGACGCCAACCGCTGCAACCCCGGCACCCTTTCCTGCCCGACGCCGGGCGAAAAGCGACACGAACGCTCCCACCAGAAGCAGGATGAACCCGACCCAAAGCAGCGAGATAAGCGGATTCACCCGCACTTCCAAGCTGAAAGAGCCATCAGCGTTCACGCCACGGTAGACGACGAAAAGATCCTCCAAGGGGAAGGAGAGCACGCCGGGCACGAGCTTTTGCTGCTGAGAAGCCGCCACCACCTGCACCGTAGGCGTCACCGTGCCCACATAGGCACCTTCATCCCCTGTTTGGTCCGGCCCCACCCTATAGACATCAAGGGTCAATGTATAGTCGCTGTCCACTCCATTGGGATCCTTGGTTATATCATTCCCACGGTAAACCAGGTCGTAATCTTGGACATGGACCACCTCATAGGCCTCATCGGTTTGCTCGTTGTAGGGCAAGAACGCATTCACTTCCAGCGCGAACATGGACGAACCGATGAGCCCCACCAGGATGACTCCCATAGCCCCGTGGCAGATCCCGCCACCCACCTGGGATAACTTGTTGAAGAAGCCACCGTTGCCACGGCGAAACGCGCGAGCCGCCATGAACAGGCCGTTGAACAGGAGCAAGCTGGCAACCGCGAAGCCCACAAGCGCCACGATGTCGTGGACGAGAGGCGGCCCCTGTTGGACCATGTTGTTCGCCGCAGTGCCCCCAGCCACCAACATGGAATCGTAACCGGGCTTCAAGACCAGGCCGTAGAAGACGAGGAGGAACACGAAAACGACCGCTGCCGCAATGCCGGGGCCCACAATCGCCCGCTTGAGGCCCAATGACCCGTCGCTTCTCCAACCCACCAACGAGCAAAGGGCGGCCAGGGCGCAGTAGGCTATGACCAAGGGTCGTGCTATGGAATCGTAAGTGGCGGCAGGTATGGCCACGCCGCCGAGAGGCAAAAACGGCGGCAGCGCCGAGGAGACCGTCATATAGGAAAGCAGCACAACGAAGACGAGGAGCAGCAGGTTGTTGATGAAGTAAAGCGTATCCTTGAGCGCTGAGAGCCCTTGGACCTTGGAAGGCAGAGGCGGGGCGGAAAAACCCTTCCACCGCAGGATAACCCCCACCGCACCTGCGATGAAGGCAGCTAGGGCCAGCCCTAAGAACAGGATGGATGAGGCCAGGTCCTCGTTGAACCCGTGAACCGAATGCACTGCGCCGGCGCGGGTGATATAGCCGCCTATAGCCACGAAGATGAAGACGAGACAGGCGCAAAAGACGCTCCAGCGCTTGAAACGCCCTTCCCGACGATAAAGCGTGAACGAATGGATGAGCGCCAAAGCCATGAGCCACGGCAGAAGGCCGGCATTCTCCACCGGGTCCCAACCCCAGTAGCCGCCCCAACCGAGCACCACATAAGCCCAGATGGCGCCGATACCTATGCCGATGCTCAAAAACAGCCACGAAACCATGAGATACGGCGTGGCCCTGCGCACCCAAAGGGTGCTGGAATCATTCACCACGAGCGCTGCAAGCCCGTAGGCAAACGGCATGGTGAGCCCCGCATAGCCCAAAAGGAGCATGGGCGGGTGCAAAGCCATAGCCCAATGCTCCAAAAGCGTGTTCATGCCCAGGGGCGCTGCTGTGGGCATGAGCCGTCCAGCGCTATCGAAATACCGGCTATCAAGCGGCGTGAACAGCGCAGAGCTGGGCACGAAGAGCAGCACGGCCACGAAGCAGAGAACGACCACCGACGAGATGGCCAAGGCCCCGTTATCGATCCTTTCGCCTTTTCGCGCGGTGGCGATCACCAAGATGCAGTTGAAAAGCGAGAGGGCCCAAGCCCAGAAAAGCAGGCTTCCCGCCCGGCCGGCCCAAAGCCCAGAGGCTTTCAGAAGCCATGCCAGATCCCCTGTGGCACTGGAGCGATTCCGCACCACGTATTCCAGGGTCACATCCCCCGTGAGGAAGCAGAATATCAAAACGGCGACTGCAAGAGTGAGGCCCAAGAATACCAGAACCGCTGCCAATCGCCCGAAGAGGGCCAGCCGAGCTGCCGATTTCGGTTTCGCCGTAGCCAGGATATGGCCTGCTCCAAGGCAACCCAAGGCCCCCAGGCTCCCCACGAAAGCGGCGATGAGTCCTATGAGCCCGATAAGCGACATCCCTTAGCCTTCCTTTGCGCGTTGCCGGTTCTCACCAGCTGAATCTTCCTTCGCCATACTACCGCATCCGTCCTTTTGGAATCGGATAGCCCCGGATTTCAAACCGCTTCATCACCGATCCTTATTGGTGCACAGAAGCAGGATGCCCGAAACAAGGGAGCAGAATATGAGGCTGCACACACCGAATGCCACCGTGTTCGGTTTGGTTCCCTTATAGATGCCCCAAGAGATTATCGTCATGGGGATCATCCAAGCCAACGGGATGATCATCCAGCAATATACCGCCAACGAGATGCACATGAAGATGAAGGCGATAAGGCGCATGGTCTTATCCTGGCTGCTCATGGGATATATCTGACCGGGCTCCATGGGAGCGGCCGTGGGACATGGGGGTTGATAATACTCCGTGCCCTGCTGCCAATAGGTCTGACCCTCTGGCTGCTGCCATGACTGTTGGCTACCCGACTGCTGCCAGCCTTGACCTGCCGCTTGTTGCCAGGAGGTTTGACCTTGCCAGTACTGCTGGTCTTGCTGCCCCGGGTTGTTTTGCTGTCCCGTCATCGCATCCATCTCCTTCTAATGCACGCTGCAACTCAAGCACGGGTCATAAGCCCGCACCAGCTTCTCGATCTCCAGCTTCACCGTGAGAGCATCGGCCCCCTCTTTCACGAGAAGCTCGGCGAGCAGACGCATGTCATCTTCAAGGTTCGCCGTATTCTGAGCCGTAGGCGTGACGATGGAGGCTTTCACCACGCGGCCATCATCATCCAGCGTGAGGTCATGGAAGAGCGCACCACGCGGCGCTTCGGTATAGCCCACTCCGCGTCCCGCGCGCACGCTGAAGGGCACCACACGGCTCGATCCCTCGAATTCATCGGCGGCCAGACGCCGGCAGATCTCCGCGCAGCGCTCCAGAGCATCCACGAGCTCGATGGCCTGGGCCACGTTGTTCTCATAGGGGTTGCGCTCCGGCGGTCGCAAACCGGCTTTCGCTGCCGCCACCTTGGCGTCTTTGCACAGGTAGTCCCAAGAGGTGTTCATGCGCGCTAACGCATTGGTCATGTAATGGCTGCCGTTTGCCCGTTCACGAGCGAAAAGCGCCCCGGAATGGCTGACCTCATATTCCTCAATGGCCTCGTTCCACTCGTCGGCGTCGAACACAAGGCCGCTATCGGCGAACCGCACAAGCCGCGAGTCGCAAACCGCGAACTTGCCCGGCGCGTACATGGCCAGCGCATCCCCGGCGCTCTGGATGCGAGGGACCTCAAATGAGCTGAACAGGTCCACCGTTTGCAACGCGAAGGGACGCAAGGCATCCATCTCGTCGGCAAGCCAGAGGTATTCATCGCGGTTTATCTCGCTGGTGAAGCCGCCCACCACCGCCGTGATGGGGTGGATGGAGCGACCGCCCACCTTGGTGCAAAGCTTATTGCCGAAGGCCTTCAGCGCCAGAGCGTGGTCGAAAAGCGCCGGATCCACCTCCTCCAGGGGAAAGACGCTTTTCTGACCGAGGAAATCAGGGGCTGCGAGCACATAGAGATGGGTTCCGTGGTTTTGAAGGTAGGAGCCGTAGACCAGAAGCTCCCGCAGCGCATGCGTACGGTCGCTTACTTCCACCCCGAAGATGCGCTCGATAGCCAAGATATCGGTCACCGTATGGCTCGCAGAGCAGATGCCGCACACCCGTGAGGCGATATAGGGCACTTCGGTGAAGCTGCGCCCGCGCACCATGGACTCGAAAAGGCGTGCCGCCTCAACCACTTCCATCTGGACGGTTTTGACCTGGCCATCCTCTATTACCACATGGATGTTGCCATGGCCCTCGATGCGAGCCACGTGATCTACGTCGATCGATGCTCTCACAAAGACGCCCCCCTTCCGCCATCGGCCGAAGTCACCGGCGAGTCATCGCCTTGCTTTCCTTCTTTCGTCAGCTGGACCTGGGAGAACATCTGAAGCGCAGCATCGAAGCTTCCCGGGTCCACGCCATAGCCCTCACAGGCCTCTCGCGCCGAATCCAGATTGGCGGCCGGCGACAAACCAGCGCAACCGAAACAAGGGCGGCCACGATTCACGCAACGGGCGTTGCATCCCGAGCGCGTCACCAAACCCATGCAAAGGCGTCCCTGATTGTAAAAGCAATCATTCTCATTGCGCTTGCAGCTCGCGCAAAGCGTGGCCTCCTCGCGCACGGTATTGGACCCGAAAAGGACGCGTTGCAGCTGAACGGCGAAATCCCGCGTGTCGATGGGACAGCAGAAGACCTGGGAATCCACGGCGATCACATCACTCACCGGCCGCGGCTGGATCATCTCACCGCATGCAGCGGGCACATTGGCGCCATAGACCTCATCGGTGCGCTCAGCCAGGTGGTCATAGGCCATACCGGTCACGCCGCCAGTCACCGCGCACGCGCCGATGGCCATCACGTAGGTTGCCCGCTCGCGCACTTGACGCACAAGCTCCTCGGATTCCTTGGTGGTGATGGAGCCCTCGATGATTGCCACATCGTAGGTCTCGGGCATGGTCTCGCTGGTGACCAGCTGCCAGTACTCCAAGTCAATCTGGTCCAGCAGCTCCATCAGATTGGGATCGGTATTGGTGATCTGCAGCTGACAGCCGAAGCAGCTGGCCAAGCCCACAACCACGACCCGGGGTTTCGGACGGGGATTGTCGGTGATTATGCTGAATGCACCCATATTACATCGACCCCTGAATATTCTTGGCTTCCCAGTAATTGAAAACAGGGCCATCGATGCAGCAGTACTGATGGCCTATCTGGCAGTGACCGCATTTGCCCATGCCGCATTTCATATGGCGCTCGAAGCTCATATATATGTGGTCGTAGTCGATGTTCTTCTCGCGCATGACCTCCACCACGAACCGGTACATCACCGGCGGTCCGCAAACGGCACCGAAGGTGTTGTCGGGATTGATGTCGAGCTTCTTCATGGGTTCCGTGACCACGCCCACTTCGCCATCCCAATCATCATCGGGTTCGTCCACCGTGAGGATGAGGTCGAAATCCTTGCGATGACGCCACATCTCGAACTGATCGCGGAACATGATATCCGCCGGCGTGCGGCTGCCGTAGACGATGGTCACCTTGCCGAAATCGCTTCTGTTATCGTGGATGTAATTGATGAGGGAGCGCACCGGAGCGATGCCCAGTCCGCCGGCAACCACCAAGATGTCGTTTCCGCGCATCTCCTCAACGGGGAAACCGCGGCCGAAAGGCCCGCGCAAACCCACGATATCGCCACACTGCATACGATGGAGCTGTTCGGTCACCGTACCCGTGCTGCGGATGCAAAGCTCGATGAAGCCCTGCTTGGTAGGAGAGCTGGTGATGGAGATGGGCACCTCTCCCACCCCGAAGATGGAAAGCTCCACGAATTGCCCCGGTTGGTGGACGAAGGCCTCGCGAACCCGCTCGTCTATGAGCCGGAACTCGAAGAGCTTCTCGTGTGCGGTGAGCTCGCGGATGGACGTTATGCGAGCAGGCCAGGGCCGATAGGCATTTGACATGAGCATCTCATCGCCGGTCAGCACATGGGGAGCTTCGGTAAGCGCCTCAACGGCCAACGGTTTCACCTCGCGACTATTCGCCATCTTGGCACCCCTTTCTCTCGAAGAATCGGAGCACCTCTATGGGATTGATGTTCGCCTTGCAGGCCTTCACACAACGGCCGCACCCTGTGCAAAGCATGCGGTCATGATTCACCATGAAGCCATTCAGCTTGTGGTACATGCGATGACGCACCCGGTCACGCCCCGTTGGACGGAAGTTATGGCCCCCCGCCACCAGAGCGAAGCCGGGGCTTGTGCAGGCATCCCAAACCCGCTCGCGCACCCCGCTTTGGGAGCCTTCCTCCAGCACATCGCGGATATCGAAGCAATAGCAGGTAGGACACACGCTTGCGCAAGCGGAGCAAGACAGGCATCGACCGCCGAGCTCATCCCAGAAGGGGTCAGAATGGAACACGTCCATCAGCATGGGAACGTCTTCTATGGTGGGGATCTGAGGGTTGAAGGATTCCTGTCGCACCCGCGTAGCGGCCCTGAAGGCGCGGCGATCCTCGTCGGTGGCCTCAGACAGCTCGCAGCAGGCCTCCAGGATATTGGTGGCTCGCACGCTTGACATGGACACCAAGTACTTATCCCCGATGTCGTAGAGGAAGAGGTCGTAGCCGAACTGCACTTCGTCGGCTCCCATGAGCTGGCAGAAGCAATGGGCCGTAGGCAGGCAGCTTATACCCACCACCAGCGTGCTCTCGCGCCGGGCCTTATAGTAGGGATCGACGTATTTACCCTGAGCCAAAGCGATGTCCAGACGGTTAAAGCCGCTGATATCGCAAGCATGGGCACCGAAGATGACCCGGGGTTTCACCTCTTGGACGAAATCGTCCACCAAGTTGGTCTGAGCATCGAACCTCATCAACACCTCAGAGGGCGGGAAGAGGTACTTCTTAGGGGAAGAATCGGTCTGAGTGAAATCAAGGGCGGCCTCTTCAGGCGACTCGATGATATCGAAGATATAGCGCTCGCCTCGCTGAACAGGGGCAACCACTTCGTAGGACTCCATGAATCCCCGGATAAGCAGCGGCACCTGATCCTTGCCCATGACCCGATAGAGCATGGCGGTTCCTCTTTCTCGTCTAGCGCTTCTGCGATAGCTCCATGCTACCATCTGCCGCGGGGAATCGCCAAAACTCCGCAGACAGAATAGGTAGGCGGAATGGCCCTGAAACCCCAAAGAAAAGGGCCTGTCGCATGACAGGCCCTCAGCGTGGAATCGGTTGCGGCTTAGCCGAAGAAGATCGCGATCTCCCGCTCGGCCGAAGCGGGGCTGTCGCTGCCATGGATGACGTTCTCGTCCATGATGAGGCCGAAATCGCCACGGATGGTACCCGGAGCAGCATCGGCGGGGTTGGTCGCGCCCATGAGCGTGCGCACCTTGGCCACAGCGCCCTCGCCGGAAACCACCATCTTCACCACGGGGCCCGAGGTGATGTAGGTGATGAGGCCCTCATAGAAGGGCTTGCCCTCGTGTTCGGCATAATTGGCCTTGGCCTGCTCCGGCGTGACCATCTCAAGCTTCATCTGCTCAATGGTGAGGCCGGCGCGCTCGAAACGGTTCACGATCTCGCCGATATGGCCATTGCGCACGCCGTCGGGCTTGATCATCGTATAGGTCTTTTCCACTGCCATCTGCTGTCCTTTCAAACTCTGCCTTCGACCAGCCTAATTCTGGCTGGCAAAATACAAATTGACGTTCGATACCTTCCAGCCCAGCATATCGCGCACCAAAGCCACCTCATAGGTTATCTCGCCCCCCTGAGGAGTGGTGGCGGTGACATAGGCTGTGGAGGAACTCATGGATTTGTTCACGCCGTCGATGTTCACCTTAGCGTTTTCGGGAAGGATCTTCTCGAAATCGGTGATGTCGGCCTCTGTCACGCCCTTGGCGTAGGTCTCGGTGTTCGCCGGGTCACGGAAAAGCTGCTCCACGGTGGATTCCTGGGTGGGGAAGCCGTAACCCTGGGTGAAGAGGACAAGGCCTGCGCCCAAGACCACCAACACCAGCAAAACGATGACCAAGAGCACCTTCAATCCAACGCTCTTGCGCTTGCGCTCCAGTTTCACCACACCGCGCGACCACTGCTCCAGCTCATCATCGCTCGCCGTGAAGAAGCGCTCCTCATTAGCTGTCCCATTGGGCGTGAACTGGTCGGCGAAATAGTAGTCCTCGGATACCTCATCGGCCACCACATAGGGGTCTTGATCCGAGATGAGGCTGCCATCGGAGGCTATATCGAGCCCCGAGGTGTCGGCCATATTGGGAAGGGCCTGGGTGGAATCGGCGTTGCCCTGAGCCACAACGGCTATGGCCCGCTGGTAATCCACGCTTGCCGAATCCGAGAGGAAGTAGGTCTTGTCGGCGATGGCCCTCTCGAAAGCCTCCACCGCCTCTTGCATCTGACCCGATGCCGTATAGGCCTGGCCCAGGCTCGCATACATCTTGTTGCGCGTCTCGGGGCCCATATCGAACTGCAGAGCGCTCTCGTAGGAAGCAACCGCATCGGCCGGGCGATTCAAAGCCATGAAGCAAACGCCCAGGTTCAGCAACGCCTTAGTGGGATCGGGGTTGCCCTCATCCAGGGCCGCCTCACGGAAGGCCACGCCGGCCTCCGCTGATTTCCCTTGCTTCAGAAGCGCATTGCCCATACCGGTATATGCCTTGTAGGGCGTAGGATAATTCTGATCCGAAACGGCGATCTCGAAATGCTTCACCGCGCTCGGCCAATCCCGCAAAGCCGCATAGGCCATGCCTAAGTTGCAATTGACCGCGCCCACGGCATCGTAGGCTGCGTCCCCCGTGGAGCGCAGATAGGCCTCAATGGCCTCGTAGTAGCTTCTCAGCTTGGTGAGGCAATTGCCTATCTGGTGGTATACCAGCCCTATCTCGCCCGGTTGGGGCGGATAGGACGGATCCTGCAAGCAGGCAGAATACAGATCGAGCGCCTTGTTGTAGTCAAGGGCTATGGCTGCGATCTTCGCTTGCTGGAATAACTCGTTGTTCATCTATGACCTTCTTCGATTCCCGATAGGGCTCAAGGCCCCGAATCGGTCTATGCCATATTCTCTATGGTAACGGACTCGATGACATCACCAGCGCGCAGCTCTTTGATTACATCCAAACCCTCGATGGTGTCGCCGAACACAGTATAGTCCGTATCCAGGAACGGCTGAGGGCCCAAGCAGAAATAGAACTGGGAACCGGCGGAATCCGGCGCCTGGGAGCGAGCCATGGCCAGCGTGCCATCATTATGCTCGTTATGGGGATTCGTGCGCCACTCACCCTGGATCTGATAGCCGGGGCCGCCGGTGCCCGGCTGACCCTGCGGGCCGCGCAGGCCTTGAGCCACTTCCTCGGGGGTCATGTCGCGGGTGTTGGGGCATCCGCCCTGGATCACGAATCCCGGCACATAGCGATGGAACTTCAGGCCATCATAGAAGCCCTTCTGGGCCAGTTCCACGAAATTACCCACATGGATGGGGGCGTCATTGCCCGCCAGCTGCACCCGGATGGTGCCTTTAGAGGTATCGATCACCGCGATCTCGTCGCCCGTCGGCTTGTACTCGGGCACATACAAATCAGCCACAATCCACTCCTTATCTATCCTTCAAACACATACACTTCGAAATTTTATCAGTGAAGCGGTGAATCTGACGAAAAAGTCTTAAGTTTCCACGCTCGACGCCACCGCGATCCGACCATCTGCCCGAACCTTGGGGAATTCCGTCGTCATTTGACGCTCATTCTGTCGTTGTTTCATGCAGGGGAACACCCGATTCGCCCCGGAGCGCTATACTGGGATGCGTTCTGCTTACAGCGAAAGGATTACGAGAAGCGTGGAAACCGCTGCTCCCTTGGAAGATATAACGGAATCGGACGTAACGTCGGACGAAGAGCGGCCGCTGGTCACCTTCGTGGTACCCTGCTACAACGCCGCAGGCTATATGCGCCGTTGCATCGATTCCCTGCTCACAGCCACCCAGCCTTGCGAGATCCTGCTCATCAACGATGGCTCTTCCGACGATACGGGCGCCATCGCCCACAGCTACGCCGAGCAGGATCCCCGCGTGCGCGCCATCGATCAGGAAAACGCCAACTGGGGCGGCGTGGTGAACCGCGGCCTCGCCTTGGCTCGGGGCATCTATTTCAAGATCGTCGATTCCGATGACCATATAGACGAAGATGCCTTGCGCATCGTGCTGGACACCCTGGCTTTGGCGGTTCGGGCCGATAAAGCGCCCGACCTGCTTATCACCAACTACGTCTACGACCGCATCACGGATAAGAGCAAGCACACCATCCACTACCGCTCCCTCTTCCCCGCCGGACGCATCTTCACTTGGAAGGAAATGGGGAAACCCGGCATTGACCAGTTCATCATGGTCCATGCATCCTGGTTCAAGACCTCGGTGCTACGCGCCTCGGGCCTGGAGCTTCCCACGGGCGTGTCCTACATGGATAGCCACTTCGTGCTGCACCCGCTGCCTTTCGTGGAAACGCTCTTCTACTTGGATGTGGATGCCTACCAGTACCTCATCGGGCGGGAGGGGCAATCCGTAGAGATCGACGTGGTGAAAAAGCAGATCGACCAGCAGCTGCTCGCTTCCAAGATGGCCATCGAAGGCTACGATTACGAGAAGCTCTATCGCGAGGAACCCAACCGCGCCCAACTCATGATGGGCTACGTCTCCTGCATGATGAGCGTGTCCACCATTTACCTTTTCAAGATCAACACCCCGGAATCCATCCAGAAAAACACCGAATTATGGAAATATATGGAACAGACGAACCCCATCCTTTACAACAATGTGAAGAAATCCTGGGCTGGTCGCGCCAATAGAAAGACGTCTCTAGGACGCTTTATCGCCAAGCTCGGTTATGGATTCGCTCAAAAGGTCTTCAAATTCGCTTAAACTAAGTGCAGTAAACCTTAAGACGCGATCACTTCGGAGAGGATACGGATGGTCAAGGCTCCCATAACAGAGCCCCAAGAGCCCACGTCTGCAAGCGCACAACCTCCAGAAGATGCGGCGCTGGAGAGCACCACGGGCCCCATCGCCGATGACGATACCCAATATGCCGATGCCAGCCACTGGATGCACTCGGTTTCGGCCGACAGCGTCGATGACCCCGAATGGGGTCGCAAGATCAACCTGACCGACATCGATTTCACTGCTTTCAAAGAAGACGAGGTCATCCCTGACAAAGGCACCGCGCACTCCTTGGGCCGCAAGCTCAATATCGCCCTTTGCGCCATAGCGTTCCTCGTGCTTTTCGGATACCTCTTCATCGCCGGCGAAGGCGGTGACATGCTGCGGGCGCTCACCACCTTCAACTGGCTGTTCCTGCTCATCGCCCTGGCGGCCATCATCATCTATTGGGTGCTCGAGTCAGCCTGCATGCAGCTGATTTGCAACAGCCTGTTCAAGGGGTTCTCGTTCATGAAGACGAACCTGGTAACGATCATCGGCCAATACTTCAATTGCATCACCCCCCTTTCCAGCGGCGGCCAGCCCATGCAGGCCTACTACTATTCCCGCTTCGGACTGCCGGCCCACTACAGCCTCCCCATGCTCCTTTGCCGCTTCATCGTCTACCAGCTCACCATGACGGTCTATGCGGTCATCGTGCTCCTCTTGCGCTTCAACTACTTCACCCAGGATCTGCGGCCCATCATGTACCTGGTCGCCATAGGTTTCGCGGGGGGATTCCTGCTCATCGCCATGCTGTTCGCCCTCGCCTTCGCGAAGAAGACGGTCATCAAAGTGGTGCGCTGGGCGGTGAACCTGGCTGGGCGCATCGGTTTTCTAAAAAAACCCGAGGAGACGCTTCAGTCCGCCACCCAATCCCTGGAAGAGGCCTACGAGGGCATCCGCTTCCTCTTGCGGGAGCCTGCGCTGCTGATCAAGGTATCCCTGCTCACCTTCGTGCAGCTCACCGTTTACTTCTCCATGTCTTGGGTGATATTCGCCGGGTTCGGCCTGGAGTCCAACGACTACTTCACCGTGCTCTCCTGCCAAGCGTTCATCTATCTCATCGCCTCGTTCATCCCGCTGCCGGGTGCTGTGGGCGCTGCCGAGGGAAGCTACATCGTCTTTTTCAACTACGTGTACAACGACCCTTCCATCGTGGCTCTCTCCACCTTCATCTGGCGCTTCTTCACGTTCTATCTTCCCATCGTCTTGGGGATGATCCTCACGCTCATGGTGAACAACGAGAAGTCGTGGCTTGCCCGCTGGATCCGCAAAGACGACATCCGCCTCGCCTTCACCGACCACACCGTGACGAAGAAGAAAAAGAAGAAGCATTCCGAAGAGCCAGGGCTTTCTTAGGATTTATCTTGCATTACCTGTGCCGCTTTGGGATAATATGCAAGCTGTTTTGAGACGTCCCCATAGTCTAGAGGTTAGGACGCGGCCCTTTCAAGGCTGAGACACGAGTTCGATTCTCGTTGGGGGCACCACATTCCCACTCCCCTTCCGGGGAGTTTTTTATTGTCGTTCGGACGTACGGATCATTCGTTGAGATACTCATCAACGGCGTGAAGCGGGTCACCCGACCTGCCCGCTATCACCGTTATGCCCTGAGACTCTAGGAGCGCCACCACCTCGTCGTCCACCGCGCCGGCTATCAGCGTATCGGCCTCCACCGCGTGGAGGAAATCGGGAAGCTTATCCAAGGGTTGATCGGCAGCTGAGATATTGCGGCAACCCCGCGGACTGCCAGCGCTTACGTCATAGCACATGTAGCTGGAGCAGGTGACGAAACGAGGGGCGATGGACAGACCGTCGCAAGCAACCGCTATGCCCATGGCCCTCACCTGCCTTGCGAGATCGCCCTACGCCTCTAACGGATTCACGGTACCTCAGCGATCGAAGCCTTAACGGCCTATTCCAGTCAGCGGATGAAAAGCCTGCCCGAGCGTCCTTGCATATCCGGGCACCTGCGGCTTCCTAACGATGGCGGTTGCGGGAGCGCTGCACTTCCGCCCGGCGGGAACGGCCGGGACGGAAATCCCCCTTCCGCGCCGGAGAAGCCGAGGCCGAGGCCTTCTTGCCACCCCGGGATGAAGCCGGCCGCCCTGCTGCGACCTCGCTGCGGCGCCGGGAGCCTTTGCGGTTGCCACCCGAAGCAGCGTGACCGCCTTTATCGGAACCCCGCTGCCTGCCTGCATCTCCGGCAGCCTCGGTCGCCTTGCGGGCGCCCTTCTTCGGGGAACCCTGCCGGGACTGCTTATTGCCAAGCTCGCGCTTCACCTTGCGCACCTCCGGGTCGCGCCCGGATTTCGCCTCCATGGCCTTCTGAGCCGAGCGTGCCTTGGCCTCTTCCATATCGAAGGATTCCAAGGACATCTCGGGAATCTTCGCCTTTATGAGCTTCTCTATGGCCTTGAGCTCACCTTCGGTCTCGGGGGTGACGAATGTGATGGCGAATCCCGTCTGGCCCGCACGCCCCGTGCGGCCGATGCGGTGAATGTAGTCTTCCGGTTGGTCGGGCACATCGAAATTGATGACGTAATCCACCTCGTCAACATCTATGCCGCGGGCAAGCACATCAGTGGCGGTGATGATATTCACCTCACCGTTCGCGAAACGCTCGAGGGCGCGCTTGCGCTGGTTTTGGCTGCGATCGGAATGGATCGCCTCCACCTTGTATCCGGCCCGGCGCAAACGCCGGCAGGAGGAATCGGCGCGGCTGCGCGTCCGTGCGAAGACGATGACCCGGTTGAAGCCCTTCTCCTCCAGCACGGCCTTGAGCAGGTCGGGTTTCACCGACTGAGGCACTCGGATCACATAATGCTCCACCGTGGATGCCACATCCCCTTTACGGGCGATCTCCACCGTGGCCGGATTATGCATGAGGTCTCCCGCCACATTCATGATGGACTTATCGATGGTGGCAGAGAAGAGCAACGTCTGGCGCGATTTGGGCGTGGCGTTCACGATGCGCTTCACCGCGGGAAGAAAGCCCATGTCAAGCATGCGATCGGCTTCATCAAGCACCAGCACTTGGATGTCATCGAGACGCACGGCCTTCTGCTCCATCAGATCGATGAGCCGTCCCGGTGTGGCGATGAGCACATCCACGCCGTGCTTGAGGCGGTCTATCTGCGGTTTGTAAGAAAGCCCTCCCACCACGGTGGCGATCCGATGATGGGTGGAAACGGCCACTTCTTTGGCCACTTCCCCAATTTGCTGGGCGAGCTCTCGGGTGGGGGTTACCACGAGCATGAGCGGGCCTTGGCCGCCTTTGGCATGGGACAGGCGATCAAAAACGGGAAGCGTGAAGGCGGCCGTTTTCCCGGTTCCTGTTTGGGCGGCAGCCAAAACGTCACGGCCCTCCAACACAAGCGGGATGGATTGCTCTTGAACCGGTGTGGGAACCTCATAGCCCATGCGCTTCACAGCGCTCAGCAGCTGCTCAGATAAACCCAGGTCATTGAATGTTTGCACTAAAGCTCCTTGTGTCGTTATCCCAACCAACTCTTGGGATAACGAACCAGAGCTGTGTCAGTTTAATGGCGCCCCCTGTAGGATTCGAACCTACGACCTTCTGCTCCGGAGGCAGACGCTCTAATCCCCTGAGCTAAGGGGGCGTGAATTCATAATTATACGCTAACATGGTGGCAGGTAAACCGATAAGCCGCAATGGATGTGAAGGATTCGCCTTTTCATGGAATACCAGGTGGAAATTGAGCGCATGACCTATGGCCCGAGCGCCATCGCCCATCTGCCCAATGGGAAAGCGCTGTTCGTTGATGGCGTTGCCCCTGGTGACATAGCGAAGGTGCAGGTCATCGAAGAGAAGAAGAGCTTCGCCCGAGGCCGCATGACAGAGCTCATCGAAGCCTCCCCGCTGCATGTCGCACCCCGCTCCCCCCTGGAAGCCCTTTGCGGCACCGCCCCCTGGCAACAGCTCACCTACAGCGCCCAGCTTGAGGCCAAGCGCCAAAACCTGGTGAGCGCGTTAGTGCGCGGCGAAGGATGGGATAAGGAGAAGGCCGAAGCCCTCATATCCCCAGTGGCTCCAAGCGAGCGCCAGTGGAACTACCGCAACAAATTGGAGTTAGGGGCGGGAAACGATTCCCAGGGACGCCTCATACTGGGATTCCACCAGGAAGAGACCCATGAGCTGATCGCTGTGGATTCCTCCCCTCTTGCCCATAAGGCCCTGGAGAAGCTGCCCAAGGCGCTCCAGGGGGCCCTGCGCTATGCCCAGGGTTCTCGTGATCTGGGCATTTACCGGGTGGGGATACGCCATAGCTTGACAACGAAAGACCTCGAGGTCGCCCTCTGGACGCCCCCGGGAGCCTTTCCCCGAGCCACCTTCGCCAAGACCCTCGCAAGCGCTGTGAATCCCACGGGGATCGTGCGGGTATTGGCCCAGCCCGGGAAGGCACGCAAGGTCAAAGGCGTGGAGGTGCTTCAAGGCCACAGCCACTGGCACGAGAAGCTGGGGTCTGTGGGCTATCACACCCAAGCTCCTTCGTTTTTCCAAATCAACACCGACCAAGCCCAGCATCTGGTGGAGCTGGTCTGTCAGGAGATGGGAGAAGTGAACGGTGCCTACATAGCGGATCTTTTCGCAGGCGGGGGCACGTTCGGCATCCCGCTGGCCAAAGCCGGAGCCGATGTGGTGGCCGTGGAAGCCGCCGGCTCCTCCGTGCGCGACCTGCGCGCTAACGCAGAGCGCAACCAGGTTGATATCGAGGTCATCGGCGGAGACGCCCACCGGGAGCTCGCGCAGTTGGGTCCGCTGGACGGACTGGTGGTGGATCCGCCCCGGGCAGGACTCGGACCCCAGCTCATCGAGGATATCGCCGGCGCCCATCCTGAATCCCTCATCTACGTTAGCTGCGATCCGGCCACTTGGGCCAGGGATGTCTCCCTTCTCGCCTCCCAAGGCTATACTCTTCGCAAAGCACTACCAGTGGATATGTTCCCCCAAACCTACCACGCAGAGATCGTCAGCCTATTCCAACCCGCGTAGCCGCAAAAGAGGACCCATCAGCGTCTCTCACGGGATCACGTCCCGCGCTGACCGGGAAATATGAAGGAATTGTGAACGTAATGGGGTACCGCATCCACACGAATGTGCTTTCGCGGCACATTTACGAGTAAAACTTGCACAGGTATCACAAGGAGATGTGAAATATCTTCCCCGGTCATAGCGATGTTTGTACACTGCTACAATAGCGAAGCCGGCAAAAGGAAGCCCGCCTCACTAATACGAAAGCGCCCAGCTCTGAATAGGTTCAACAGAGACCGAGGCGGGCTTTTCCTTTCGATTATTCGGTCGGCCTCTCCCGGTCCCTATAGGTTTGAAGCACATGCAGCTCATACTGCTTGCGATTGCCCTTCACCACCGTGTCCAAGATGAGTCCGCAAGTGAAACTCAGAAGACCGGTGAACTCCAAAGCAACCGCCAGGATGGCCGAAGGAAGGCGGGGCACCAAACCCGTATGGGCGAATTCGGCAATGACCGGTATGCCCACCACGAGGCCGAGGATGACGAACAGCAAAGCCACCCACCCGAACAAGGCCATGGGACGATAGTCCTTGAAAAGGGACATGATCATCTTCAGCACCTTGATGCCATCGGAGACGGTTGAGAGCTTGGATTCGGAGCCCTCGGGGCGATCCCGATAGGCAATGGGCACCTCGGCGATGCGCCAACCCTTGTCCACCGCATGAATGGAAAGCTCTGTTTCTATCTCGAAACCCCGGGAGATAATGGGCATGGTGGAGGCGAACACGTTGTTGAACGACCGGTAACCCGTCATGACATCCGAGAATTCGAATCCGTAGATCCACTTGATGAGCGCGCGCACCAGGTTGTTCCCGAATCCATGGAACGCCCGGTCGTTCTCTTCATCGTAGGTGCCATTGGACAGCCGGTCGCCAACGCACATGTCGGCCTCATCCTCGATGAGGGGCCGAAGCAGCTCCCCGGCATATTCCGCGGGATACGTGTCATCGCCATCTACCATGATGTAGTAATCCGCGTCGATGTCACGCAGCATCTGCCGCACCACGTTGCCCTTGCCCTGGCGGGGCTCGCGTCTCACCACCGCCCCATGGCTGCGAGCGATATTAGCTGTATCATCAGTGGAGTTGTTGTCGTAGACATAGATGGTCGCGTCAGGCAAAACGCGCTTGAAGTCGTCTACCACCTTACCCACGGTCACTGCTTCGTTGTAGCACGGTACAAGCACGGCTACGCTGCCGAACTGCGCAGTATGGAATGTCTCCTCCAAAGCCATGGTCCCTCCTAAAGCACCGCGCTTATTCTACCCCATAAGAAAAGCCCCCATAGGAGGCTTTTCAGATTCACAGAATGAGCCGGTTTCCCGGCCAGGATGCGAAGAGGCTTAGGCCAGCGCGGCTTTCGCCACCTCCACCAGGGCAGTGAACGCCTTGGGGTCGTTGATGGCCATGTCCGAGAGCACCTTGCGATCCAACTCCACACCGGCTTTCTTCAGACCGTTCATGAACACGGAATAGGACATCCCGTTCTGACGGGCACCGGCATTGATGCGGGTGATCCAGAGCTTGCGGATCTCGCGCTTCTTGTTGCGGCGATCGCGGTACTGGTACTGCAGCGAATGCTGGACTTGCTCCTTGGCCTTGGTATAGGTACGGGACTTCGCGCCGTAATAACCCTTCGCGCGGCCCAGAACGGTGCGGCGCTTCTTCCGCGCATTGATAGAACGCTTTACACGTGCCATGTCGAATCTCCTTTAGCTATAGTCTGCGAAGCTGCGAAACTTCGTGCGGGACGGTTAACGAAGCCCCAGGTTGCGGGCTACGACTTTCTGATCTGCCTTGGCAACCTCGGTCTCTTTGCGGAAATTGCGCTTACGCTTCTGGCTCTTCTTGGTCAGAATGTGGCTCTTGAAGGCCTTGGCGCGCATGATCTTACCGGATCCGGTTACGCGGAAGCGCTTGGCGGAACCGCGATGCGTCTTCATCTTAGGCATTTACTCGTCCTTTCCTTCTGTGTCTTTCGCCTCGCTCTTCTTCTTTTTCGCCGCCGAGGGCAAAGGAGCGATGAGCATGAACATATTGCGCCCCTCCATTTTCGGAGGGCTCTCGATGACAGCCACGTCCTTCAAGTCGTCGGCCAGTCGCTCGAGAATAGACAAACCCTGATCCGGATGCGACATCTCGCGACCGCGGAACATGATGGTTATCTTCACTTTGTTGCCCTGATCCAAGAAGCGGAGCACATGCTTCTTCTTGGTGGTGTAATCGCCGATGTCGATCTTCGGGCGGAACTTCATCTCCTTGGTTTCTATCTTGCTCTGGTTCTTGCGCGCCTGCTTGGCCTTGATGGCTTGGTCGTACTTGTATTTGCCATAGTCCATGATGCGGCACACGGGGGGATCGGCGTTAGGGGCGATCTCCACCAGGTCAAGGCCTTCATCATCGGCGATGCGACGGGCCTGAGCTGTGGGATAGATTCCCATCTGGCTGCCGTCATAGCCGATCAACCGGCACTCTCGCACGGTTATCTGTTCGTTGAGCCTGGGCTCCTGAGCTGCTATCGCGCTCACCTGCTTTCTTTCCATCTGCCGAGTTGCGAACTCGGCCCAATAAAAAACCCGCCATAGCAGACGGGAAGCGGAGAAGGTCGAAACCGACCATTATTCGCAGAACCCATCGGCTACATCGAGCGCCGAACCAGGTGGAAACCGCGCTTAAAACGCAGCTTCACTTGTTTTTCAGCTTGCCTATGATACCACCTTTCCCCGGAAGTGCAAATGGACTTCCAGGGCAGGCTCCTCAGAATGCACAAAGGGCGCGTCCATCGGGATTCTCCGAGCGATGCAGGTAGAAGCAGAGAGCCATGGGCCTCACTGGACGGGCCAGATGTCCGTTCCCTGGGCCGGCTCGTCCAGCAAGCCCTCGGCCTCCATGGCCCGGGCCACCTCTTGGTAGTCAAGGGCCGCCGAGGTGACATGCGACTGCAGTTGCTCCTCAGAGAGCTCACGCACCGCACGGGCAGGAACACCCATGATGAGGCTGCGCGGCGGGAACTCCTTGCCTTCGGTCACCACGGCACCGGCAGCGATAAGGCAATCGCGACCGATATGCGCCCCGTCCATGACGATGGAACCCATCCCCACCAACACGTTGTCGTCTATGGTGCATCCGTGCACGATGGCCCCATGGCCAACGGTGCAATCGCGCCCAATCGACAAAGGCATCCCCCCGCTTACGTGAAGAGCGCAGTTCTCCTGTATATTCGTGCCATCGCCGATGGAGATGGCTGCACAATCACCCCGAATGTGGGCGCCGGCGAAAACGGTGACATCATTCCCCAAGATCACCTGGCCGTTTATGGAACACTGCGGCGAGAGACGCACGCCGTGGCCGAAGCGCACCTGATGGTAATCACGCAGCGCCTCCCCCACTTTGGAATGGTCTTCGTTCATCTTGGACCTTCTTCGAGGGCCTAGGCTTCCCGCAGCCACAGGCCGGTCTTGCCGCCGTCTTTCTTAAGCAGGCGTATATCGCTTATCTCCATACCGCGGTCAACCGCCTTGCACATGTCATAGACCGTGAGGCATGCCACGCTTGCCGCTGTGAGCGCCTCCATCTCAATGCCGGTCTTGCCGGTAACGCCACAGGTGGTGGTTATATGGATGCCCACGCGCCCATCTTCGCGCTCCCCAGCGAACACCGGATCGCATTCCACTTTCGCCTTGGTGATGTTCAAAGGATGGCACATGGGAATCAGGCTGCTCGTCTGCTTGGCGGCCATCACGCCAGCCACCCGTGCGCAGGCTAGCACATCGCCTTTAGCCGCCTTGCCCTCCACGATGAGGTCCAAGGTCTCCTGTTTCATGGAGATGAAGCCCTCGGCCACGGCGATGCGCTCCGTATCCGGCTTGGCGGACACATCCACCATGCGCACATCGCCCTTCTCGTCTATGTGGGTCAACTGCTCGGTCATTCTAACCACCTATCTGGCTCATATTGCGCTCCGTACCAACTTTATCATGATGCTCATCGGGCTTCAGATGCAGAGCCTCCAAGAAGCATTCATAGACCGCATCCTCGCCGCCTTCGCGCAGGGCGCTGCGCACATCTATCTCCTCATCCGAGAAAAGGCAGGGACGCAGCTTCCCATCGGCGGTGAGGCGCAGGCGATTGCATTCGCTGCAGAAGTGGCGGGAAAGAGGCGAGATGAAGCCCACGGTGCCCTGAGCGCCGGGGAACTGGAAGTACCGGGCCGGACCCCAACCCAACGGCTTTTCATCGCCATCCAACGGAACCAAAGCAGGAAGCCCCTCCGCTGAAGCCCGCTCATTGATGATCTGGAGCAGCTCCTCACTGGGAATCACATCCTGCTTCCCCCAACCGGAACCATCCGATCCGCTGGACTCCCCCACCGGCATATACTCGATGAAGCGCGTATGAAGCGGCCGGTCGATGGACATCTTGGCGAACTCCAGGAAATCCTGATCCAAACTGCGCACAGTGACGGCGTTGATCTTCACCGGATTGAATCCGGTCTCCAAAGCGGCGTCGATGCCCTTCAAGGTGGACTCCAATTGCCCCACTCGGGTGATCTCGGTGAATTGCGCCGGGTCCAAGGTGTCCAAGGAGATGTTCACCCGCGAAAGGCCGGCCTGCTTCAAATCGGCGGCCATCCCCGGCAGCAGCACGCCGTTAGTGGTCAGGGAGATGTTCTCGATCCCGTCCATGGCCTTCAAAGACGCCACCAAATCCACCACTCCCTTGCGCACCAGCGGCTCACCGCCGGTCAAACGCACGGAGCGGATGCCGATTCGCGTCGCGACGCGCACGATGGCCTCGATCTCCTCGATACGCAGGATCTCCTCATGGCTCAAAGCGTCCACGCCCTCTTCCGGCATGCAATAGATGCAGCGGAAGTTACAGCGGTCCGTCAGCGAGATACGCAGATAATCGATGATGCGGCCGTGCCCGTCCCTCATTTTCATCCCTTCGGAGTCGGAAATGTACCCGCTACTTTATTCCAATTCGCGGATAACTTCAACCGTCCATCCTGGAATGCCCTCTCCTGAGCATAGACCGCTTGCCGCTCACGCTCTTCCTTTTCTGCTTTGGCGGGCAACGCGAAGAGACGCTCCTGCCCAATCAGCGGCAAACGACATAGATGCGCTCTGGCGGGATGCGAACGAGCAACTCGTCTCCCGTTTGAGGCAGCGGGCCGCTTCCCTGCAGATTCATGCGCCAATAGAGGCGTTGATGGAGGAAATGGACCTCTTGCTCATGGCCTTCCACCAGAGGCTCGGCATCGGCATTGCGGTCGAGGAAGCGCAGCAGGCACATGCGGTCGAAGCGGGAATCGCTCGTGTTGTCCACACGCACACGGAAGACATTGCATCCTGGCTCGTCGGCCCGCTCGATATAAGCAGCCCGTATCCCTATGGCTTTCACATCCGAAGCTACCTCGCCAGGCACCTTGAGGTCGATACCCCAGTGCTCGCAGCGCACGGTATGCTCATCTACGCGATCCACATTGGCTACGTTCTTCACGCCGGAAAGCTTCAGCCCCGCCACGGACTTGGGATCGTCGATGAGCTCCCGGGAACTGTCCACCTCCATGATGTGGCCACGCTCCACTACCGCTATGCGATCGCAGAAGCGCACGGCCTCATCGATGTCATGGCTCACATAGAGGATGGTGCCATCGAAATGGTCGAAAAGGCTCGTGAGATTCTGCTCCAACACCCCTTTGAGATGTGCGTCCAGCGCCGAGAAGGGCTCGTCGAGCATCAGGATGCCGGGACGGGCAGCCAACATGCGGGCTAAGGCCACACGCTGCTGTTGACCACCGGAGAGCTGAGCCGGATAGCGCTTGGCGAAAGCGGTCAAGTCGAAGCGATTGAGCTCCGCCCCCACTCTCCTATCCCGCTCGTCTGCAGCGATATCCGTCGGAATGCCCGCACCCACGTTCTGAGCCACCGTCAGATTGGGAAACAGCATGTAATTCTGGAACAGGAGCGCCGTCTTGCGCTCACGGGTCTTCAGATTCACCTTCGCCGCACTGTCGAAGAAGACCCGATCATTCACAACGATGCGTCCCTCATCAGGCGTTTCGATGCCTGCCACGCAACGCATGGTGAGCGACTTCCCGCAGCCCGATGCTCCCAGAAGCCCGAAGACCTCATCCTCTGCTTGGAAGGCCACCTCCAGATCGAAAGAAGGGAAGTGCTTCTTTATATCGACGGTCAAGCTCATTCCTCAACGGCCCCTTTCCGGTAACGCGTGGTATGGCGGCTCCATAGGTTGATGAACATGATCACGATGAAGCTGAATATCACCAAGATGATGGTCCAGAAGATGGCCACCTCGTTGTTGCCGTTCATCCACTCGAAATAGATGGCTATGGGGATAGTGCGGGTGATGCCCAGATAGTTGCCGGCCAAGAACAGCGTTGCGCCGAATTCACCAAGGGCCCGGGCGAAGGCGAGCACCGTGCCGGCGGCGATGGATGACCACGAAAGCGGCAGCATGAGCTTGAAGAAGATGCGCGATTCTCGCCAACCCAAGGTGCGTGCGGCGTCGATCATATTGGGATCGAGGCTCTCGAAAGCACCCAGGGCATTGCGATACATCAAGGGGAAGGCCACCACCACAGCGGCGATCACCGTGGCCGGCCAACTGAAGATGAGCGGAAAGCCTATATCTATGAAGAAGCGTCCGAAAGCGGTGTTGGAACCGCAAGCCAAAAGCAGCAGGAAGCCGCAAACCGTGGGAGGCAGCACCATGGGGATGGTGAAGATGGTGTCTAAGATGGACCTGGTGCGCGTTGAAACATGAAGACAGAGATAAGCGCAGGCCAAACCTAGCACGAAGATGAACAGGATGGCCGTGAGCGTGGTCTTCAAAGTGACCCAAAGAGGCGACCAATCAAGGGTGCCCATGAAAGCCCCCAGTTGCTCGGCCCAGCTAGGAGCGGCAACGATAGAGGCCTGATGAGAGGGAACGAGGTTCGCGAAGCAGGCAAAGGAGGGTTGGGTTGAAAGAAGGCTCGAACCAGCCGTGACATCGGCGCCATCGTCTCCCACGATGAGGTTATAGTAGCCGTCGTCTATCTCCTGCGAGAAATCGTAGCGCACACCATCCAGCAGGTTCTCCCGGACCTCCGTGAAATACCAGGACACCCCATCGCGAATGGGGGCGTTCCCATGGGAAGCCACGTCATCGATGGCCACGATGAGGCTCTGTAGGAGGGCGATATCATCGGCGGATGCCAAGTCGAACTCGGCCGCCTGGGCTTGAGTCGAATCCACATAGACCACCACAGCCTTGTCAGTGACCATGTACATCAGGCCCTGGGCCTTCTTGCCTATATAGTAGGCGTAACCATGATACGCGCCGTCAATGGCGCGATTCGACCCCACATTAGCCCGGTCGAAATCAGCGATGGCGAAAGGCGCCTCATCACGGACGACGGAGAGCTCGTCGGAAGAGACCACCACGCCCTCGGTGCTTACCTCGGCCTTAGTTGCCTCAGCCTTCACCAGAGATGCAGCCCAAGCCTGAAGCGGGCCTGTGGCGCAAACCACCAGAACCAGGATCAAGACCAGAGCATTCGCTATGAATCGTTTTGCCATCCCCATCCTCATCCACAGAAAGGAGCCGGACGAGCCGGCTCCTTCGAGCGTTCTCTTCTACAAGAGCAGTCTAAGTCTACCAGCAATTCAATAAAACATCCTTTAGGCAGCCAGGGTGAAGCCCCACTTCTGCCATATCTCCTGGACATCCTTGTCGGTGAGGCACCAATTGATGAACGCCTCGGCCTGCTCCTTATAGTTGGACTGGGCGCAAACAGCACCAGGATAGGTGATGGCCTTGTGGGTGTCTGCGGGAACCACGCCTACCACCTTCACGCCACCGAAGCGCTCCACGTCGGAGCTATAGACGAAAGCGATCTGCACCTCGCCGGACTCGGCCAGCTTGCACACATTGCCCACGGAGGTCTGGGTGTTCACCTTACCGGCAAGGGGTGTGCCTGCATATGCATCGGTGGAGTTGGCCTTACCGGCGCTCTCGCTACCAACCTTGCCATCGGGGTCGTTAAAGCAGCCTACTGTGGACAGGGCCTGATTGGCATAGTTGCCAGCCGGGACGGAGTCATCCCCTACGCCTACGGTGTAATTACCCGTGGCGATATCCTGCAGGGTGATCTCGGTGATGTCGGCATTGTTCTCGGAAGTCACCATGACGAGTTCGTTAGTGAACATGGTCACCCGGGTGCCCGCATCGATATAACCTTCCTTCTCAGCCGTATCCATAGTGCCCTTAGAGGCCGTGATCTCGATGTCGGCATAAGCACCACCGGCCAGCATGGAGTTGAGCTCACCGGAAGCCTTGTACTGGGTATCGGCGAAGGTCACATTGGGATAGATGGAGGTATAGAGCTCCTGGGCCTCAGCCATGGCCTTCGAAAGCGAGTTAGCAGCGAAGATCTGCAGCTCAACGGCCTCGCCAGAAGCCTGAGCGCTCGCGGAGCTGGCACTGGCGCTGGACGAGCCATTGCTGCCAGAAGAACAACCTACCAAAGCAGCCACCAAAGCCAAGGCGGCCACCACCCCAACGATCAAAGATAAACGTTTCTTCATCGATTCCCCTTCCTAGTGATCCAATAGAAACGATGCAGAAAATATTATTCTTGTTTCGCTATATTGTCAAACAGGTATATTTTGCTTTCAGTTATACCACCGCTGTGCATGATGAAGGGCGCGAATCTCCATCATTCATTTCTTTTGCCTCTATCCATAGGAAGATCCCCTCATCCGGACAAAGAAAAAGCCCTCCCGAAGGAGGGCCTTTTTATTACCAGAAAAGAGTCCGATTAGCTGAGAGCCTCAACCAGAGCAGCAGCCTGCTTCTCACCCAGGCCGGCCAAACGACGACCCTCGGGGATGCCGATCTCGGTCATGATCTTCTCTGCCTTCGCCTTGCCATAACCGGGGAACGTCGTGATGAACTGCACTACGCGCATCTTGCCCACAACGGGATCGCTACGCTGGCTCATAACCTTCTTAGCGGTCAGCTTGCCGGCCTTGATCTTCTCACGAACCTCGGCGCGCTTCTTGCGCGTCTCAGCAGCCTTTGCGAGCGCTTCCTTGCGCTGCTCCTCGGTCATCTTAGGTAATGCCATAATCGAAGCTCCTTTCGTCTTTACGCCAAACTGGCCTAGTAATAGTAACAGAAAAATCAATGACGTGGAGATAATTGCAATCCAACGGTATAAAAGGCAGGTAAATCCATAAGTTACACCACGAGGAAGTTAAAGATGAAGAACTTTTTAGGATTCGGCGCGAGAGGAGTTGGGCGCGAACAAGCACCTGGGACCCCTCCGAATAGGATGATGGACTCTCCTGATCCCAGGTGCCCGATTCGCCTGATTCCAAGTATAGAGGCCAGCCTTCGACCCTGAAGGTGCAGCAAACGCACGCCCCTTGCAATAAATGCGACCGGAAGGAGAAGCACTGGGTCAGTGCTCGGATATCAGCTTGAAGGGAGCATCAGCGCTGTTTGCCGCAATCTCATTGCGACACCAGAGAAAGCCCTCGCGGCAGCACTCGTAGGCGGCCCCGCGGAAATTATCGTGATAGAAAGCGCTGATGGTGAAGCTCGCATCGAAGTCGCTGAATGGCAAGATGGCCAGGTAATCCTCGAAGAAAGCCGCATTGAGCCGCGATACGAATGCAACGTATCCCTCGGTTTGGATCTTCAGGTATAGCAGGTCCAAATCGCGGTAGTAAGTTTGGGCGGCGGCTAAGGTCTGCTCATCCACCAGCTTCTCAACCAGAGAGCTCAAACCAGTGGAAACGTAGCTCTCGGGAATCAGGAGCTTCTGATCAGTGAGGTCCGCCAATGCCACGGGACCACCCCGCCGCGCAAGCGGATGGGTGCGTGAGCAAAGAGCGAAGAAGCAATCCTCGTAAACAGGGGTGTTCCGGTAGTTGCGCGAAATAGAAGGATCCACATTGATGCCCAAGGCGATATCCACCGCATAATCGTCCAAAGCCCTGTTCAGCTCGTGATAATCCATGCAAAGAAGCGACAGGTGGATCTGAGGGTATTCCGTGGCCATATGGTTGACGAAGCGCACGAGGAAGGGGCGGCAACCATTGCGGAGGTACCCGATGCGAACGAGCTTGTCCCCTTCGCTTTGGAGGTTCTTCACCCGGTCAAGGGCAACGCTCCAATCGCGCAGCAGGGTCTTGGCTTCGCGATAGAAGACCTCCCCGGCATTGGTGAGCTTCACCCCGTGGGCATCGCGCTCGAAAAGCCGGGTGCCGATGGAATCCTCCAAAGCCGCCATATGCCGGCTTATGACCGAACGACTCACATAGAAATGGTCGGCCGTCTTGCGGAAATTCAGGGTCTCTGCCAGATAGGCGAACTCGTTGAGGTACTCGATGTTCATCGGGGAACCTCACCCGTTTCAAGGGTCGCAAGCAACTGGTCCTCATCGAGCACCGGCACGCCCAAGACCAGTGCCTTGTCGTATTTCGAACCGGCTTGCTCTCCCGCCACCACATAGCTCGTCTTCTTCGATACGCTACCTGAGACCTTCGCCCCTCGCGCTTTCAAGGCCTCTGCCGCCTCATCGCGGGTCATGCCGGATTTCACCAGCGTGCCGGTAAGGACGAAGGTCATCCCGGCCAAGGTTTGCGGCAGCAGATCCTCCACGTCTTCCACGTCTACGGCCATGGTCACGCCAAAGCGGCCTAAACGGGATATGACCTGCTGGTTTTCCGGGATGCGCAAAAACGTGTAGATACAATGGGCGATCTTCGGCCCCACGCCCTCCACCGATGAGAGTTCCTCTTCGCTTGCCCCTTGCAAAGCCTCCATGGAAGGATAGGCTGCCGCCAAAGCCTCAGCCATGGTCTTCCCCACATGGCGTATGCCCAACCCGAACAAGACCCGGGCGAAGGCGGCGTGCTTGCTTTGCTCTATCTGCTCCATCAGCTTCTTCGCCACCGTGTGGCCCATGCGGATGGGCTCGCCGCTCTTGTTCACGCGGCCCATATCAAGGGCAGCCAACTCGTCCTCATCCAGGGAGTAATAGTCGGCCACATCGCGCAAGCGTCCGCATTGCACCAAGGCGCGCACTATCTCGTCTCCCATGCCGTCTATATCCAAAGCGCCGCGAGTCGCCCAGTGAACGAGACGCTCCTGGGCCTGAGCCGGGCAATCGATGGAGATGCAACGGAAAGCCACTTCGCCTTCCTCGCGCACCACCGGGCTGCCGCAACTGGGGCATCTCTCCGGCATGGACCAGGGAAGCGCCGTGTCAGGGCGCAAGGAGAGCACCGGCCCCAGCACCTCGGGAATCACATCTCCCGCTTTGCGCACGATCACCGTATCGCCGATGCGCACGTCCTTGCGATGCACCTCGTCTTCGTTGTGCAACGTGGCACGCGAGACCGTAGAGCCGGCAACGCTCACAGGCTCCAGCTCGGCCACAGGCGTGAGCACTCCCGTACGGCCGACCTGAACCGTGATGTCCAGAAGCTTCGTTGCCTTCTCTTCAGGCGGGAACTTGAAGGCGATGGCCCAGCGAGGTGCCCGGGAGGTGTAACCCATCTGGCGCTGGAGGGCGAAGGAGTTCACTTTCACCACCACGCCATCTATGTCGTAGGGCAGCGCATCCCGGCGCTTCAGGGATTCCTCGCAGAAATCGCGGACCTGGCTTTCCGTGGTGCACAGCTGCACATCGGGATTCACATGGAAGCCGCAAGCCTGGAGCCACTGTAAGAACCCGTACTGGGTCTCGGCAGCGATGGCCTGGTCATCGGCGATGGCATAGATATAGGTTGCCAGATCGCGATGGGCGGTTATGGTGGGGTCTTTCTGACGCAGACTCCCCGCAGCGGCGTTGCGCGGGTTGGCGAAGGGGCGCTTTCCCTGAGCCTCGGCGGCTTCGTTGAGCTTCGCGAAGCTGCTCTTGGGCATATATACCTCGCCGCGCACTTCGAAGGCCCCGGGGCGCACAAGGCCCGTGCTCCCCTCTTCGCGCAAGCTCAAAGGCACATCCCGTATGGTGCGGATGTTCACGGTCACATCCTCCCCTGTGGTGCCATCCCCTCGAGTGGAGGCCTGGACGAGCTGACCCCCATCGTAGGTCAAGGCGATGCCGCTTCCGTCGATCTTCAGCTCGCAGACCACTTCCGGGAAATGGCCCAATGCCTCCTTGGTACGCTCCATCCAAGCGTCCAATTCGGAGAAGTCCATGGCATCGTCGAGCGAATACATGCGCGCCTCGTGCACCACCGGGGCGAACTGATCGCCCACAGCGCCTCCCACCCGCTGAGTGGGGGAATTGGGGTCATAGAACTGCGGGTGGGCTGCTTCCAGCTCACGCAATTCATGGACGAGGGAGTCAAAGGCGCCATCGGAAATCTCCGGCGCATCCTTCACGTAGTAGAGAAACGTATGGTGGTTGATCTCGCTTCGCAGCGCCTCTATGCGCTGACGGGCATTCTCTTCCTCATCGAAGAGATTCAATGATTCGCCCATAGGGCTCCCTTCCGCTTCCGCTCATCTCCAAGCACCAGGGGTATCCGAGGATTCCTCGATGATAGCAGGGATGGCCTCGATCACATCCTCCGCAATGACCGATCGCTCGCCGACCTGGGCTGCCGCCCGCTTACCAGCCCGGGCATGGAAGACCGTTGCGGCGAAAGCAGCCGAGAACGCCTCCTTGCCTTGGGCGAGCAGCCCGGCCATCATCCCGGCAAGCACGTCCCCCGTCCCCGCTTTAGCCAAAGCCGGCGTGCCCTCGTTCATGAGACGCGTGGTCGCACCATCGCTTACATAGGTCACTGGGCCCTTGAGAACAACGATCGCCTGAAGGGCATGGCTCAAGGCGACCGCTTGGTCTTTCGGATGCGCATCCTTCAGGTCCAAAGCCGCAGAGAGGCGTGCAGCCTCGCCCAGGTGGGGTGTCACCACCGTTGCCGCACCCTTTTCCCAACGACGATCGAGCAACTCCAAGAAAGGCTCCTGGCCAAGGAAGGAAAGCGCCGTGCCGTCGATCACCAATGGACACGCTGCCTGGCGCAGCACTGCTGCGGTCAAGGCGCGCTCGTCATCGTTGCCTTCGAACCCTGAACCCAAACAGACCGCCTGAGGCTTTCCTTCACGCTGTTCGGCCAGAACCGAAGGGTCCCAACTGGTAGCATCGAGCACCACAAGCGAAGGGGACGCGGCTCGCACTAAAGGCATCGCCTCGGGTACCGTGATAACCTCCGTGTAGCCTGCGCCTATGCGTTCACTGGCGCAAGCCGCGAGCACAGCCGAACCCGTATAACGGGCACTGCCGGCCACGATCACCGCTTTACCGCGGGTATACTTGTTGGCATCGCGCGCCAGAGGCGGCAAAGAGAGATCACAGCTCATCGAGGATCTTCCTCGTTTCCTTGAATTGCCGCGCCAACTCCTCCATAGGGTCCTTGCGCTTCTCAGTCGCCTTCAGCGAGGCTTCGGTCACCGCCATGGCGCAGGCCACAGCGTCGCGTTTAGTATATGACATGGACAAGGAGAGCTCGCACACCCCCTGTTCTTCGGCAACGTCTTTCGCGCGACCGTAGAGCTTGACCGAAGGGCGGCCGTTCTTCGCCCGCACCACCTCGATGTCGCGCACCCAGATGCCCCGGGAAAACCCGGTGCCGAGCGCTTTCACCACCGCCTCTTTGGCGGCGAATCGCATGGCGTAATGGGTTGGTGGATTGGCGGTCTGGCGGCAGTAGGCGCGCTCCTCTTCGCTGAACACCTGATCAGCGAAGGCAGGGCGCCGCTGCAGGATATTCTTCATGCGTTCTATCTCCACGATGTCGATGCCCAACCCCACGGTCCCTTCATCTGCAAGCCGTGGCTCATCTTCAGGAGGCGTATCGCCGGTCTGATCGAGGGACCCTTCAACCGTTTCGGTCTCCGCTGTTTCTTCGTCCTCTTCGACGGCCATGGGTCCGATGTCCTCGCCCATCAGCTGCATCCGGGCATCATCAACGGTCAAAGGGGGGTAGCTGCTTTCCATGTCCCTACTCCACCGTGACCGATTTGGCGAGATTGCGCGGCTGATCCACGTCGCATCCGCGCTTCACGGCGATGGAGCGCGCAAGGAGCTGCAGCGGCACGCTGGCCGTGATGGCTGAGAACTTATCGTTCACCTTGGGCACGTAAATCACGTAATCGGCATGGTTCTCAATGGAAGTGTCGCCCTCGGTAGCCACGGCCACCACGAGCGCACCGCGGCTGCGGCTTTCCTCCAGATTGGAGATCACCTTGTCATACACCGGGCTCTCCGTCGCAATCGCGATGACGGGGAAGCCCTCGTCGATCAAGGCGATGGGACCATGCTTCATCTCCCCCGCCGCGTAGGCCTCGGCATGCAGATAGCTTATCTCCTTCAGCTTGAGCGCTCCTTCCCGCGCTACAGCCGCCCCCATACCGCGGCCGATGAAAAGCGCGCTCGCGGCATCCTTGCAGGCTTCCGCCGCCTCATCTATGGCGGAGGTGTCGGCCAAGATGCTCTCCACCTGCTCTGCGGTATCGGCCAGCTCCCGGAACAGGAGGCGCACCTGGTTCATGCGCAGCTTGCCTTTCGCTTGGGCCAAAAGAAGCCCCAGCAGGGTGAGGCTTACCACCTGGCCAAGGAACGACTTCGTAGATGCCACAGCTATCTCTTTGTTGGCTTTGGTGTAGATCACCCCATCGGACTCCCGAGCCACGGGGCTGCCCAGCACATTCGTGATGCCGAACACGCGCG
>CAZKKN010000014.1:0-41558 GCA_964553375.1 uncultured Eggerthellaceae bacterium | reverse complement strand
AGGGCGATGACCCACATCCAGAAGATGGCGCCGGGGCCGCCGATGATGATGGCACCGCAAGCGCCTACGATGTTGCCGGTGCCCACCTGGGCGGCGATGGCTGTGGCCAAGGCCTGGAACGACGTCATGCCGCCGCCCTGCTTGCCGCCACGTAGGGAGAAGTCTCCGAACAGCCGCCGCCAGCCCTCGCCGAAGCAGCGGAACTGGATGCCCTTGGTGCGGATGGTGAACCACACGCCCATGCCGAGCAGCAAGATAATGAGCACGTAGTTCGATAGATAGTTGTTGATGGTGGTGACGATACCGAGCAATGCCTCTTCCACGTTTCCTCCTCCTGGTCTTCAGAAGACTCTGGGGAAGACAGTGCGCGGGCAGGCAAGCTGAAAGATAAGCATGCACCTCTGTCCGTTTGCCTGAGAGATTCGGCGCGGCCTTGCCGCACCTTGCACCTTCGGCACTCACTTAAGAGTTCTCCAGAGTTTTCTCCGCTTCCGGTCTGCCGCGGCATTCCGGGAGCATCATTGAAATGCGCTACCGATTTTGACGGTGCAGCCGCAGTTGCAAGGGGAGAAATAGCCAGTGGTACTTTTCCCGCTGCGAACGGCCGCGCGCACGCGCTCCACCTGAGGCAGGCGGTCGCGCCCTCCTGGATTTGGTCAATAATTCCAGTTATTCGAGGTTTTTTGAGACGCTTGAGGGTCTTTTCGGCTCCCTTCGCGCTTTCGGAAATCTGCGACCTGGGGTTTTGCTGACGTCACATTCATCCGATAGGAGCAAAACCGCGAATAGCTGGAAATTTTGACCACGCCCGGGGCGTGTTAATGCGTTTTGCGGCTATGGTGACCACCCCGACTCGGAATCTGAAGTATCATTTATATATCCTGCAACCGATAGAAGGAGCCATGATGGCCGACGAAACCATGACCTTGGTGCTTATCCGTCACGGAGAAAGCGAATGGAACAAGAAGAATCTCTTCACCGGGTGGACCGACGTGGATCTTTCCGATGCCGGTCGCGCTGAGGCGGCCGAAGGCGGCCGGGCTCTTGCTGAGACGGGCTATGATTTCGACCTGTGCTACACGAGCTACCTGAAGCGGGCGATCCATACTTTGCAGATCGTGCTTGACCAGCTTGATCGGGATTGGCTTCCGGTGGAGAAATCCTGGCGGCTCAACGAGCGCCACTACGGGGCCCTTCAGGGTCTGGATAAATCCGAGACCGCGGCAAAATATGGCGAGGACCAGGTGAAGATCTGGCGCCGCAGTTTCGATACGCGGCCGCCCGCCCTGGAGCCGGGGGACCCGCGCGATGCCCATGGTGAGCCGGCTTACCGCGATGTGCCCCCTGAGGAGATCCCCTATGCGGAATGCCTGAAGGACAACATCGCCCGCACCTGGCCTTATTTCGAGGAGCAGATCCTCCCGCAGATGAAGGCGGGTAAACGGGTGCTCATAGCGGCCCATGGCAATTCCCTGCGTTCGTTGGTGAAGCAATTCGATGGCCTCACAGAAGAGGAGATAGTGGGGTTGAACATCCCCACCGGCGTGCCTTTGGTGTACACCTTCGATAAGGATATGAACGTGCTCTCCAAAGAGTACTTGGGCGATCCTGCGGTGATAGAGGCCAAGATCAACAAAGTTGCCAACCAGGGAAAGGCCAAATAGCGCGCCAAGCTGCGCTGTAGCGTCCTTTGGTCGAAAAAACCCCAGCATTCGGGCACGTGGCCCAAGTTGTCGCTTTAGCGTGCTGAAGTATAGGCTACAATACACGAATCTCATGTAGGAACATGAAAGGGAGCGCGCCGGAAGGCCCTGGGTATGGGCAGCTCGCTTCCATCCAGGAGGGAAGAAAGGATCATTATGAAGAAACTTAGCAAGAAGCTTCTGCTGAGCGCTGCTTTGGTTGCGGCCTTGGCATTTGCGCTGGTGGGCTGCTCTTCGGGTGGCGCCAGCTCCAGCGCTGCCAGCAGTGCGGGTGCGAGCAGCTCCGCTGCGGCTTCCGGCAACGAGGAGCTGCGTTTCAGCACCGGTGGTCAGAGCGGCACCTACTACGCCTTCGGCCAGGTGCTCGCCAACCATGCCACCAACAATGCTGACGTGAACGTGGTGGCCCTGACCAGCGATGGCTCCAAGGCCAACATCGAAGCCATCGAGGACGCTCAGGCCGAGCTGGGCTTCTCCCAGTCCGACGTCATGGCCTATGCCTACAACGGCACCAACATCTTCGAAGGCCAGCCCATCTCCGGCTTCAGCACCGTTGCTTCCCTTTATGACGAGCAGGTGCAGATCGTGACGTGCGATCCGGAGATCAAGTCCGTGGCAGACCTGGCCGGCAAGCGCGTTTCCATCGGCGCCCCCAATTCCGGTGTGTACTTCAACGCCATCGACATCCTGGGTATCTATGGCATCACCGAGAACGACATCACCGCCACGTTGCAGAACTTCGGCGATTCCGTTGACGCTCTGAAGAACGACCAGCTCGACGCCGCCTTCATCGTGGCCGGCGCCCCCACCACGGCTATCACCGACCTCTCCGCCACCAAGCAGGCCTATCTGGTCTCTTTGGACCAGGAGCATGTGGATCAGCTCATCGAGCAGTCCCCCTACTACGTTGAGTCCGTCATCCCCGCTGGCACCTATGCGGGCATCGACACCGATACGGTCACCGTGGCTGTGAGCGCTGTGATCATCGCCTCCAACGATGTGTCCGAGGACGCGGTTTACGCCTTCGTCTCCGACATCTTCGCCGGTGCCGACGATCCGTCTGCTTCCTCCGCCCATGCCAAGTACGACGAGCTGAGCATCGAGAAGGCCGGTTCCGTGACTTCCGTGCCGTATCATCCCGGTGCTGCTAAGTTCTTCAAGGAGAACAACATCACGGTATTCACCGAATAGTTCTCAGCGCGCCCTAGGCGCAAAGCAACAGAAGAGCAATGCCGAAGTCGCAATGGGGATGCCCCATTGCGACTTCTCGGTAGAGTGGAGAGCGGTTTATGGGGTTGTTCAAAAAGAAATACGGCAGTGAAGACGACGGCACCATGGCCCTTGTGGCCGAGCCTGCCGATGGGGCCGATCTGGCGGCTTCGGTGGGTGTAACGGAGAATGCGCAAGCGGCTGATACGGCCCAAGAGGCCATTGAGGCGGCCGACGCCGCCGCGGTGATGTCCGAAGACGCTGAAGGGGAGAGCCTCGCTGCCGTCTTGGATAACAGCTCCCTTGCCACCGGGGAGGCGGTGCGCGAGGAGATAGCGCTCAGCGAACAAGGCGATACCGAAGCCAATGTGGACGAGATCATGCGCAAGTACGACAAGGAGTCGAACACGCGCATCTGGGAGGGCAAGCCGAAGGTCGTCATCTCCGTGCTCATGGCCCTGTTCTCGGTCTATTGCATCGGTATGACCTTATTCAGCACGGCGCTGCCCCAGACCAAGCTGACGCTTTTCGTCGGTTGCATCGTGCTCATCGGGTATCTCATGTATCCCATCCGCAAGGGCAAGGTGCGCCCCAATTACATCCCCTGGTACGACGTTGTCATCATGGTGGTGGGCGCTGCCTGCTTCTTCTATTTCGCCTTCAATGCTCTGGATATCCTGCGCATGGGCTCTCGTTTGGGAACCTTGGAGATCGTAGCCGGGGTCGTGGGCGTGCTGGTGGTTGCCGAGTTATGCCGCCGCTGCGTGGGCCTGCCCATCCTCATCGTGGTTGCATGCCTGGTGGCTTACGCCTTCTGGTGGCAGCTGGACCATCGCGCCACCCCCTTCATCGCCCTGCGTCAGGTGGTCTACACCCTGTTCTACACCACCGACGGCATCTTGGGTACTCCGGTGAACGTCTGCTACACCTACATCGTGCTCTTCATCATCTTCGGTGCGTTTTTGGAGCGCACCGGCATCGCCGCTTTCTTCATCTCCCTGGCGAATCGTCTTGCGGGCTGGTCTTCGGGCGGTGCGGCCAAGGTGGCCGTCATCTCCAGCGCCCTTTGCGGCATGGTGTCGGGCTCTTCGGTGGGTAACACCGTGACCACGGGCTCGGTGACAATCCCCATGATGAAGAAGACGGGCTACAAGCCGGAATTCGCCGGCGCGGTGGAGGCGGCTTCTTCCACCGGTGGTCAGATCATGCCCCCCATCATGGGCGCTGCCGCCTTCCTCATGGCGGAGTATATGGGCATACCCTATATAGAGGTGGCCGCGAAGGCCATCATCCCGGCGCTCCTTTACTTCGCCGGCATCTTCATCACCGTGCATCTGGAGGCGAAGAAGCTTGGCCTTAAGGGAATCCCCCGCGACCAGCTGCCCAAGGCCTCCTATCTTTTGAAGAACTGCTATCTCATCTTGCCTTTGGTGCTCCTGGTGTGGCTTGTTGCTAGCGGTGCCCGCACCATGGCTGTGTCCGCCGCCATCTCCATCCTGGGTGCCTTCGTCATCGGCTTCATCAATTTCTTTTTCACCGAGCTGCGCGAACGTGAGGAAGGGGAGACCATCGGCCAGGTGTTCGTATCAGTGGCGAAACTGGCTTTGGCCGCCGCCTACGAGTCGCTTCAGGCCGGTGCAAAGAGCTGTGTGGCTGTGGCTGTGGCCTGCGCCATGGCCGGCATGATAGCCGGTTGCATCACAGTGACGGGCCTTGCTTCCACGCTGGTGAACGTCATCGTGAACGCTGCGGGCGATGCGGCGATCATCGGGCTGGTGCTCACCATGCTCACCTGCATCGTGCTTGGCATGGGCGTGCCCACAACGGCGAACTATTGCATTATGGCCTCCACCACGGCTCCCATCCTCATCGCCATGAACATCAACCCCATCGCCGCCCACTTCTTCGTGTTCTACTTCGGCATCGTGGCGGACATCACGCCTCCAGTTGCCTTGGCTGCCTATGCCGGCAGCGCCATCGCCCGCTCAAACCCCATGAAGACGGGCCTGAACGCTGCCAAGTTGGCAATCGCCGCTTTCATCGTCCCCTACATCCTGGCGTTCAATCCGGTGATGATCTTGGTGGGGACCTTCGCTTGGTGGGAGCTCGTCCAGGTCATCGTGACCTCGTTGGTGGGGCTTTTCGGTATCGCTGCAGCGCTCAACGGAAACCTGTTCACGAAGATCAACCCGCTGTTCCGTTTGCTCCTGGTCGCTGGCGGCCTGTCCATGATGGTTCCCGGCACCCTGTCGGATATCATCGGCGTTTGCATCATCGGCGTCATCTTCGCAGTTCAATGGCTGTGGGCGAAGCGCCATCGCGATAGTCAAACGCCCACTCCTGCGGCTGCTTAGGAGCCCTGCCTTCCAAGTTGAGAACTACTTTTCGCGACGGTTCAGAATCCATTGCAAGAAGGTAACGGATGAAGGGCAGTCCTAAGCCCTCGGGACCTGAGACCTAGAATTGGGCTTGTTGGGCAGGGGAGCCGCAATGGTGGCTTCCTGCAAAGCACCTAAGGAAGGGATGTCATCATGAAGGGTAATAAGGAACTCATCGATAAACTCAACTACTTGCTGGAAGGCGAACTCACTGCCATCAATCAATATATGCTCCATGCAGAGATGTGCGAGGACTGGGGCTATGCGAAGCTCCATGAGAATTTCGAGCATCGGGCCAAGACCGAGATGCACCATGCCGAGAAGCTAATGAGCCGCATCCTCTTCCTGGATGGCAAGCCCGTCGTCTCCAACCTGAGCAAGATGACCATCGGCGCTTCCGTTCCCAGCCAGGTGGACAACGACCACGCCATGGAGATCCAGACGGTCAAGGATTACAACGATGCCATCGCCTTGGCGGTGAAGGTGAAGGATAACGCCACCAAGGAGATCTTGGAAGACATCTTGCGTGACGAAGACGCCCATGTGGACGAGTTGGAGAACCTGCAGGATCAGATCGAGCAGATGGGCATCCAGATCTTCCTGTCCACCCAGAAACCCGAGGCCAACTAGGCTCTCACCTTATTTCCTCCTCGCTTCACTTCTGCGAAGCGCGAAACCGGCGGCCCTGCAGCCGCCGGTTTTCTTATGCATCCGATGCATATCCTGATAAACGTGTCATGAACGGAATCGGGAAGGTTACGCTCAGAAGCTGCGCAGCCTTCGCTCCGCCTTCCCGATTCCGCTCATCCGGTATATGTCCTGGTAAGGTTGCCATACCCTTTGGGTACCGGAGGGCAACCTTTTATCAACAGCCCCCGGGATACCCGCCTTCATCCCAGGAGCAAAGCTATGCTGAAATCAGTTCGATAATGTTCGGGATGCGTTAAGGGGGTCCACAATGTATAAGCCTGTGGTAAGAAAAGAAGCCCAGCGTAAGCTGGATGAGAGCATCAACGTCACCACTTGGTATGACCTTAAGGATTTCGCCCATCCGACGAAGACGCCCGTCATCTCCATCTATATTCCCATTAAGAAGACCGAGCGCGATGGCCGTCAGGCGGATTGGGATCGCATAGAATTCAAGGACCTGCTCAAAGAGGCGCTGCGTCGCTTGGGTGAGACCTATAGCGAGCGCGATATCAAGCCCCTGATCGAGCGTATGGAATACGTGCTGAGCCATGAGGATCTGCCGCTTTGGCTCGGTGCTGCCCCAGGATTGGCGTTCTTGGCGAACAATGATTCCGTGACGGTTGTGAACATGGGCATCGCCCCAGAACCTTCGGTCACCGTGGGCGATGCGTATTATCTTAAGCCGCTGGAAGACAACTTGGAAACCATCATGGACTACAAGCTGCTCCTGCTCCATACCGATTTCTTCGCACTGTTGGATGGCGACTACAACGGCGTGCACTACATCCCGTTGCCTTCGGATGTGAAGGCATATTTCGCAGAGACCTTCAAGGAATTCGACGGTGAGACCACGGCGCTTGATTACTACAGCCTGGAAGACCATATGCCGCCATACCATGGTCATAAGTCCCGCAACGATGTGAAGCAGGAAGAGGCGGAGAAGTTCTTCCGCTATGTGAACAAGGCCTTGAACGATGAGTTGCTGCGTGGCGACGATGCTCCGCTCATCCTGGTGACCGATGCCGAACACGACAATATGTTCCGCAAGATCTGCACCTGCAGGCAATTGCTCGATCAAGGTATCATGAAAGACCCGACCACCCTTTCCGGCAAGGAGCTGCGCGATGGCGCTGTGGCCATCATGGAGGGCTTGCAGGACGCGGAGTTGGCTCAGCTGAAGGAGCGCTACGGTTACCTGGCCTCCAAGGGTGAGGCTTCCGATGACCCGGTGAAGATCGGCCTCATGCTGGCCGAGCGCATGGTGGACACGTTGTTCTTAGAGCAAGGCAAGGGCATTCCCGGCAGTTTCGACAGCCAGACGGGACAGGTTGACTTCGATCCCACCGCTGACCCGGTGGATAGCGAAAAGCTTGATCCTGCGAGCCCCGATATCGCCGATGCCTTCTGCATCGCGGCGTTGCTCCAAGACGCCTCAATTGCGGTCCTGCCTGCCGATAAGATGCCCACGGATGGCGCTATGGCGGCTATCTTCCGCAATTAGCTTCCGCTGCGATTCGCTGATGGATACGGCAGGATAGCGGGGAAGGTCTATGGCAGAAGGCGGTAAACCGAAGAAGAAGCTTCGCGACAGGCGGCAGTTCGACTACTTCCAGTGCTTCGAGTCCATGGTGACCTGTGCGGCGGAGGAGTCGAATCTGCTGCTGGACTGCATCGGGAACTTCACCGATGCGGCAAGCCTTGAAGGGCGCTTAGAGGAGGCCCATGGCATTGAGGCGCGCTGCGATGAGCTGGTGCTCGATGCCATCCACGCGGCCAACGAGGATTTCCTGCCGCCCATCGACCGCGAGGACATAGTGGAGCTTGTCATCGCCTTGGACGAGATAACCGACCGCTTGGAGAAATGCATCAAGCATCTGTTCATGTACAACGTGAAGCGCATCGAGCCCCAATCGGTGGAGATGTGCAAGCTCATCCATGAGGAGTGCGACCTGCTGGTGGATGCCATGGGCTATTTCCGCGAGTTCCGCAAACCCAAGAAGCTCCAAGCCCGGGCTGAAGAAGTGGATAAGCTGGAGAGCCGTATCGACTCCATCTACCTTTACGCCATCCACGACCTGTTCAAAGAGGATGTGAACATGCTGCGTGTGATCAAATGGCAGGCCATCTTCAACACCATCGAGGGATGCTCCGATAGCATTGAGCACGCGGTTGACCTCATGGTGCGCATCGTGGTGAAAAACGGCTGAGCAGCCTTCGGCCTTCGCTGTTCTCCGGGGCGCTGAAGACGGCCGGGATGCGCCGGCGCAATGGGCTATAATGCTGATTCGCGCTGTCATATCCGTCCCAGGAGAGATGCTCGTTGGTTTTTTCCAGCACGGTATTCCTTTTCGCCTTCTTCCCGCTTTTCCTGGCGGTTTACTTCCTCACGCCCAATCGCGCAGCGAAGAACATCATCCTTCTGGTCTTCAGCCTGTTCTTCTACGCTTGGGGCGAGCCCGTCTATGTGTTCCTGATGATGGCCTCCATCCTCATTAATTGGCTCGCAGGGCTTTTGATCGACCGCGCCCGGGAGCACCACGGCAGGATGGCCAGCCGTCTCTGGCTTGTCCTTGCGCTGATCGCGAACATCGGCATCCTTTGCGTATTCAAATACGAGTCATTCATCGCATCGAACATCAACGCGCTGTTCGGCCATGAGGTGATGTGCGACTTGCATTTACCGCTTCCCATCGGCATCTCCTTCTTCACTCTGCAGGCCATCAGCTATATCGTGGATGTTTATCGCACCAAGGTGGCCGCTCAGAGAAACGTTTTGTACCTTGGCATGTATATCGCGATGTTTCCGCAGCTCATCGCGGGCCCGATCGTTCGCTATTCCGACATCGCCGCGCAGATCTCCAACCGCAGCGTAAGCCTGGATAAGTTCGTGCAGGGCATCCGCTTGTTCATCATCGGTCTGGGGAAGAAGGTGCTGCTAGCCAATACGATCGCCGTCCTGGCAAACGCGCTTCTCACCCAACCTGCTGCAGCCATCGGCGCCATCGGCTGCCTATCGGGTGTGCTTGCCTATACGTTCCAGATATACTTCGATTTCTCCGGCTATTCCGATATGGCCATCGGCATGGGCAAGATGATGGGCTTCGATTACCCGCGCAACTTTAATTACCCCTATACCTCCCGGTCGGTGACGGAATTCTGGCGCCGCTGGCATATGACGCTTGGAAGCTTCTTCCGGGATTACGTGTACATCCCCTTGGGCGGCTCCCGGGTGTCGGTGCCCCGTTGGATGATCAACATCATGATCGTTTGGGGATTGACCGGCATATGGCATGGTGCCGCTTGGAACTTCCTGTTGTGGGGTCTGTATTACGGCTTGCTCCTGATGTGCGAGAAGCTCTTCTTGTTGAGATTGCTCGATAAGCTGCCCCGCGTGTTCGGCCATATCTGGTGTATCCTGACGTTCTTCTTCGGCTGGCTGCTCTTCTCGGTGACGGGTTTGCAGAATGTGGTGGAATGGGCTTGCGGCCTGTTCGGCGCTTATGGCCTGACCGGAAGTTCCACGTTGTGGGAGCTGCAATCATGGAGCTATATCCTGCTTTTGCCCGTGCTCATAGTGGGGTCAACGCCCATTTTCCCGTGGATCCGCAAGATGTTGGAAGCATGGGCCGCGGGAATCCCCGTCAAAAACGCATCCATAGTCGCAGCGCCCGAGAAGGGAAATGATTTCGTGCCGCCGTGCTGCATCCAGGTACCGCAGAGTGCCCTGCAGGGCCGTGCGCGCATATGCGCTGCGATCAATGCGCTTTGCGACCTTGCGCTCCTCTGCATCCTGATCCTAAGCTGCATGTCCATCGTATCGGGCGGGTATAATCCGTTCATATACTTCCAATTCTAGGGATTCCCATGGAAAGCCGATTCACTGAACACGATACCGGGCGATGCACGAACGCCCATGAGCCTGTGAAGAGCCGAAGCAGGTTCACCCAGGTGCTCTTCATGGTGTTGTTCTGCGTTGTTCTCGCTGGGCCTTTGCTCCTCTTCGCGGGGCAGCGTGTTGCGCATCTGCCGCTTCCCAGCTGGCTCACAAGCGAGGATGCCTCGTATCTCATCGGCGGCGTTGTGGATGCGGATGTGCCTTCGGCGCTGTCGGTGAGCGGATTCGCCTCGGGGCAGCTCCAACAGGCGATTGAGGATGAGATCTCTTGCTATATTCCCACCAAGGCCATCGCGATGCTCTCCAATGCCGAGTTGCAGCGCGACCTGATCGCCGGCTCGGCCTTCCTAACGTCCATGGACTGCTATCCCACGTATTTCGGGTCCCGTTACTATTTCGAGCCTGAATACGACGCGCTCCAAGAGAAATGGATGCAGGTCAATCCCGCACTTGAAGAACAGCTTTCCACGTTTGCCGATGGCTTCGCCGATGTGGCGGAGGCTTTTCCCGACACGGAGTTCGTCCTCGTGATCGCGGATGGCTCCAATAGCAGCGAAGCCAATGCGGGATACGGGTTGGAAAGCGATATCTTCACCACGTCCATGGCCTATGATTTCTTCAGGTCCTCCTGTGCCGGTCTGCCCAACGTTTTTCTGGCTGAGACCACCTATGCAGATCCGGAGGAGTTCTATCGGGACTTCTATCGCACCGACCATCATTGGAACGGATGGGGTACCGTTGCCTCCTACCGGAAAGCCGTAGAGGCATTCGGTGACGATGCCGAACTGCTGCGATCCCCGTTCCAGGACCTCTCCGACCTGCCCGGCTTCGATTGGCTCAAGGAGAATGGCTATGCAAGCCGAGCCGGTCTTATGATGCTCAATGAGTCCGTAGATGAGCCGCTGTTCCATCTGGAGGGGTTGAAGATAACCAATGGGGCGAAAAGGCCGCCTGTACTCTGCCGGGATGGCGAGGAGATGATGCGCGAAGCGGGGCCCATGGCCAGCTACAACTTCTATGAGACGTGGTATGGGTCATCTGAGGAGAGCGTGGTGGAGAACGGCTCAGCCGTCTTCCCGGATCGCCGCGCCCTCATCGTAGGGGATTCCTTCGCGACCTCGTTCAAATGGCTTGCCAGCACCGGTTTCGGCACGGTGACCACATCTTATGACCTGCATAATCAGACCGCGGATGCCACTCCGCTTGCCAGCGCCATCCGTCAGACGCAGCCCGATGTCGTTTTCGTCGTGGCTCGCGAGATGGATATCCGCATGACCCTTGAGCATTCGCCCGAGTACCTCTCCTTGTAGGCCGCCTCAGGTATGAGGGGCGACCCAACGTGATTGCAGCGGGCATCGGTTGGAGTCTTGATAGATGTATTATGGACATTGACCGGCGATGGGGGAGCTTCGGGTCCATTCAAGGTATCTTATGACCTGATACTTTTTAGCTTTCTACGGATGCGATTCCGTATGCGCAACAAGGATGGATGATGATGAGCGGGAAACATGTCCGCACTTCATTAGAACAAGCGAATACGTTCGATACGAAACAGGATGCCCACTCGGCACAACATGCCGGGCGCCATGCTGCGTCACCTCAACACCGGATGCGGGACGTACAGGGCGGCCAGGATGACCAGAGCACACAGCTGCTCGACCGCACGCTTCTGGGTCAGGATGCGCCCCGGTCCGATCAGCCGTTCGACGAGCAGCGGACTTCCGTCCTGAAACCCGCGGAACATGCGCACGCTCCCTCGCGAAACCAACAGCCTGCACACGACCCCTTCGAGGCGGCTCCCCAGGAGTATTACCGGCAGCAAGCCGCCCATGAAGGGAAGACCAGCGCCTTCGCTCCCTACGGAACCCCAACAGAGCATGCAGCGGAATACGATGCTTGGACCCAGCAAGCTCCTGTGCGTGCTGGTGATTACTACGTACCCCAGAAGAAACCACATAGAGTGCGCAACGTCGTGATCGTGTTGGCGGCCATCCTGCTTTTGGTCGCAGCAGCTTGCTTCCTGTACATATGGCGTTTGGATTCCGTCATGGGGCTGGAAGAGGACCAGGCGGAAACGGAGAGCCTTCTGGTTGCCTCCACGCCCGGCGAGCCCTATTACATGCTGCTCATAGGCTCTGATTCGCGCGAAGGCGTAGAGGGCAGCGATGCGGACTGGGCGGGCGTTCCCACCGATGAGAAATACGGCCGCGCCGATGTGATCATGCTTGCCCGTGTTGACGAACAGGCCGGTCAGCTTACGCTTCTGAGCATCCCGCGGGACACCCCGTGGGAATTCGATGACGGCACATTGGGCAAACTGAATTACACCTATGCAAACGACGGCACCCCTGGGGTGCTCAGGGCAGTGTCCGAGCTCACCGATATCCCCATCTCCCATGTCCTGGAGATCCATATGTCGGGATTGATGGGCCTGGTGGATGCGGTGGGCGGCATCGAGGTGGAGGTGCCCGTCCAGATAGATTACCATGAAGCGCTCACAAACGAGGATATCACCTTGCTTCCCGGCCTTCAGACCCTCAATGGTGCCCAGGCCGAGGTGTTCGCGCGCGAACGCACCGTTTACGACGGTGGGGAAGTGACTCGGCAAGGCTATGTGCGCACCATCGTGGAGGCCATAATCTCGAAAGTGAAGGATACTCCGGTCTTCATGTTGCCGAAGACCGTATTGGATTGCGCGGAATGCGTGGAGACCGACCTCACCTCCCTTGAGGCGCTCAAAGCGCTTTGGGGATTCAAGGACTCTATGACCATCTATCAGGGGACGGCTCCCACCGCAGGTGATTTGAACCCCTATGCGGATGAGCAGTATCTCTGCTTTGAGAATCCCGAGGGATGGAAGCGGGTCCTTGAGGTGTTCAAGGCCGGAGGCGACCCGAGCACGGTATCCTATGACGGGGATCAGACCTTCGTAGCCGGTGAATAGCAAGGTACGAATAGAAGAGAGAGAAGCGGGGCGCGATGAAGAGCATGTTGAAGCGATTGGTTGCAGTTGGGTTGGGCCTGGCCGTTGTTCTCGGGCTCGCGGGATGCGGGTCTGAGCCCGAGCCGGAAAAACCCCAGCAGGAGTATAAGACCTTCGATGTGGCGAATGATATCTACTCCGAGGGAAGCAACCTCGACCTCACCGCCCAAGGCACGAAGAACATCCTCATCGTGGGCAACGATGAATGGGAGGAGTATACGCCCGGCCATTCTGATCTCATGATGCTCCTTCATGTGGATTTCGATAACCATTCCATCACCGAGGTCACTGTTCCCCGTGATACGAAATGGCAGTTTCCCGACGGGACCTATGGCAAGCTGAACTACGTCTTGACCAACGAGGGCATTGAGGCGCAGACCCAGGCCGTGTCGCAGATCATCGGCGAACCCATCGATTTCTACGTCGAGATAGGCCTTGATGGCTTCGAGGATATCGTGGATCAGTTCGGCGGCATCGATGTGGATGTGCCCTATCCCGTTACCTACAGCTTCTATACGAATGATTATCCAAATGAATACTTCGATGCGAGCACTCAGACCCTCGATGGCTGGCGCGCTATGGCCCTTGCGCGTACGCGTACAGCTTACAGCGACCTTGGATTCGATAACGTGGATGCCATTCGCCAATGGGTCAACCGCAGCATGCTGACCACGCTGATCGAGAGTGCCTATACGAGCGATATGGGAATAGAGCCGCTGTTCACCCTCCTCCAGGGGTTCATCACCACCAATATCCCGCTTGATGCTCAGATCGATTGGGCGAATACCCTGGCTGAGACGGGGAAGGTGGTGGTTCGCGGCACCACAGGCCCCTTCGTTGGCGGTGTGGACGAAGAGGCGAACGGCCAAGTGCTCGTCTATGCCGATCCCGACGGCTGGCGGGCGCTCATGGAGGCTATGAATGCGAACGGGGATCTGGCTTTGGCCATGGATAGCTTCTACGATTCCGACCTGCCTGCAGATGTTCCTGCGGTCACGGAGACAATCATCGAAGTCGGTTAACCGGAATCCCTTAGCCGCCTAACCAGGTTCGGATGAGGGGTGCCCAGCCCATGATGAGGATGACGATGATCAGTGTGGGCACACCGAAGCGCATCCAATTATGCAGCCAGCGGGGAAACGCCATGCCCTGACCTTCATTGGCCTCGGCTAGGAAGTTCTCCCACCCCCAGCCGCGCTTGGAAACGCAGAACAAGGTGAAGATGAGCGAGCCGATGACCAACAGGTTGTTGGATACGAGGAAGTCCTCTATGGCCTGGATGTTCCCGATGCCCGGCAGCTCCACCCCCGACCAGATATTGAAGCCCAAAGCGCAGGGCAGGGAGAGCACGGGGATGAGCACGATGTTTATGGCCACGGCCTTCTTGCGGCTCATGTCCCACTGATCCATCCAGAAGCTCAAGATCCCCTCGAACACGGCGATCACCGTGCTTATGGCGGCGAAGCTCATGAAGATGAAGAACAGCGTCGCCCAGAGGTTTCCCATCCACATCTGCTCGAAAACGGCAGGCAGGGTGATGAATACGAGACCCGGCCCGGAGTCCGGGGCCACATTGAAGGCGAAGCATGCGGGGAAGATGATGAGCCCCGTGGCCACGGCGACGAAGGTATCCAAACCTGCGATGCGGATGGCTTCGCCGGTGAGGGAGTATTTCTTGTCGATGTAGCTGCCGAATATCTCCATGGAGCCGATGCCGATGGAGAGGGTGAAGAAGGCCTGGCCCATGGCGGCGAAGACGGCATCGCTGAATTGCTGGAGGCTGCCGAACATCTTCGAGAAGTCCGGCAGCAGGTAAAACGCGATGCCCTCCCCGGCATTGGGGAGGGTCACTGCGCGTACGACCAAAACCAGGATGAGGGCCAAAAGACCCACCATGAGCACTTTGGTGATGCGCTCCACGCCCTTCTGCAGACCGAAGGAGCACACGAGAAGCGAGATCAGGCAGGCCACCACCATCCAAAACACCAATGCCACCGGGTCGGAGATCATGGTGTTGAACACTTGGGCCATGTCGGTGGTGGATTCCGCAGCGAAATCCATGCTGGCCATCTTCGGCACATAGGCGAGCATCCATCCGGCCACAGTGGTGTAGAACATCATCAGGATGTACAGGCCGGCCAGCCCAACCCACTTGAACCGGTGCCAGCTGCTTCCCTTGGGCTCGAGCACGTTGAAGGCCCGAGCGATGCCCTTCTGGCTGCCGCGCCCAACAGCGAATTCCATGACCATGATGGGCATGGCCAGAAACACGAGGAAGATGAGGTAGAGCACGACGAAGGCAGCGCCGCCGTACTGGCCGGTGATGTAGGGGAAGCGCCAAACGTTTCCCAACCCTACAGCACAACCGGCGCTGATGAGGATGAAACCCAGGCGGGATTTGAACTGCTCGCGTGCCATGATCTCTCCAGTTGGAAGGGCGGATGCTGAAGGCTATTCGCCAGCCAAGGGGCTCGGCGTATTGTAAGTCCGAGCGGCATATTCCTTATTCAGCTCGAAGAGGGAGTGACGGTCCTCACCGAAAAGCTCCATCTTGGTGATCATGTCACGGGCGGTGTCTTCCTCTTCCATCTGCTCGTCGATGAACCACTGCAAGAACTGCATGGCACGGTAGTCCTTCGCCTCCACGGCTGCTGCATAGATGTCGTTGATGAGGCCGGTGACGTATTGCTCGTGTTCCAGCGCTGCTTTGAGCGGACCCATGTAGTCGCTGAAGGTCTTGTCCGGCTGGGCGATGGCCTTCATCTGGGGCAGCTCGTCGTTTTCCAACAGGTACTTGCGGAAGATGAGGGCGTGGTCGCGCTCCTCCTGGGCTTGGATCATATAGAAGTTGGCATAGCCATCCAAACCTGCGTCAGCGTAGTAGTCGGCGAACGTGAGGTAGAGATAGGCGGAGTAGAGTTCCTTGTTGATCTGGTCGTTGATCAATTCACATACTTTTGCATCCATAGTTCAACCTTTCATTCCACGGTGATTATCATCCTGTGAAATGATACTGCATTCTATGGAAGGAGAAAGCGGCGGTTGCGCCAGCGCGCCTTAGGGTTTGCGCAAAGGCAGGCAGAGCGTGAAGACGGTTCCGTTTTCACGGGTGCTCTCAACGCTCAGAGTGCCGCGATGGGCACGGGCCGTCTCCTGGGCGATGGCAAGGCCGAGGCCGAATCCGCTTTTCTCGTCGGAGCGCGTGCGCGCCTTATCCACCTGGTAGAACCGCTCGAAGATATGGGGGAGGTCTTCTGGCGGGATTATTTCGCCTTGGTTGCTCACTTCCAGGCGAGCGCGGTTGCCGTCCTTGGCCAGGGAGATGCGGATGGTCGACCCTGCCTCCCCATGCTTGCAGGCGTTGTCGAGTAGGATGGCGATCAGGCGAGCCAGCTGGGCGCGGCTTCCGCTCACGGTGATGGCTGGCGCGATGGATGACTCCAAGGCCACCGAGCGCTCGAAGGCCACGGATTCGAATTGGAGCGCCTCGTTTTCCGTGAGGTCCGACAGATCCACCTTCTCCTGGAGTTCGGTTTTAGAGGACTGGGGGTCGCGGGCCAACGTGAGCAAGTCGCTTACAAGCTCCTGCATGCGCTCGGCTTCAAGCTGGGTGGATTCGATCCACTGCGATTGCTCCTCCACCGTGCTTGCGGGGTGGCTTCGCAGGATGGAGGTATTGGCCAGGATCACCGTAAGGGGCGTTTTGAGCTCGTGGGATGCATCGGCCACGAACCGTTGTTGCCGCTCCCAGGCCGCTTCCACGGGCCGCAGTGCCCAGCGGGCGAAGAAGATGCTGATGACCAGGAACAGCAAAAGCGCTCCCAGACCAACGGGCAGGAGGGTGAGTGCGAGGTTTTCCCAGGAGCGGGTGGCGGAGAAGTCCGCGAAGGCCAAGATGGAGCCATAGGAGGTTTGGGCTTGGGCGTAGTAGAGCTGAAGCCCGTCTAAGGTTCCCAGTACATGCTTGCCTTTCGTTGGTTGGTCGGCAGAGGCTCCGATTGCATCCAAAGCCGATTCGAGCACTTCAGGGGAAAGCTGTGCGGTGGAAAGCGGGGAGGAGATGGCCAGGGATCCCGCAGCGCTCACATAATAGATGGCGATGGGGGTCATGGAATCCTTGCCACGTCGGTCGCCGATATGGGGTGCATCGGGTTTCTGCTGGGAGTTGGGGTCGTTCAGAAGGCCATCGTCTTGGATGGGGCCGAGGAAATCGGAGACGCTGCGCGTGGCGTTTTGGGCGTCGTTGAGGGACTGAACGAGCTCGTGGTTCACGTCATCCAAGTTGCGTTGATAGTCGAGTACGCAGACCGCCGTGAAGGTGGCACCGAGAACCAGCGTCACAATGACCATGGTGAGCGCGATGAATTTGATCCTCAGTCGCTTGAGCACGGAGCCTCCTGGTCACCGGCGGGATCGACCACGAGACGATAACCTACTTTGCGGATGGTCTCAAGGGTCACGCTGGATTCTACATGGGCGATCTTCTTGCGGAGGAAGGAGATGTAGGCTTCCACGTTGTTATCGGTGGTACTGCCCTGAATGCCCCAAGCAAGATCCATCAAACGCTCTTTGGAGAAAACCTGCTGGGGGTAGGTCATGAGGATCTGGGCGAGTTCGAATTCGCGGGTGCTCAGCACGATGGACTTGCCATGGCTCTTGAGTTCATGGCTTTGAAGGTCAAGCTCCAGATCCCCCACGGAGAGCTGCTCGAAGATGACCTCGCCCTGGCGGCGGGTGAGGGCGCGCAGGTGAGCCATGAGCTCGGCGGGGGAGAAGGGCTTGGTCATATAGTCATCGGCTCCGGAATCAAGTCCGGTGATCTTGTCGCTCACCGCATCGCGGGCCGTCAGAAGCAGGATGGGTGTGGCCACTCCTTGGCGCCGCAGTTCCCGGGCTACGCTGAAGCCGTCTTTGCCGGGGATCATGACATCGAGCACGATCACATCGTAGTGGCCGGTTTCAGCCCAGCTGAAACCGTCGGTGCCGTTGTGCACCGTATCCACCTCATAGCCGTTCTCCTCCAGGATCTTTCCTAAGGCCCGGGCGAGGTTGACATCATCTTCCACGATGAGGATCTTCATAGCTTCCCTTCCGTTGCTGGGCCCCATTTTACCCCGGTGTCTTAAAGAACCCTGAAAAACGTCAGCGAGGCGTTTCAGGAACTTTTAAGGATGGGCGGATAAGGTGGGTTGCGTTATGGATTGCAAGGAGGCTTTCATGGGATCATGCAACGAGGTCTTTGAGCGCGTTGAGCAGAAATACCTCATCAACCCCGCCCAGAACGCGGCTCTTCGCCGTGAGCTTCAGCACACCCACGAACTGGACGCATATGGTAAGACAACGGTGACCAGCGTGTATTGGGATACCCCGGGCTTCGATGTGATAGCCCGTTCCTTGGAAAAGCCCACCTATAAGGAGAAGCTGCGAGCCCGCGCCTATGGCCGCAGCGCCTCCAAAGCCTTGGTGAGCGTCCTCGAGTGCGGCGGGCATGCTGAAGGGATCCCCGCACAGGACCGGGCATGGCCGGTATTCCTCGAGCTCAAGAAGAAGCTCGAAGGGACGGTCTATAAGCGTCGCATCGTCTTATCCCTCGGTGCGCTTGCGGCTTTCCTGGCTGGCTCGCCCCTTGCCGAGGCGGCCCGGCTGTGGCCCTTGGAGGATAGCGCTGCCCAAGCGCAGTGCCTCTCTGCGCGATCAGAGCAGATATCCCGGGAGATACGCGCCTATCTGAGGCGTGCCTCCGATTCTGGTTTGGCTCCGGCTATGGTGATCGCCTGCGAACGTGAGGCGTTCGCGGCCAGGCCAGGCTGTCCTAAGCCTTGGGAGGCACTGCGGGTTACGTTCGATGGCAATCTGCGCGCCCGGTGCCTTACCCGTGGCTGCAAGGGACGCTGGTTCTCGGTGGGGATGCCCTCATGCACGGTCATGGAGCTGAAATCCACCGAGCCGCTGCCGCTTCCCCTTGCGCGCTCCATGGCTCGGCAGTGTGTGTTTCCCCAGTCGTTCTCCAAATACGGAGCGGCGATATGCGAGTTGAGAGGCAGCCGCGGGCTGCAGGAAGGGGTGCGTTGTGCTTGATGCCGCATTCACATCCATCTATGGATCATCCGAGTCCTTGGTGGGAGCCGTTTCCACCGGTCAGTTCCTGATTTGCTGCGCAGCTTCGGTGGTCTTAGGGGTCGCGGTGGCCCTGATATACATGTTTCGCCATCGCTACTCCAAGAACTTCGTGGTCACCCTGGCGCTACTGCCCCTCATCGTGCAGATGGTCATCACCCTGGTGAATGGGAATCTGGGCGCAGGGATCGCCGTTATGGGCGTATTCAATCTGGTGCGCTTCCGCTCCATCCCCGGCTCGGCCAAGGATATCGGCAGCGTTTTCCTCGCCATGGCCATAGGCCTTGCCACCGGTATGGGTTATCTGGCGCTGGCCTTGGTTTTCACCGTGGTGGTTGCCCTGGTGAACCTGGTGTACGCGCTCACACCCTTCGGGGTGCAGCAGGAACCGGGCCGGCTCTTGAAGGTGAGCATCCCCGAGGACTTGGAATACGACGGGGTGTTCGATGAAGTGCTCGACCGCTATACCGCATCCCATGAGCTTCTGGAGGTATCCACCACCAACATGGGAAGCCTTTTCCAGCTGCAATACTCCCTGCGCATGAAGGAGCCTGGCACTGAGAAGGCCTTCATCGATGAGCTGCGCTGCCTGAATGGCAATCTGAAGATATCCCTGGGTCATCTGCCGGTGGCCCGAGAGACCCTCTGAGCCCAGGGGGATGAAAGGAGTCCGTACCATGAAGATGAAGAGACGCCACCTATGGAAGCCCATCGCCGCTTCGGCCACGGCATTCGCATTGGCCTTGGCCCTCGCCGGTTGCACGGGAGCCTCTGAGGCGGATCAAAGCGCCTCGGCGAGCAGCCGCTCCCAAGGGTCTGAGGCGGCCCAGGAGGAGGTCATCCGCGCCGACGTGGCCGCAATGGATTTCGAATACACCGACCGTGACCGCGATGGCGCCTACGATGCTGCTTTGGCCGCCACCATCGATTTGAGCACCGGAGAGGCCTCCGGGGATGGGGTGCGGACCGAAGAGGGGTCGGGGGTATTCACCATCGATGCGGCGGGAACCTACGTGGTGAGCGGCCAAGCCCAGCAAGGGCAGATCCGCATCGCTGCAAGTGAGGATGATAAGGTGCAGCTGGTTTTGGCCGGCGCCCAGCTGACTTGCGATTCCGGTCCCGCGCTTTTCGTCCAAAGCGCCGATAAGGTTTTCATCACCTTGGCTGAGGGCACGTCGAACAGCCTTGCCGACAGCTCCACCCTTGTCACCGAAGACGATTCAGAGCTTGATGGGGCGATCTTCTCCAAGGCGGACATCACCTTCAATGGCCTGGGGTCATTGGAGGTGAGCGGCAACGGAAAGCATGGCATCGTCTCCAAGGATGACCTGGTGATCACCGGCGGCACTCTAACGGTGAGCGCCGTGGAGGATGGGCTTCAGGGCAAGGATTGCGTGAAGATGCTCGATGGCTCCCTTACCGTGAATGCCGGAGGTGACGGCCTGCGCTCCTCCAACGATACCGACGCCGACCGCGGATTCATCTCCCTTGATGGGGGCACGCTAACGCTGGAGGCGGGTGATGATGCCGTGGATGCCGAGCATTACTTCCGCGTCATGGGGGCAGCGGTTGCGCTCACTGCAGCCGACGATGGCTTCCACAGCGAAAGCGACGGCCTTGTGGGCGCGGGAACGATAACCGTGGACGCCGGTGATGATGCGTTCCATGCAGAATACCTGCTCACCATCGATGGCGGCACGGTGGATGTGACCCGCTGCGTTGAGGGTTATGAAGCCCAGGAGATATATATGAACGGGGGAGAGAGCACCATAGTGGCAAGCGATGACGGTGTGAACGCCTCGACGGCAGGGGATTCTACCACCGCTTCCCAAGAGCCGTTCGGCGATGAGGGCGATCGCTCCCGCGGGGATGGCAGGCAATCCGGTCAGAAGTTCGGCAAAGATGCTTCCGGCACTCCCCCCACGCCTCCCTCAGGTGAGGTGGGCAATGCGCCCGAGCCGCCCTCGGGGGATTCCGGTTATGGCAATAGGCCTGATGCAATGGGCGGGAATGCATCCGGAGGGGCGCCGGGTAACGCGAGCGGGGAGGCACCCCGTGCCATGGACGGCATGCGCGGTGGGGCTTCCGGAGCCCAGGGCGGCGCTCCCGGCGGCGGGGGTGATTCCCGCTGCGTGCTGCAGATAAACGGGGGCCGCCTGCTTGTCATCGCCGATGGCGATGGCTTGGATTCCAACGGCACTTTGGAAGTGAATGGCGGCATCGTGCTCGTATCCGGTCCCTCCTCGGACGGCGAAGGCGCTTTGGATTACGACCTTTCCGCCACCATAAACGGCGGCACGGTGATCGCCGCAGGCTCTCGGGGTATGGCGATGGGCTTCACCGATGGCAGCCAAGGGTTCGCCATGCTGGATGTTACAGGGAAGGGCGGAGAGGTGCTCGCGCTCCTGGATGCCCAAGGAAGCGAGATCGCCTCCTTCACCGCTCCCCATGGCTTCGCCAATGTGGTGGTCTCCTCCGATTCGCTTCCCGCCGGTGCTTCAGGGACCCTGAAGATGGGAAGCGCTTCCACCGAGTTCACCATCTGAGATATCCACCCTTTTCCCTGGGCGGCAGGGCCATCCCTCCCGGCTTTGCCGCCCGCCCCGAAGGGGCGGACACCCTGTGTTAGAATCGCTGGGTGGTTTCGATATGGAAAAAGGTCAGGGAATCAAGCCCGGTCACACGGGCTTGTGTGGTTGCAGGTACCATTCTGGGCACCTTGCTTGTGTTGTTCTATGCCGCCTTCTGGGAATACAACGGCATCTATCTCCAGTCTTGGATCCTCTGGATTTGCGCTGCGGTCATCTGGGCGCTCATCTGCATCGCCCTTTCCTTGGGCTTGTGGCTTCTCCTCCGATTCGCTCCCCGCTTCTTCCGATTCGTCCAAACGAAGACCGCAGGGCACCTGAAGTGGCTCGCTTTGGAATGGAACCCCCGTTCTATAGCCGTTGCTTGGGCGGTCATCATGGTCCTTTGGCTGCCGGATCTCATCGGGTCGTTTCCCGCCTATATGGACTGGGATACGTTGAATATGATCTACCAGTTCGCTACTGATGCCCCGGTGAACTATGAGGCCCGGGCGCTTCCTGTGGTGGTGGATGCCAAGTTCATCGATCACGACCCCATCTTCGACACGCTCTGCTTCGGTGCGGCCTGGTATCTCGATACGCTTCTGGGGTCCCAAGGATGGGGGCTTTTCATCTTCATCGCCCTTCAGTCGGCCTTCACTGCATTCGCCCTGGCGCTAAGCTGCTGCTACCTGCGGCGTTTAGGGCTCTCTCGCGGTGTGTCCCTTTGCGCGCTCGTCTTCGTGGTGTTCTTCCCGGTGTTTTCCCGCTATGCCGCCGCCATGCTCAAAGACAGCCTCCATGCGCCGTTTTTCCTCCTTTACACGATAGGCTACATCGAGGTATTCCTGACCAAGGGCGAGGCGCTGCGCTCCAAGGGCTTCGCGGTGGCGTTCAGCGCAGCAGTGCTCTTTTGCCTGCTCACACGCAAGACCGCGCTTTACGTCATCGTTCCCTCTTTGGTGGTGCTCTTGGTCTTCTGCAAGAAGCACCGCCTCGCAGCTCTGCTCTCCCAGGGGATTCCTTTGGTGATCTGCCTCTGCTTTCTGCCCCTCTGGCTCTATCCTGCCCTCGATGTGCAATCCGTAGGCCGTCAGGAGCCTTTCGGCATCGCTTTTCAGCAGGTGGCTGCCGTTGCCCACTACGATCCGGAGTCCATAGAGCCTTGGGAGGCCCAGGCCATAGATAAGGTATTGGACTACGATTCGCTGAGTGAGCGCTTCGATCCCAGCATCACCGACCCGGTGAAAAGCACATTCCGAAGCGAATCGACGAAGGACGATATGCTCGGCTTCCTCAATGCCTATGCCGCTTTGGGGATGCGCCATCCGCTCATTTACGGAGCAACGGTGCTTCAAGCCAACGGGTCGCTCTATGTCCCTTGCAAGTTCATCGATGTTCCTTGGAACACCTACCAGGATGAGAAGGAGTCCATGGATTACTGGGAAGGGCCCATCGACTTGGGGAACACCAAGCCAGATTGGGCCATGCCCCTCCATGACCTCTTCTCCTATATTGCCTATTGGGTCATGCGGTTGCTCTCCGTTGCGGGGATGATCGGCTTCTATGGCGGCTGGATTCCCATCAGCGCCATCGTTTTGCAGGCCTTTCTGCGCAAGAGGGAGGCCTGGATGCTCACGCCGGTGGCGCTCAGCGTGCTCTCGCTGTTCATCTGCCCGGTGGCTTATGCGCGCTATGCGCTGAATCTGATGCTCCTCGCTCCCATCCTGGTGGGACTTATGCTGCGGGCCATCAGGCTCTTCCGACGAGGCGGGAAGGGTAAGGAGGGGCTGTGGGCGAAAGCGGACTGACAGAGGCCCGGGATTATCTGGAAGGTTCCCCGGCCCTGAAGGCGGCGTTGGGCCTGCCGGAGGACCGTCCCATCCAGGTCCGCGCAATCGGTGAGGGGGAGCATAATCGCAACTATGAGTTCTCTGCCGGCGATGAGCGCTACGTTTTGCGCGTCAACGTGGCAAGCCAGCCGTTCCATGCGAATCAGGTGCGCTATGAATTCCAAGCCCTTGAGGCTCTCATCCCCTCCGGTTGCACGCCGCTGCCGCTTTATCTGGATGATACACCCCGCGCTTTGGGGAAGGGCTGTCTTGTCATAAGCTATTGCGAGGGCCCGCAGCTTGACTTCGACGATCTGCGCCCAGGGGATTTGGCGTGCGCTGCCCAGCTCATGGCCGATGTCCATAGCGTTGCCGTCCCTCAGTCCTGTGCGCTTTTCCGTCCCGCCGACCCTCTGCGAACGCTTTTCGAGGAATGCCTCGAGCGCTTCGAGGTCTATCGCCGCTCGGCTTATGAGGAGCCGCGCCTGACCCGTTGGATGCGTCGCTTCATCGCTGCGGCACATGAGTCCATGGATAGATGCGCATCGCAGCCCGCAGAGGTGCATATCATCAATACCGAGCCTTTGCCTTCGCATTTCCTCATCCCGCGCCAGGCCGCTGAGCGCGCAGCGGAAAGCGTGCCGGTGGCGGCACCGGGAGGGTTCGTCGATTGGGAGCGGCCGATTCTGGGAGAGGTCGCCCAAGACCTCGCCTTCTTCAGCTGCCCGGCGGTGACTTTCTGGGATAGCGATCTGCTCTTCCCGCGCGATGGGGTGCGGGAGTTCAACGAGCTTTATTGGCAGGCGGTCGATGGGCGCATCTCCCGGACGGGGTTCGATGAGCGCTTCGAGGCGTGGTCGCAGATGACGGCGTTGCGCAGTGCCACCTGGTGTTGCCGGGCGCTCACCGTGTATCACGAGGGCAGCGATGCCCATCAAACAGCCAAGACGGCGCGAAAGCTCCCTATCTACAATTCCGACGGTTTTCTGGAGATGCTAGCGAAGGACTGCTTCGGTCTGTGAGGGGAAGATCACGCGAGGCACCGGTGTGGCCTCGGTGCAGAGCTCTCGGATGCGCTCGCGGCTTTCCCCGTCAATCCCCAGCTGCACGGTCATGAATTCCTCCCAGGACCCGTAGCGCGCTTTCACCGCTGCATCGAAGACCTGCAGGTTCTCCTCTTTTGCCCGGTGATCCAAGGTGAGCTGCCGGGCAAGCTCTTCGTCTCCTTGGGCTAGGCGCAAGAAACGCTGGAAATTGCTTTCGAAGTCCTGATCGCGCTCCACGTTGGTGAGCAGGTAGTCATCCAGGATGTCATCGGGTGCGGCTCCCAGCACACCGAGAACCAATGCTGTGAGGATGCCCGTGCGGTCCTTGCCACCGCTGCAATGCTGGTAGACCGCCTGGCCGCGGCAAGCGCAGGCGAAGACCTCCCTCAGGCAGCGGCGCATCTGGCCCACGGTGAGCGGGTTTGCCAGCGAGCGGTAGAAATCCTGGGGGTCACAAGCGATTTCCGGCCCGTCGGGAAGTGTGCCCGGGGCGCATTTCGTATAGCCTATCCCCACGAGCTCCTCGTCGTAGAAGGGGATGTGGAGAAAGCGGATGCCATCCGGGATGCGGTCTGGTCGCGCTTCCACCTCCCACCCGCAACGCAGGTCGATGACGCAGGTGATGCGCAGATCGTCGAAGAGCGTCGCTTCGTCCTGAGGCGATAGGCCATGGAGTGCCCCGCCACGGAAAAACAGTCCGCGCTTGATCACGCGCCCGCCTTTAACGGCAAGGCCGCCCAGGTCGCGTACGTTCTTCACGCTGGAAAGCGGGACGAATCTCACTGGAATACCTCTATCGTTGGACATGCACCACTAGCATTCTAATGCGAAAACGCTTTGACGAGAAGCCGGATTAGGCTAAATGGAAGCGAAATACCACCGGATTGTGATCGGAGTAGGCGAAATCCAAATCCAGGGTCTCACAGGATACCGATTCCACGTTGGAGGAGTAGATGAAGGTGTCCATCACCCAGCGGTCGTTGGTGCCGTCGTAAGGCCGTCCCGCATCGCGGCAGGTGGCGGCAGAGGTCTTCCCTGCGTCCAGCTCTGTTTTGGCCGCCACGGTGAACCCTTCGGGCACCCCGTCGAAATCGAAGGGCTTCGCCCAGCTGGCCTCGGTTGCGGTGGCGTTGCCATAGACCTCATTGGAGACGCCGATCATATCGTGGTTGAAATCGCCTCCGGCTATGCAGTAGTTGTCTGCCGCCAGCTCCCGCTTCATATCCTCATAGAGCAGGGAGCGCTGACCGGCCATGATGGATTCATCAGCGCCGTAGGCGGAAAGATGCACGTTGAAGAGCACAAGGCTTTTCCCATTGCTCACCGGGATGCGGGTGATGGCATAGCAGCGGTCCAGATCGAGGAATTTCGAGAAGCTATCGGAGATGGGCAGGCTGCGGCGCAGCGAGCCATCTGCGATGCCGTATTCGGAGAAGGTGGCGAGGCCGGCCTTATTGGCCCCGTGGGGAGCATAGGGCGGCCAAGCCAGATAAGGGGAATCGTAGTTTTGAGCGAAAACCGAGCAGTAATGGGGAAGGGTCTGGCGCAAAAGCCGGTATTCATCCAGGTTGTGGGCACGGGTGCCCTGGATATCCACCTCCTGGAAGAGGATGAAATCCGGATCGGTTCCCAGGATGGCCTGAGCCGAGCCCTCCACGTTGTCTTGAGCGTATTGGGCGCTTGCAGCCACCGATCCGCTGCCACCGTCCATGAAGAAGTCGAAGTCGGGGCCGTAGGCGCCGAAGCCCAGGTTGGCGCTGACGGCGACCAGCTCCCCGCTTTCGGCATCTATCTGGGCAATCGCCGTGCCCTCCTGGGGCGGTTCGGTTGGAAGCTCCAGGTTATCGGGCAGGCGGTAATAGGAGACCATCACATAGATCACGTAAGCCACAACCACCACTATGATCGCGCCTATCAGGGCAGCTAGGGTCTTCAGGATGCGGTGACGCGGTTTTGCGGCAGTGGGGGTTGTGTCGCTCATGCAGTTCGCCTTCCTCTGAGTGCCTTCGGATGCTTTCGCGCCATTGTAACCCAATGGCAGGCAGTGATGAAAATTAACCCTGGGGGGTTATACCCAGCCGCGCTGAGGGCTGCCATGCTGGTCGAAGTTGGGCACATCGGTAGGCTTTCCAATGAGAGGAAGAGAGGAACCATGGCAGAAGATACGACCAAGACAGCCGCTGAGGGCACCTCAGACGAGCCTCTGAAGCTCGGTCGCCGCGGTACGCGCAGCGACGGCAAGCACATCAAGATGTATGAGAACCGCCACGTGGATGAGGAAGGCGTGATGTGGGTCAAGTCCCGTTGCTGGGGCTGTCACTGCAATTGCGGCATGCTTGTGGGCGTGGAAGAGGACGGCAAGATAAAGGAGATCCGTCCCAATGAAGAGCAGGATACGGTGATGTGCGAGCGCGTGGGCGAGCATGGCGAGCGCATGATGAAGTTCCACTATCACCCTGACCGCATCAACTACGCGCTCAAGCGCGTGGGTGAGCGGGGAAGTGGCCAATGGGAGCAGATTCCCTACGAGCAGGCTCTCGATGAGATAGCCGCGAAGCTCGATGCGCTGAAGAAGGAATACGGTGCCGAGACCTTGGCCATCGCCGAGGGCACCTATCGCTCGGGGCATCTTTGGGCACGCTCCCGCTTCACGAATCTGTTCGGGAATCCTTGCAACCTGTTGGACCCGGGTCAGATCTGCTGGTGCTGGATCTACGCCATCAACATGGCCATCTGCGGCTTCCAAATCGAGCTCTCCCTGCCGCCGACCATCCTGTATTCCGATTGCATCGTGATGTGGGGCATCAACCCCAATCAGAAATACGGCCCCAAGGGCCCGGCCTGGCGCCTCTACGAGCAGGTGCTCGCCAAACCGGTGCGCCCGCGGCTCATCGTGGTGGATCCCGAGGGCATTGAGATGACCCGCCATGCCGACTACTGGATCCAGCCCCGTCCGGGCAGCGACCTCGCCATCATGCTGGCCTGGGTGAACGCCATCCTGGCAGAGGGCGCCTACGATGAGGACTTCCTGAAGAACTGGACCAATGCCGCCTTCCTCATCGATGCCGAGACCAAGCAGCTCATCCGCGGCAATCAGATAGATGCCGAATTCCGCTATGAGGACTTCGTCGGTTGGGACGAGGCGAAAGGTGAGCCGGTGGTTTGGCTCTCCGACGAGTGCCGCTATGCGCGCGAAGGCGTGCAGAACGCCCTGTGGTCGCCTGAGGGCTTCGAGGTGAAGCTCATCGACGGCAAGACCGTGAAGGTGAAGACCGCCATGCAGGAGATATGGGACGAGATCCGCACCTGCACCCCTGAGTGGGCATCGGAGATCTCCGGCGCCCCTGCGCGTAAGATCCGCGAGGCTGCCCTCTGCTATGCGGAGAATCGCCCGGGTGTGATCATCTGGGGCATCGGCGGCGGCGACCAGGTTGGCTACAACGCCACCGGCTCGGCCATCGCGAAGACGCTGCTGCGCGCCATCACGGGCAATGTGGACGTGCTGGGCGGCGAGTACGTGGGCGAGCCCGGACCCATCATGGAAAACGGCATGTTCCCGCTGCGTGAATCGGAGATGGAATTGGCTCACATGGTGACGCCCGAGACCCGCAAGAAGCTCCTGGGCGGAGATGTGACCCGCCTGGTGGGCTGGCAGGGCTTCGAGCTCATCGACGAATGCTTCCAGAAGATGTGGCGCATCCCGCGTCCGCTTGTGCACCAGCTGCTTGCAAGCGCCCCCATAGGGTTCCGTGCCATGTCCACGGGCAAGCCTTATCCGGTGAAGGCGCTCATCGCTTGGGGTTCCAACCCCATGCTCTGGATGGGCGACACCCATATGGTCTACGATGCGCTGAAGAGCTTGGACCTTCTGGTGGTTTGCGACTACTGGATGACACCTACCGCCGCTTTGGCCGATTACGTCATGCCTGCGGCAGACTGGATGGAGCGTCCCACCTGCACCACCTCTGAGGACGCCTCAGATTATATGATCTTGGGCGACCGCGCCGTGGTGCCCGAAGGCGAGCGCCATGTAGACTACGACTTCTTCCGCGGCCTCGGCATCCGTTTGGGCCAGGAGGAATACTGGCCCTGGCCGACCTATGAGGATGCCATCGAGTACCGCGTGGCCCGCTGCGGCATCAGCTACGAGGAGGCCATCGACACCGGTGCGCTCTTCAGCGAGATGCGCTTCAACAAGCACATGGAGGTGCTGCCTAACGGCCAGTATCGCGGTTTCGCCACCCGCTCGCGGCGCATGGAGATCTTCTCCTCCATCATCCAGGAATGCGGCTACGACCCGGTACCCCATTACCATGAGCTGCCCGAGACCAAGGCCTCCGATCCGGAGATGGCCAAGGAATACCCCATCACCTGCACCACCGGCGGTCGCTTCATTCCCATGTACCATTCTGAGTTCCGCCAGCTGGGCCTGGGCACCCGCGAGATGTGGCCTTGGCCTACCTTCACCATCAACCGCCGCACGGCTCAGGACTTGGGGATCCGCGATGGCGACTGGTGCTGGATCGAGAACAAGCGCGGGCGTATCCGCCAGAAGGCCAAGCTCACCACCTCCATCGACCGCGATGTGATCAGCGTGCAGGCCAGTTGGTGGTTCCCCGAGCTGCCCATGGAGGAGCCTTCCCTCGGTGGTGTTTGGGAATCCAATGCCAACGTGCTGTGCAACTCGGATATCGAGACCCAAGACCCCGCTTGCGGCTGCTGGTATAACCGTGGCTTCCTGGTGAAGGTGTATCGCTGCGATGAGGCGTTCCCCAGCGAACATATAGTGCCCGATGTGCCCATAGAGGACACCATCCCGGTGAGCATCCCCGAAGCTGAGCGCGGAAAGACCCCCATAGGGCCGGTGCGCGAAGACAACTACGGTCCCTATGGCGAGGAATGGGGCACCTGCCCGGATACCCCCATGGAGTGGGCTATCCACGAGAAATAACCTTTGACCGGATCCGAGCCGGCCGTCTGCCGGCTCGGGTTTCCCAAGGAGTCCGCGTCAGTGTCATCGGCCGATTACATACGTCACATCCGCTTCTTTCCTGTGGTTGATGCCACGCGTTGCATCGGCTGCCGCGTTTGCGAGCGCACGTGCGCCTCAGGCGTCTTTTCCTTCTCGACTGAGGTCGCACCGTGCATCGATGACAGCCTTTGCCACAATTGCCGGAAATGCGTGGAGGCCTGTCAGGCCCATGCTCTGCGGATCGATGCCGTCTTCGACGGATCGGGACATCGCCCAATGCGGCTGCGCGACGCTTAGGGGAGGCGCTTGTCATGGGAGCGCCTCCCCTGAGGCTTTTGTGATGGATTATCGGTATTGAGAGAAGAAGGAGCCGCAATGGCAGCGATCGAGACAGAGAGAAGAAGCCCGACCGAAATCCACGTGAGCGTGACCGTGCCCGCTGCAGAGGTGGATGCAGCCTTCGTCGCGGCGCAAGAAGAGGTGGACAGGCTGCGCGAGCGACCTTTGGGGAAGAAGCAATTAGGCGATGACCCGGAGGCCACCGCCCGCAATGCCGTGGCTACCCGTGCCACGCGCTCCCTTTCGGAGATGGCTGTGGAAGAGGCGCTCACCCAGGGTGGGTTCCGTTTGAGCCGAAACCCCGAAGTGAGTATAGAGAGCCTCGCTGAGCAGGGAAAACCCTTTTCCTTCGCCTTCGACCTCACCGTGGTGCCCGAGTTCAGCCTGGGGGATTTCCGCTCCTTGAAGGTGGAGCGCCCCCAACCCGAGGCGGTGAGCGAAGAGGACATAGATGCTCTGCTGGAGGAGATACGGGAGCGAGCGGCGGATCTGGAGCGCGACTGTGCGGGACCTCTGGAGGGGTGTGACATAGCGAAGCTCTCCTTCACGAGCACCATCGATGGCGAGGGCTATGAGGGCGACAGCGCAGAGGGCTTCGCTTATCAGTTGGGATCCGGCCTTCTGCCTGAGGGCTTTGAGGAGGGTCTGCGCGGCATGGAGAAAGGCCAGGAGAAATCCATCGCCTTCACCATTCCGGAGGATTTCGCCAATCCCGCTATCGCCGGGAAGCAGGCGGTGTTCGATGTGACCGTGCATGAGCTCACCAAGGTGAGGCTTCCCAAGGTCGATGACGCCTTCGCCCGGGAGTTCGGCTACGAGGGCCTTCGGGAATTCCGAGAGGCCTTGGGTAGGCGCATATCCGAGCAGCGGGCCGGCGAGCGTGATGCGGCAAGCGAGGAGGCGGTGCGCCAGGCGCTGGCTGGACTTTTGCAAGAAGAGGTGCCCGCCGAGATGATAGAGGCGCAGGCGGCACGGATGCTCGCCGCATTCAAAACCGAGCTCCTTCAGCAAAACGTACGGTTCGAGGAGTATTGCCGGGCCCTGGGGCTCACCGAGGAGGCCGTGCGTTTGGAGATGCGCGAGGAGGCGGGGCGCCTGGTGCGGGAGAATCTGGCGCTTGAGAGCCTTTATCGGGAGCTTGGCCTCACCATGGATCAAAGCGACCTGCAAAGCACAGCAGCCGAAGTGGCGCTTGATAACGGGCTATCCTTGGATGCCCCTTACAGTGACATGCTGCCCGAACAGCAACAGGCGATTCGGGAGATGACCGAGCACCGATTGGCTACCGAGTGGCTTCTCCAGCATGTTCTGGTGTAGCATAGCTGCGGGGATTCGGATCAAAGCGCCTGAGACTTGAAGCGGAAGGCATGATGGAAACAGCCAGGGACGAAGCGCTCCTCTTCAGTTGCCCGCGTATCCGGCGCGCCGTCACGGCGGGCCTCTCCAAGCCCGTGCTCTTCCTCCTGGGGCCCTATGGCAGTGGCAAACGGGAGTTCCTCCAAGCTGCATTCGCCATGCGCTCCCTTAGGTCCGATCAGGTCCTCTCCTTGGATTTAGGTGCGTTGGAGCCTACTCCCAAGGCTTTACGAAGCGCTGTTGACGGGCTGCTTGCCCGGTCTGTGGCTGCGGCCGATACCACCGCCGAGCATCCGTGCTTCCTCGTTTTGCATTCCATCCATCGGATACGCGATGAGGAATCGCTTAAGATCCTCCAAGGCTATATAGGTCTGGCCGATAGCACCCTCCATGTGGTGCTCGTGGGTCAGCGCAATCCGGGGCTCCACTTGGCGCGCTTTCGCATACCAGGGGTGGTGGCGGAAGTGGGGCCTGCGGCTTTACAGCTCAGCGAGCAGGAAGCACAGCGCTATCTCGTTCAGAGCGGCTTGAAGGTGAGCTCCGAGGAGGCGCATCGGCTCTACCGCTTCACCAGGGGATGGCTTGCCGGCTTGCGCATGGCGGTATCCCTTCGGCAGGAGAAGGAGGCGTTAGGGGAGCGCTTCAGCGCTGTTGCCCCCGGCCGCTTCTCGGTTTGGATGGCGGAGTTGCTGAGCCAGGAGATCCTGCCCGGTTTGGATGCGTCCTACAGGCCTTTGCTGCTGCGAGCATCCTATGGGCGCAAGCTGGGGCGTTCTTTGGTGGAGAAGCTTGCCAGCGGCATCAATGGGCAGGGCTTTCTCGACGAGGCTGCTGGGGCGGGGCTCATCTTCCCCGAGCAGGAAGCCGACCTTCCCAAGCACAGCGAGCGCCTCTATGCCTTCCACCCCATGGTGAAGACGGCTTTGGAATCCCTGGCCGATAGGACCCTCTCCTTGGAGTCCATCGATGAGGCCCGTCGCTTGGCCATCGATTGGTATGAGGAGACGGGGCAATTCGAAGTGGCCATCCAGGAATCGTTGCGATACGGTGAGTTCAGCCGCGCTTTGCGCCTCATCACGGAATACCTTTACCTGGTGCTTACGGACTCCGAAGGGCAGCTGCTTTTGGAGTGGATGGAGGGCATCCCCGCTCCCAAGAAAGACGAAGGCTACATCTATGCGCTGCTGAATGCCTGGGCGAACTTCACCTCTGCCAACACCAAGCAGGCGCGGATTTGGCTTGCCCGGGCCGACCAAGCCCTTGAACTGGGGCTTTGTGCCACAGAGGATACCCGCTACATCCATGAGACGATCCGCATAGGGGTTTTGGTTTTCGAAGGCTGCTATGAGGAGGCTATAGCGCTGGGCGAACAGGTGCTTGGGGAGTTGGGAGACATCCATCTGTTCTTGCGTGGCACGATCCTCCACAATATGGGCGAGGCCCTCGTGCGCCTGGGGCGCTACGAGGCCGCTACCGACTATTTCCTGCGCGCCCGCACGTTCGCGGAGCTTTCCGGTCGGCGGACCATCGAGCTCCTCTGCTTGAACGAGCTTTGCACCCTGCAGGTCATGGCGGGGCATCTGGATGCGGCATCCAACGTGGCCCTGCGGGCGCTTCGCAGCTGCAGCGAAGAGGAGCTCAAAGGCTCCTGGGCGGTGGGGCTGCTTTACACCTCTTTGGCGCGGGTGCATATGAGCTGGGGGGATACATCCAAGGCATTCTCCTATTTGAAGATGGCCTTCGACTTGCTGGGTCCCCGGTCCAACCGCGATGGCTATCTGGAGGCGCAGGTGGTCTATGCCAAGTGCAAGCGCATGGAGGGGGCGGTGGAGGAGGCCTACGACATCGTTTCCGAGGCCTATGCCTTCTTGGGCATGGATAAGATCCCCCGCGGCGTGAACCTCTATGTGCTCCACGGATTCGTCGCCGAGCTCTCCTATAGCGGGCGCCTGACCCAGGCTCGCAGCGTATTGGAAGAGGCGTTGGGGCAGACCGACCCTCGGGATAGCTATTATGGCATCTCCGCTTTGCTCATCCAGGCACGCTTCCATCTGCTCACCAATACGCCCCAAGAAGCGCTCGTGCTCCTTGATCAGGCCGCTACCCAGGTTGAGAACTCGGGTTTGCGCCTTTGGGCCGACGACATCATGGTTTTCCGGGCCTGCGCGGCCGCAGAGCTAGGCGATAGGGAAGGGGCGCTCGCATCCATGGCCGAGGCACTGAGAAACGCTTCGGAAGAAGAGCATCGCTATCCCTTCCGACGGCGCATCCCCCATTTGGACAGCCTGGTCTATGAGATAGCCTATCCCGCTTCCCAGAATAACGCCATGCTCTCAAAGCGCTCGGTGGCCCGGGGATTCGCCCGGCGTCTTTGCGAGTCGATGGACGGCGAGCCCAAAGACCCTGCAGCCGCCGCCCTGCGCAATGACCTCTCCGCCCGGGAGCAGCAGGTGCTCGAGCTGCTTTTGGAGGGCAGGACCCGTCGCCAGATCGCCGATGAGCTCGACCTCAAGCTCAATACCGTGCGCAGCCACATCCGCAATATCTACACTAAGCTGGATATCCACAGCCGAAACGACTTAGCTGGGCTGCGTTGATTCCCGAAGGCGCATCCCTCCTTCCCTGAAAACTCCGTTTCAGCTTCGCAACGAACGCCTTCGGTGAGCCGTGCAACCTCCGCCCTCCATTAGAATCGAGGAAATGCCACTTCGTCGATTGGGGGTTCCCCATGGGAATCATCGCCGCCTATGCCGTTCCGCATCCGCCGCTCATCATCCCCTGTGTGGGACGCGGCCAACAGGATGCCATCGAGCGCACCATCGATTCATTCCAGAAGGTCGCTGCAGCCATTGCGACGGCAAGGCCCCAAACCATCGTGATCATCTCACCGCATGCCCCTGCCTTCCGTGACGGGTTCTTCATCTCGCAGGGCTTAGAGGAAAGCGGCTCCATGGCGGCTTTCGGTCAGCCTCAGGAGAACCTGACCATACCCATTGACGGTGCATTCGCATCAGCTTTGGCGAAGAAGGCCGAAAGCCGCGGAATCCCCACAGCCGGCACCCCTGCCGGGATGGAGTCCATAGACCACGGCTCCTATGTGCCCTTGTACTTCCTAAAGCAGGTCATGGACCTCGCATCCACGTCCTTCGTCCGCCTGGGGCTTTCCGGGCTTCCGGCCGAAACGCACGAGGAGCTCGGACGCCTCATCGCGGAAGTGGCTGCCGACCAGGGCGGTTCCACGGTGATCATCGCAAGCGGGGACTGGTCTCACCGGCTCAAGGAAGACGGCCCCTACGGCTATGTGGAGGAGGGTCCGCAGTTCGACCGCGCCTTGGCGGCGATCTTTCAGGAAGGCGACCTCTCCCGGCTTTTCTCCTTGGACCCTCAGCTTTGCGAGAGCGCCGGTGAATGCGGGCTCCATAGCTTCCAGATCATGGCAGGTGCCCTGGAGGGCTCGGCCTTCGAAGGAGGGCTTCTGAGTTATGAGGGACCTTTCGGTGTGGGCTACGGGGTTGCGGCATTCGAGGTTTTGGATGCCGCTTCCAGCACAACCGAAGAGGCCGAAGAGGAGCTGGAGTGCTTTGGTGCGGATCCGCTTGTGGCCTTGGCACGGCAGACCGTGGAGTCGTATTGCACAACAGGGACGGCTGCGCCGCTTCCCGACGGCTTGCCTGAGGAATACCTCCACGAGCGCGCTGGGGTGTTCGTGAGCATTCATGAGCGGGGCGATCTGCGGGGTTGCATCGGCACCATAGAGCCCCAGCAGGGCTCCATCGCCGAAGAGGTGCGCCATAATGCCGTTTCCGCTTGCAGCGCCGACCCGCGTTTCCCGCCGGTAAGCGCCGACGAACTGGACTACCTCTCCTATTCTGTGGATGTGCTGGGCGAAGCCGAACCGGTGGATTCGCTTACGGAGCTCGATCCGAAGCGCTATGGGGTCATCGTATCCAAGGGTTGGAAGCGCGGTCTGCTTCTGCCTGATTTGGAAGGGGTGGATACCCCCTTCGATCAGATCGCCATCGCGCGCCGAAAGGCGGGCATCGCCCCCGATGAGGATGTCACCGTGGAGCGCTTCGAGGTCATCCGCCATAGCGCCGGTGGCGCAGCACGGAAAGGCTAGGAGCTCCATGGCCGAATCCCGCTTTCGCGCCCGTTGCCCCATATGCCCTCATCATTGCCTGCTTTCCGAAGGTCAGCTGGGTCTTTGCCGCGCCCGGCGGGCCATCGATGGCCACGTGGTGGATGAGAATTACGGTCGCATCACCTCCATCGCCTTGGACCCCATTGAGAAGAAGCCCCTGGCTCGCTTCATGGCTGGCAAGAAGGTGCTCTCGGTGGGCTCCTATGGGTGCAACTTGCGCTGCCCCTTCTGCCAGAATGCGAGCATCGCCTGCGGGGATGCTGCAACGGTTCCCTGGCGCCAGATGGAACCTGAGGAGCTGGTGGATTTGGCTCGGGATCTGACGGGGGAAGGCAATGTGGGCATCGCCTATACCTATAACGAGCCGTTGGTGGGCCTCGAATTCGTCTACGATACCTCACGGCTCGTCCACGAGGCGGCCATGGTGAATGTGCTTGTGTCCAACGGCATGGTGGACCCAGAGCCCTTATCGCGCCTCGTACCATTGATAGATGCGGCGAACATCGACCTCAAAGGCTTCACCCAAGGATTCTATGACTTGGTTGGCGGGGATCTGTCCTGCGTCAAGGAGACCATCGCCACGCTTGCGGCCACGCCGGCCTGCCACTTGGAGGTCACCACCCTGGTGATCCCCGGTCTGAATGACGACGCGGAGCAGATCGCCCAAGCAGCACAGTGGTTGGCAAGCCTCAGCGAAGGCATCGTCTACCACCTCACGCGCTTCTTTCCTTGCCATCATATGGCCCAAAGCCAGCCCACCCCCATCCAGACCATTCACGGGCTTGTGGATGTGGCCCGGCGATACCTTCCCCACGTGCTGCCTGGCAACATCTGAGTTCCTCTGACCTTTCAGGTCTGTTTTTCCTATAGAGCGGGGGAGTTGGGTGTAGAATCTCAACAGTGAAAACGAATGGAAGGGAATAGCCGATGTATAGCTGTCAGCTCGACATCTGCTTTATCGGTCTCAGTGAGGAAGCGCGAACCACCCTTGGCGCGCTTGAGCCCCTTCCATCGTTCAGCCATGATCTCATCTTCTGCGATGGCCCCCATGATGCGGCGATTCCGCAGGCCGATGCCATTTTCGCCCGTTATGGTGCCTTGGAGGGGAAGGCTGGGCTGGAGGCCTTGGTTCAGGCCAAGGCGCCTCGAGCGGACCTCATCGTGATCGCCTCTCCTGACTCCTGGGATGATGTATCCGCTTTTGAAGATGAGCTCACCGACTTCTGGGAGGAGCCGCTCGCCGAAAGCCTCCTCGTTTTCCGCTTCTCCCGCTGGCAGCAGCGCCGCAAAGACCTGGCCGATCAGTGGCAGACGGCTCAGTACCTGGATGCCACCATCGATTCCATACCCAGCCTGGTCTGGTATAAGACACGCGATGGCGTCCACGAGAAGGTGAACGAGAGCTTCTGCCGCACGGTGCGCAAGACCAAAGAGCAGGTGCAAGGTCAGCGCCATGCCTACATTTGGGACGTGGAGCAAGACGACCCCGCTTGCATAGAATCCGAAAACGAGGTCATGAGCTCCAAGAAGACTTGCATTTCCGAGGAATCGGTGCAAACCGGTGAGGGTATGCGGCTTCTGACCACCTATAAATCCCCGCTGTATGACTTGGATGGTTCGGTTATGGGTACGGTGGGCGTTGGCATAGACATCACGCAGGAGCGCGCCTATGAGCAATCCTTGCTTGAACGCAACTCCACCCTGGAGACCATCTTCACGTCTTTGGATTGCGGTGTGCTCACCCATAGCATGGATGGCAGCCACATCCTGGGCGTGAACCGCACCGCTTTGGATATCCTCGGTTACGAATCCGAAGAGGACCTGATGGATCAGGGTTTCTCCATGATAGCCCCTTCGGTGGTGGAAGAGGACCGCAGCCGGCTCATAGAGATGATCTCCCAGTTGAAGAACGTGGGGGATTCCGCCTCCACCCAATACCAGGTGGAGCGCCCGGACGGAGCGCATCTCCACGTGATGGGGAATATGAAGCTCATCGAGCGCGGAGGCCAGCGTTATATCCAGCGCTTCCTTTTGGACATCACCGATCAAAAACACCGCGAAGAGGTCTATGAGCAGCGCCAGCGCAGCCTCATGCAAGCCTTGGCCGCCGACTACCTCATCGTATGCTCGTTCAATTTGGATACGGGCGATGGCGAGCTTCTGCGCATCGCCATCGAGGAGGACAAAGGCCTCGCCGACATCTTCCAAGGCGCCGTTTCCCTGGAGCGCACTGTGAGCCAATATATAGATTTCCGTGTGCTCGAGGAAGACCGGGAGATGCTGCGGGAGGCCCTTTCGGCTCGCAACATCGAAGCCGAGCTGGAGCAGAAGAAGCGCTTCGACAAGCTCTATCGGGCGGAGAAAAGCGGCGTGGCCCGCTATCGCCAGGCAACCGTGGTGTCCGTGAGTCGCAGCGACGAGGGCCATGTGGTTGTGATCGGCTTCCGCAACGTGGACCAGCAGATTCGCGAGGAGCTGGAGCAGAAGGCGCTTTTGGAAGAGGCCTTAGGCTATGCCAACCGGGCCAACGAGGCCAAAAGCGCGTTCCTGCTGAACATGTCCCATGACATCCGCACGCCTATGAACGCTATCGTGGGCTTCACCACCTTGGCTACGAGCCATACCGATGAGCCCCAGCGGGTGGAGGAATACCTGGGGAAGATCAAGACCTCCAGCAATCACCTGTTGAACCTCATCAATGACATCCTGGATATGAGCCGCATCGAGCAGGGTAAGGTGACCTTGGAAGAGGAGCGTTGCAACCTGCGCGACCTGTTTGCGGACCTCCATGACATGCTTCAAAACGAGGCTGCGGCTAAGCGCCTCCGTTTCACGGTGGATGCCAGTGCCATCGAACACGATGAGGTCATCTGCGACCGGCTCAAAGTGAACCAGATCGTCCTCAATCTCTTGGGTAACGCTCTGAAATTCACCCATGAGGGCGGCTCGGTGGAAGCGCTGCTTCAGGAGCTTCCGGCTTCCGCCCCCAACCACGCGAGCTATTGCATCACCGTGGAGGATACGGGCATCGGCATGAGCCAGGACTTCCTGCAGCACATCTTCGATCCCTTCGAGCGGGAGCGTACCCAGACCATCAGCGGCATCCAAGGCAGCGGCCTTGGCATGGCCATCGTGAAGAATCTGGTGGATATGATGGGCGGCACGGTGGAAGTGGAAAGCGAAGCGGGGAAGGGCTCGGTCTTCCGCGTCTATCTCACTTTCGCCTTGCCCGTTGGGAAAAGCGAGGAGGAGACTCCCGTCACCGGTGCATGCGCATTCGCTTTCGATCCCACCTCCTCCTATCGCATCCTGCTCGTGGACGATAACGCCCTGAACCGTGAGATAGCCTCCGAGCTGCTGGAGGATGCAGGCTTTTCCGTAGAATGCGCCGTGGATGGCCGCGATGCCTTGGATCAGCTCCAAGCGGCGGAACCCGACTACTTCAGCCTGGTACTCATGGATATTCAGATGCCGGTGATGAACGGCTATGAGGCCGCTATGGCCATCCGTTCCCTCGAAGACGAGCAGCTCGCCTCCATCCCCATTTTGGCCGTCACAGCCGATGCGTTCGACGAGGATCGCAACCGAGCGCTTGATTGCGGTATGAATGGTCACCTGGCTAAGCCCATCGATGTGGCGAAACTCCTCCATATCATAGGAGAGCTCCTGAGCCCTCAGCGTTAACGCGGCTATGGGCGGCCTCTACATGCCCATTCCTTTGTCGTATCGGTAACGCTTGCCTCCTCGCTTCATGACAAAGCGCTTTTAGCGCGCATCCGTTCTCTTTGAAGAATCTAGGCTTGTATCCAGCGGCCTCATCTATTGGAGGTCAAGGATGCGAAGACGAGGATTAAGGAGCGGATCATGGCAGAGACGAATCAAACATTCACAGTGACCTTAGGCGACGGGGCGAAGAAGGAGGCTCCCAAGCCGGTCATCCCCGAGCCTGCCAGCAAGGACTTCACCTGGAAGAAGGGCCGCACGTCCGTTAAATACACAGCTACCGCCGAGCTTTTGCCCATAGCCGAAGACGGTGGCACCCCCATAGGGCATATGTTCGCCCTATCCTATGTGAGCGATGCTCAAGACAAGAGCGACCGCCCTGTGACCTTCTGCTGGAACGGTGGCCCTGGCGGCTCATCGGCCATGGTGAACATCGGCGGCATGGGTCCGCGCCACGTTCCCATCTCAAGCCAGGAGCAGTTGCCTTGCCCCACGGCTCCGGTGGACAATCCCTATTCCATGATCCCCTTCACCGACCTGGTGTATCTGGATGCAATGGGAACCGGTTACTCCGTCATAGATAAGGGATACGACTCCAAGAAGGTTTGGGGGGTCGATGGCGATGCCGATGCCTTCATGCGCGGCATAGCCCAATGGCTTTCCACCCACAACCGCTGGAACACCCCGCTTTACCTTTACGGTGAGTCCTATGGCACCATGCGCAACTCCGTGCTCATGCGCCTGCTGGGCGAGCGCGGAATAGCGCTCACCGGCGTGATCGAGCAGAGCACCATCTTGGATTACGCTCCCACGCTCCCGGGCAACGACCTCTACTACATGGGCATGCTTCCGGTCTATGCCGCCACGGCCAATTACTTCGGAAAGGCAGGCAAGGGTAAGGACCAGTTCAAGTGGTTCGATAAGGCATGGGAGTTCGTGGATGAGCGCTACGGCGGCGCCCTTATAAAGAGCGACACCATAGATCCCAAGGAGGAGGCCGCTTTGGCCAATGAGATGGCGGATCTGATCGGCATCGATGCCTCCATCATCCAGAAGAAGCATCTGCGCATCGAGTTAGATACGTTCCGCAAGCTGCTCCTCGCCGATGAGAATCTCTTCATCGGCCGCTATGACACCCGTTTCACCGAAGGCGCTTATATGGATGTCCAAGGCGACAACGAGTTCTTCGCCGGTGAGGACCCCTCAGGCGATGCCATCATGACGCCGGATCAATCCGCTTGGATGAAACTCGTCCAGGAGACGGGATTCAAGGGCTCGCCCATTAACATCCTGCTTTCCTTCAAGGTGAACGAAAGCTGGAATTGGACCCATCAGGCCCCCGGCACCATGGGCTCGCCGGTTTGCCCCAATACCGCCTACGACATGGCAACGGCCCTGCGTCGCAACCCGCATTGCCGCGTGATCTTCTTCGGCGGCATCCACGATGCGGCAACGCCGTTCTGGAATGTGAAGCATGCCATGTCCAAGATGTTCCTGCCCGACTACCTGAAGGAGCGCATCGAGTACAAGGTGCACGAGAACGGGCATATGGCCTATGAGGACCTGCCGACGCTTCAGAAGATGCAGCCGGAGTTGAAGGCTTTCTACGAGAAGCGCCATCAAGCCTAGGCGGATTCCGCATATCAAGTGGGCGCATAAGCCCGCGTGCCTGAAACGGCCCCCGACGCAAGCTGGGGGCCGTTTCATCGCGCTCAGCGGACACCCGGTTGGACACAAGGGGGCGGGTAGGGTCCCAGCGGTTTGATATCTCGCTGAAATCTTCCCGAAAACTTGCCGTGAACTGGCTAATTACAGCGGGGAAACGAATAGCGTACATGGGAAAAACAACGTTTGGGTGTTATGCGGTTTTAGTGGATACAAGATGAAGATAGGAATCGTAAGAGGTTTCACAGGGATGCACGGTTTCACGTTAGGGGAAGAAAATGGCAACGTTAACATCTGAACAACAGGCCATAGTCGCCCAGGCCCAGCACGAATACAAGAATGGGTGGCAGCATATCAAGGTGAAGGGAACGCCCTACGAGCGCGGCTTTCAAGAAGGATACCTTCTAGCTGATGAATACAAGGACGGTCTGCGCGTCTACAAGTTCATGACCCTTGAGACCTTCGGGATGACCTATGAATGGTTCGCCGAGCAATCCATCAAGCTCCATAAGGCGATGATCCCGCAGCGCTATGCCGATGAGCTTCAGGGTATGGCCGACGGGCTCACCGCCGCAGGCGTTGAATCCACGCTGGATGATCTGATCGCCTGGAACGACTGGATGGAGATCACCGGCTACTGGTGGCCCCAGAACGCCGGCAAGATCATGAGCCGGCCCCTTATGAAGACCCACCGCAAAGAGCATTGCTCGGCCATCGCAGCCACCGGGTCGGCCACGGTGGATGGCAAGCCGTATCTGGGCCATGAGAGCTTCGACGAGTTCTGGAGCGGGCAGTACTTCAACGTATGCAAGCACGTGGAGCCCGACGAAGGTTATGACTTCATCATGCAGGCCTCGGCCCCGTGCATGCTGTCTTCCATGACCGACTTCTATGTGACCACTGCCGGGTTGAACATCACTGAGACAACGCTGGCGAGCTTCG
>CAZKKN010000013.1:9062-41957 GCA_964553375.1 uncultured Eggerthellaceae bacterium | reverse complement strand
TCAGATAACGTAGAAGCCGAGGAGGCCGAGGCCCAAGGCGAAGGCGATTCCGGCCAAGACATCTTTGGGGTAGTGGACTCCGCCCACGATGCGCGTGAAGATGAGTACGAGCACCGGCAGCCAAGCGATGAGGCCATAGGGCCAGAAGAGCCATGTGAGCTCAAGGGCTATGATGACAGCGCTGGAAATATGGCGGCTGGGGAAGGAGTTCCCGGCTGAATCCTTCATGATCAGGGGATCGCTGTCGTGCTCCTCGTAGGGGCGGGGGCTGTTCAGCAGCATACGGAACATCGTTACCACCACGAAGGTGATGAGCGGCACCGCCACCGCTTTCCAGAACAGGGGATTCACGGTGGCCGCTAGATAAAGCAGCGAGATGATATAGGCTGCAGCGAGCACGAAGGCGGCAGCCTTGTCTGCGATCCGGAGCGCCCGGGTGGCTTGGGGCGAGCGGAATGGCGCGGAGATCCTTGAATACCAGACGTTGTAATCCATGATCCCATTCTACTCCTTGCCGTGGAGATATGCCCTGGTTTGGCCAAGAAGGGGAAATCTATGGTATCATGCCTTACTTGTGTGCGCCTTGGTCGGAAACCAAGGCAGAAAAGGAGAACGAAATGAAGAAGGATATCCATCCGGATTACGTTGATTGCACTGTGACCTGCAGCTGCGGCAACACATTCCAAACCCATTCCACCAAGCCGGAGATTCGCGTAGAGATCTGCAACGCCTGCCACCCGTTCTACACGGGCCAGCAGAAGTTCGTCGATACCGGCGGTCGCGTCCAGCGCTTCGCCGACAAGTTCGGTGCCGCCGACAAGCTGGTCGCCGAGCGCGAAGCCGAGCGGAAGGCCAAGCGCGCTGCCGAAGTGGCTGCAGCCGAGGAGGAGCGCAAGGCTGCTCGCGAGGCAAAGGCCGCCGAGAAGGCCAAGCGTGCTGAAGAGTACGCCAAGAAGGCCGAAGCTGACGCCCAGCGCGAGGCCGCGCGTGCCGCCGAGGACGAAGCCGCCCAGGACGCCGCAGCCGCTGAGGAAGCCGCCCGCGAGGTGGAAGAGGAAGACCTGGCTGCCGCTGATGCTGGCGGGGCTCAGGTTGAGGAGACCATCGAAGCCATCGACGAGGCCGAAGGCGTTCCTGCCGACTAGGGTCACCTCCCCATAACCTATAATGAAAAGGGTCCAGGCATCTGGGCCCTTTTCATCATCCGAGGAAGAAAGAGGACTCCATGCAAGTTGAACTGCTGTATCACACCCCGGATCCCGAACGTGCCGTAGCCACTGCAGCCCGGCTTTGCTACGCGCCAGTCGGTGCCTCCGAGCTCATGGAGTCCCTCTCCGAAGAGCGCATCCACAAAGTGCTCTCCACCATCCTGGAAAGCGGGCACCTATCCACTCTTGAGCACGCGAGCTACACCTTCGCCATCGATGGGGTGTCCCGCGCCCTCACCCATCAACTGGTGCGCCACCGTTTGGCCAGCTTCAATCAGCAAAGCCAACGCTATGTGAAGTTCTCTGATGGGCTGGAGACCATAAAACCCGAAACCATAGCCCAGAACCCGGAAGCCGACGCCCTGTTCGATGAGATGATCGCCAAGACCGTTGAAGCCTATCAGCGATTCTTGGAAATGGGCATTCCGGCCGAAGATGCCCGTTACATCCTGCCCAACGCCGCGGAGACGAAGATCGTCGTTACCATGAACATCCGGGAATTGCTCCATTTCTTCTCGCTGCGTTGCTGCAACCGAGCCCAGTGGGAGATTCGCGAGCTGGCGTGGAAGATGCTCGATGCGGTGCGTCCCACGGCACCTTTCATCTTTGCCGCTGCAGGGCCGGGATGTGTGAGCAGCACCTGCCCCGAAGGAAAGATGACCTGCGGTGATCCTTATCCTCCTGCCCGTCGGCAGAAGGATTAGCCTGGCGCTGCGACCGCACCGGATACCTTTTCATGCCTTATTCGCGTGCCAAAGCATGCTTCAGCCGGCTTTTACGCGAATCTAAGGCGCCTGGCGCGTTCTCGCTGACATACGGTGCCAAGCTAGAGCAAATTATCTTTAGAGTTTTTTAGCTTACTGCCTGCTGATGGGCAGTGCTGCAGCCTTCTTCTAAGGCTTCTCGCGCTAAGACACGCTCCATGGCGGCGATGGCGCATTCGATTTGGCCGTCGTCGGGTTCGTGGGTGGTGAGCCGTTGCATCTGCAGCCCGGGCCAAAGGATCACCTTCACCAAGGGGTTTTCAGGGTGGCTTCCCGCCCACTTCACCGTTATCTCATAGGCTATGCCGGCGATGACCGGTAAAAGCAGGATGCGCACCACGATCACCAAAGCCAGCTTGGGAGCGCCGTCGGGCACGCCGAGGGCCGAGATGAGCAGATCCACAGGCACAACGGTGTAGATGAAGATGGCGAGTATCATCACCATGATAAGGAACGCCGTGCCGCAACGCACGTGGAGACGGGGAAAAGAACGGGCGTTCTCTGCGGTCATAGGCAGGCTGTGCTCAAAGCAATGGATGGCCTTGTGTTCGGCCCCGTGATAGCCGAACATGCGCTTTATGTCGCTCATGCGTCCGATGAGCCAGATGTAGAAGATGAAGATGGCGATGCGGATGAGCCCGTCAACGATGTTCCAAGCCAGGGTGTTGGAATCGTATTCGCCCACCACGAGGTTGGTCAGGAAGGCTGGGGCCACGATGAAGAGGACGATGCCCAGCACCAGACCCAAAACCAAGGAGAGGGTCATCTCCTTGGCTCCCAGAAGCGGTTCAGGCTCTTTCGGTGGAGCTGCATCGGCTTGGGATGCCGGAACCGCCTGAGGTTGTGGGGTCGATGCAGCGCATGCGTCCACTGGAGCGGCCGGAGCCGTTGGAGCTACTGGAGCGGCTGGAGCCGTTTGAGGTTCCTCATCGGTATAGGCATGTTCTGCGGCGATGGACAGGGCCTTGAACCCCAAGGCCAGGGACTCCACGAATGCACGGCATCCACGAATAAACGGCCAATAGAGCCAACTTTGGGCCTTTTTCCCCGAAGCCAGATCATGTTCTTCTATATAGATGCTCCCATTGGGCTCGCGCACGGCCACTGCCCAGTTGTAACGGCCGCGCATCATGATGCCCTCCAGAAGGGCCTGGCCGCCCACATGGGTTTTCAAGGCACCGTCCTCGCTGAAGGCGCGAGATGCCTCACTGGTTTTCCGGGTTCGATCCATGGTCTCCATCCGCTTCGGTTTCCTTTGCATTGTGACGTTTCGTTGAGGGATTGTGAATGGGCGCGCGGGGGTAACACAAAAAAGTTATCGACTCGAAAAGCGGGCTTCAGGGAACTTAAGGCCAGATGGGAGCGAGAAATGTCATCTGCGGGACCTTCGCGGGTTTATTGACAGGTCGGAAAAAAATGGTCACGGACACCCAAATTCGTGTATGCTTGCAACCTATGGCGCTCGACTTGCCCGGCATGGCCCGCGCCATCGAAAACCCGCACACGTTAATAAACGAGGGGTATCCGTGTGATGCGAAGCGGCCGCAGATGGGCTGCAGAAAGCGAGGGGCTATGAAGCTCGTTGTGACAGAGAAGAACGATGCTGCCGAGAAGATCGCGCAGCTTCTGGGGTCGAAGGCGAAAAAAGACAAGGTGTACAACACGCCGGTCTTCCGTTTTGAGATAGACGGCGAGGAGTGGGTTACCATTGGCCTTCGCGGCCATATCTTGGAGCCGGATTTCACCCCCCAACTAATATATAAGCAGCGCGGCGGTTGGCGCGGCGTGACCGACGATGGGGAAGCGGTGCCGGCGAATATCCCGCCCACGCTTGCCAAACCTCCCTTCAAGAAGAAAAAGCCGTTTTCGGAGAACGGGGTGGACCTCATGGGCTGGAAGATGGAGGCGCTGCCGTATCTGGTCTATGCGCCCATCCAGAAGAAACCCAAGGAAAAAGACATCATCCGTTCCTTGAAGAACCTGGCTAAGAAGGCCGATAGCATCATCATCGCCACCGACTTCGACCGCGAAGGCGAGCTCATCGGGGCAGATGCCCTCTCATGCATCCAAGAGGTCAATGATACGGCGCCCGTCTTCCGCGCCCGTTATTCCGCATTCACCAAGGAGGAGATCACCCACGCCTTCTCCAACCTGGCTTCGTTGGACGAGAATCTGGCAGCGGCCGGCGCCTCGCGCCAGGATATCGACCTCATCTGGGGTGCGGCGCTCACGCGCTATCTCACCCTGGTCAAATTCGCCGGTTACGGCAACGTGCGCTCCTCGGGCCGTGTGCAGACCCCTACGCTTGCGCTCATCGTAGCCCGGGAGCGGGAGCGCCTCGCTTTCGTGCCTGAGGACTACTGGGTGATCAAGGGGCTTTTCGGTGAGGGAGATGACCGATTCGAAGCGCCCCATTCCACCGCCCGGTTCAAAAGCCAGGAGGATGCCGACCGCGCCATGGCCCACATCGAAGGCGCAACCACGGCCCAGGTGGTCTCCATTGAGAAGAAGAAGCGCACGGTGAAGCCCCCGGCACCGTTCAATACCACAAGCCTCATGGCTGCAGCCGCCGCCGAAGGGCTATCGCCGGCGCGCACCATGCGCATCGCCGAGAGCCTCTACATGGACGGCTACATCTCCTATCCCCGCGTTGACAACACGGTGTATCCTTCGTCGCTGAGCCTCACCGAAGTGGTGCGCACCATCTCCGATAACCCTGCTTATCATGGTTATTGCCAAAAGCTCCTTTCCCAGGGCAAGCTCACGGCCACCCGGGGCAACAAGGAGGAGACGGACCATCCGCCCATCTATCCTACGGCCAAGGCGTCCCCCGATGACATGCCCGCGGCCAATTACAAGCTTTACAACCTGGTGGCGCGCCGCTTCTTGGCAACGCTTTCCGAGCCTTGCGTGGTGGAAGGCACCAAGGTCACCTTAGCCGTGCCCGGTGGCGAAGCCCAATCGGAGCAGTTCGTAGCCCGCGGAGACGTCACGGTGACGGCGGGATTCCGCGAGATCTACCCGTTCGGCGTGAAGAAGGACGAGCAGCTGCCGGCCCTGCAGGAAGGGGAGAGCATCCCGTTTATCGGCGCCACTTGCGAGAAGAAGCAAACCGAGCCCCCTGCGCGCTACAGCCAGGGCAAGCTCATCCAAGAGATGGAGAAGCTCGGTTTGGGCACGAAATCCACCCGCCATGCGATCATCGAGCGGCTCTATACCGTGAAATACATCGTGAACGATCCCATCGAGCCATCCCAGCTGGGCATGGCCGTATGCGACGCGTTGGATTCCTACGCGCCTCAGATCACCCATCCGGAGATGACCGCGCGCCTTGAGGAATCCATGAGCGGAATCGCTGCAGGTTCCACCACCAAAGATGCGGTGGTCATGGAGTCGCGCAACCTCCTGGCCGGCGAGTTGGAGGCCCTGCTGCCCAAGCGCGAAGAGGTGGCCACGGCCCTGGCCGATGCGGTGGCTGCCGATGCCTATGTCGGCCCCTGCCCGAAATGCGGCAAGGACCTGCAGATCCGGGCATCCCAAAAGACCCGCAGCATGTTCATCGGCTGTGCGGGTTGGCCCGATTGCGATGTGACCTATCCGCTTCCCAAGGGGAAGATCGAATCGGTGCCCGAGCCCTGTCCCACCTGCGGGATGCCCCAGGTGAAGGTGACAGCTTTCCGCTCCAAGCCGCGCATTCAGTGCATCGATCCCAACTGCGAGACCAACCAAGAACCCGACGTGGTGGTGGGAACGTGCCCGGTCTGCGCCGCAGCGGGCATCCCCGATGCCAAGCTCATCGCCCAGCGCAACCCGCGCACCCTGAAGCGCTTCATCCGCTGTGAGAATTACGAGCAATGCGATTGCAGCTATCCGCTGCCCCAATATGGTGCGCTCACCGCTACCGACGAGGTCTGTGAGGATTGCGGAGCTCCGTTGGTCGTGGTCACCACGGGGCGGGGCCCTTGGAAGATCTGCCCTAACTTCGATTGTCCTTCCAAGGAGAAGGAGAGCAAACCCAAGAAGAAGTCAGCCAAACCCAAAGGGCGCTCTAAGAAGTCCTAAGGGCTTTCAGCGTTCGTTTGAGAAAACGGAGGAATGGTTCCCATGGATGCGAAAGAAGAAGCCTGCAGACTCCACCGGCAATGGGAGGGTAAGATCTCTACCGAAGCCAAGGCCAAGGTGGATAGCCGTGAGGCGCTGGCCGTGGCTTACACCCCCGGCGTGGCTGCCCCTTGCCAAGAGATAGCGCGCGATCCGGAGGCGGTCTATGACTACACCATCAAGCGCAATACCATCGCCGTTGTCTCTGATGGCAGTGCTGTGCTGGGTCTGGGTAACATCGGGCCGCTTGCGGCATTGCCCGTCATGGAGGGCAAGGCGGTGCTCTTCAAGGAATTCGGTGGGGTGAATGCCTTTCCCCTCTGCTTGGACACCCAAGATGTGGATGAGATAGTGGAGACGGTCGTGCGGCTGAGCCCGGCATTCGGCGGGATCAACCTGGAGGACATCTCCGCCCCGCGCTGTTTCGAGGTGGAGCGGCGCTTGAAGGAGCGCCTGGACATCCCGGTGTTCCATGACGACCAGCACGGCACCGCCATCGTGGTGCTCTGCGGGCTCATCAACGCGCTGCGCCTTACGGGTAAAGACCCGAAATCCGTGCGCATCGTGGTCAATGGCGCAGGTTCTGCCGGCATCGCCATCACCAAGCTGCTTCTGCGCTACGGATTCGAATCAATCACCATGGTGGATCGCTTCGGGATCATCTCCTCCCAGTGCGAATCCATGACCGATGCCCAAAGGGAGATGCTCAAGGTGACCAATAAGGATGACATGAGCGGCACCTTGGCTGATGCGCTGGTGGGGGCGGACATCTTCATCGGCGTTTCCGCTGCGGGCGTCCTGAAGCCGGCCATGGTTGAGACCATGGCAAGCGATCCTATCATCTTCGCCTTAGCCAACCCCGAACCGGAGATCTATCCCGATGAGGCCAAGGCCGCGGGAGCGCGGGTGGTGGCCACCGGTCGGTCGGATTTCCCGAATCAGGTGAACAACGTCATCGCTTTCCCGGGGATCTTCAAGGGTGCTTTAGAGGGCCGTGCCAAGGAGATAACCGAGGAGATGAAGCTGGCTTCTGCCCGCGCTTTGGCGGCGCTTGTGGCAGACGAGCAGCTGGCAGACGACTACATCATGCCCGAGCCTTTCGATCCCCGAGCGGCCGAGGCTGTGGCCGATGCGGTGAAGGCCTGTCTGTAATATGGCGCGGGTTCTCCATAAAGATGAAGTGGCCGCGGTGGTGGCACGCGGTTTGGGCGAGATCGCAACCCAGCTGCCCTGCGATATCCGCCAGGCGCTTGAAGAGGCGCTGGCCAGCGAGGGTGACCCGCGGGGCCGCGGCGCTTTGGAGCTTCTGGTGCGAAACGCCTCTTTGGCGGCAGATGAATCATTGCCCCTTTGCCAGGATACCGGCTCTGTGTGGTGCTGTTTGGAGATAGGTCCGGACATCCAGATCGCCGGGGATGTGCTCGCCTCGGTGGATGAGGCGGTCGCCTTGGCCTACGAGGAAGGGCGGCTGCGGAGATCCCTGGTGGCCGATGCCCTTTTCGATCGCCGCAACACCGGCGATAACACCCCAGCCTTTACCGAGGTATCCCTCAGCGAGAAGCCCGGTGCGCGCATCCATCTCATGGCGAAAGGCGGCGGCTCCGATAACGCAAGCCGCGTGGTCATGCTGCCTCCCGAGGCGGGACGCCAAGGGGTGATGGATACGGTGCTCCAGTGCGTGCGGGAGAAAGCGGCCAATGCCTGTCCGCCGCTGGTCATCGGCGTGGGGGTGGGTGCCACTTTCGACAAGGTGGCGTCTTTGGCCAAACACGCGCTCATGAGGCCCCTCGATGCGCCCACGCCCGATGCGGAGCTGCGTGGCTTCGAGGAGGAATTGCTCCAGGCGGTGAATGCCTTGGGCATAGGCCCTGCGGCCTTCGGCGGCCATTGCACGGCACTAGGGGTGCGCGTGGCCACGGCCCCCTGCCATATCGCGGCGTTGCCCGTGGCGGTGAACATGGGATGCTGTGCTACCAGGAGGGCAACCTATGAACTCTAATCCACCGCGTTTTATCCAGCTGCCGTTGGATGAGAAGACGGCCCGCAGCCTGCGCGCCGGGGAGGCTTGCTTGCTCAGCGGCCCGCTTTACACCTTGCGGGATGCAGGCCACGGGCGGCTTTTGCAGGAGATGGAGGAGAACGGGGGTCATCTGCCCTACGGGCTCTCCGGTCAGGCGCTCTTCTACGCCGGGCCCACGCCGGCAGCCGGCGGGCGTCCCTTCGGCGCCATAGGGCCAACCACTGCCTCCCGTATGGATTTCGCCACCCCAACGCTTTTGGCGGCAGGCATCGCTGCCACCCTGGGTAAGGGACGCCGTTCGCCAGCGGTCCATGAGGCCTGCGTTGCCAATGGTGCGGTATATTTCGTAACCGTGGGAGGCGCTGCTGCGCTCCTGGCCCAACATGTGGTCTCCTCGGAGGTCCTCGCCTATGAGGATCTGGGCACCGAGGCCCTCCGCCGAATAGAAGTGGAGGGATTGCCCGTGTTCGTTGGCATAGACTGTCAGGGCAACGACTTATACGATGAAGCGGCCAACCAGCCGCAGGAACGATAGCGGGAACCATGGGATCAAACGAAGCCACAGGGCTGTTCATAACCTTCGAAGGCGGCGATGGCAGTGGGAAATCCACCCATCTCAACTTCGTGGCCAAAGCGCTGCGCGACCAGGGCTATGAGGTCCAGTGCCTGAGAGAGCCGGGCGGCACGATAATCGGCGAGCAACTGCGGGCAACGGTGCTCGACCCCGCCAACTACATCATGGGAGACGAATGCGAGCTGCTCATCTACGAGGCGGCCCGGGCTCAGCTGGTCTTCCAGGTGATCCGCCCTGCATTGGAGAAGGGCGTCATCGTGCTTTGCGATCGTTTCACCGACTCCACGGCGGCTTATCAGTCCTTCGGGCGGGGTATTGAGCGCAAGTTCGTGGACGAGGCCAACGCCTTCTCCTGCCAAGGGCTCATCCCTGACCGCACCATCCTCATGATGACCGGCGGTGATGCGGCCGAAGGTTTGGAGCGTGCTACCAAGCACAAGCACGCCGACCGCCTTGAGATGGCGGGGACCAGCTTCCACGAGCGGGTGAATAGCGGTTATAAGGCATTGGCTGCAGAATATCCCGAACGCATCCGCGTGGTGGTCTCCGACGCACCCAAGGCTCAAACGGCGCGCAAGGTGTTCCAAGAACTCTCCGACCTCTTTCCCTGGATGGCCGATGAAGGGCTTTGCACCCCGCGCTATTTTGAGGAGCTGGTGGCCACGCGAGAATCGTGGGGTGAATAGCGCGCCATGGCAGATGTGTTCGAGTCCATCTACGGGCAGCCCCAGGTACGGGATTTCCTGCGCAACAGCGCCCAAGGGAAGCGGGTGGCCCATGCTTATCTGTTCTCGGGGCCGGCAGGCTCCAACAAGACGCAGGCCGCTTATGCCCTGGCTGCGGCCCTTCTTTGCGAGGAAGGCGGTTGCGGCAATTGCGAGGTCTGTCAACGGGTGGCGCGTCGGGCGCATCCCGATGTGCGCTTCTACAGTCCCGAGGGAGCCAATGGCTACCTGGTGGAACAGGTGCGCGACATCGTGGCCGATACGGAGCTCGCCCCCATCCAGGCTCGACGCAAGATCTATATCCTTGATAGGGTGGATCTGCTGAATCCATCGGCGGCAAACGCCTTTTTGAAGACCCTGGAGGAGCCCCCTGATGACGTGATCATCATCCTTTTGGGGCGCACCCGGGAAAGCGTGCTCTCAACGATCCTCTCCCGGTGCATCGTGGTGCCTTTCCGCCATATCCCCAGCAGTGAGGCCGCGGCGATCCTGGCCCAAAGCACCGGCGCCGACCCTCGGATCGCCACCATCGCCATCGAGTCTTGCGGTGGCTCCATCACCCGGGCGGCGGAGTTTTTGCGCTCTAACGAGGGCCTGGCCTTCCGCAAGGAGGTCATCGCAGTGCTGGACCGTCTGGGCCGAAGCGATACCTGGGATGTCCTCTGCGATGCCCGCAACCTCGTGGTGCTGGCAAAAGCCCCCCTGGACCGGGTGCGCACCGCCCAGGAAGCCGACCTCGCCGACCAGGGGGAGTTGCTGGAGAAGGCCGCCATCCGTCAGATAGAGAAGCGCCATAAACGCGAGCTTTCGGCCATGGGGTTGGAGTGCTTCAACCGCATACTTGCCGTTACTTCGTCTTTTTTGCGCGATGTGCTCGCTACCTGTGCTGGCACACCCGAACTAGTCATAAACTATGATGTTGAAGATGTGATAGCCGATGTTGCAGCGAGGACCGACGAGGCTCGGGTGGCCCGGGCCCTGGAGGCGGTCAGCCGTTGCGCGGTGGCTGTTTCCTATAATGTTTCGCCCGAAACGTGTTTAGACGCGTTGCTTTTCGAGATTGGAGAGGCTCTGTATGGTTCGCATAGCCCCTGTTAGATTGTCATTCAATCCCAAGACCCTTTGGTTCGATGCCGAGGACTTGGAGCTGAGCGATGGCGATGCGGTGGTGGTCTCCACCGCCCGCGGCGAGGAATATGGCGCGCTTTCAGGAGAGGTGTTCTCCATGGATTATGAAGACACCAAGAAGCTCAAAAGCCCGCTCAAGCCGGTGCTGCGCCTGGCCACGCCTGAGGATGCCGCCAAGGACGCGGAGCTGGCCGAGCTCTCGCGCAGCGCTCTTCCGGTGTTCAAGCATATGGCCGAAGAGCATCTTCCCGATATGCATCCCATCGCGGTGGAATACCTGTTCAGCGGCGATAAGGCGATCTTCTACTTCGAAGCCGAGGACCGCGTGGACTTCCGCGACCTCGTGCGTCAGCTTGCCTCGGAGTTCCATGTGCGCATTGACATGAAGCAGATCGGCGTGCGTGACGGTGCCCGACTCGTCGGGGGCTTGGGTCACTGCGGTCAAGAGCTTTGCTGCCGGCGCTTGGGTGGGGAGTTCAATCCCGTGTCCATCCGTATGGCCAAAGAGCAGGACCTCTCGCTGAATCCCCAGAAGATATCGGGTATCTGCGGGCGGCTCATGTGCTGTCTGCGCTACGAATACGACGCCTACAAGGATTTCCACAGCCGCGCCCCCAAGAAGAACGCCACTATCCACACCCCTGATGGCGATGGCAAAGTGGTGGATTTAGACGTACCCCGTGAGCTCATCGCCATAAAGGTGGAGGATGAGAAGCCGGTGAAGGTCCCTCTGGCCTCCATGGAGGCGCCAACCGAGGGCAAGCGCCCGGACACAGTGGGGGAGAAGGCCTGGGAAGAAGCCAATGAGCCGGCAGTGCCCGCATCTTTGGATGGGCTCCATCTCTTCGGTACATCCCAGCTCACCGGCAACGATAAACTGGCTACTCCCGGCCAGGTGCGCCGGGTGGGCGGTGAGGAGTCCAGCACTAAGCAGAAATCCCGTCGTCGCCGGTCGCGTGGCGGCTCTTCCGGCGAGCGCGCTGCCAAGCAGCCTGCAGCCCAAGAGCATCGCAAGCAACGTCGTCGCTCCACCACCGTGGGCGAAGGCGAGGGGGCCGGTCAGAAGAAGGCCCAAGGAGCCAAAGCCAAGGGCGGCTCCAGGCCTGCGGCGAAGAAGAACGGCCAATCCCGGCAGAATGGCAAGAAAACCGTGCAGGTGGGGCGCAACTCCTCGGCTCTGCGGGCGGGAAGGCCCGAAGGCGCAGCGGAGGGTGCCGCAAAAAGCGCCGGCCAGAGCAAGGGTCAGCGTCGGCGTCGGCGCTCCCATAAGGCCGAGGCGCCCACCTCGGAATAAGTTCTGGTTTCAGATGGGGCGGTGCTAAAGGGCGGCCGCCCAACGGAGGGATGTCTTGAAGAACGATTTCGCAGCATTGACGGACCTGTACCAGATCACCATGGCTCAGGGTTACCTTGAGCATGGCATGGAGGATACCCAGGCCTGCTTCCATATGTATTTCCGCAACTACCCGTTCAAAGGGGGCTATGCGGTGGCCTGCGGCATGGATCAGCTTGCGGAGCTGATCGAGACCTATGGCTTCTCCGACGAATCCATCGAATACCTCGCCACGCAAAGGGACGCCGAAGGGGAGAAGCTCTTCACCGATGATTTCCTCCAGCGTTTGAGCACCTGCAAGCTCACGGTGGATGTGGATGCGGTCCACGAGGGCACCATCGTTTTCCCCAATGAGCCGCTTGTGCGCGTGACCGGGCCGATCTTTCAGTGCCAGCTCATAGAGACGCCGCTTTTGAACTGCGTGAACTTCGAGACCCTCATTGCCACCAAGGCGGCGCGCATCTGTTCGGTTGCCGGTGCGCCGGTATCCGAATTCGGTCTGCGCCGTGCCCAGGGAGAGGCGGGGGGCCTTTGGGCTTCCCGAGCCGCCTACGTGGGTGGCTGCGCCTCAACCTCCAATGTATTGGCGGGTCAGCGGTTCAACATCCCCATCTCGGGAACCCACGGCCACTCCTGGGTGATGGCATTCCCTGATGAGCTCACGGCTTTTCGCGCCTACGCGCAGTCCTTCCCGGGCAATTGCATCCTGCTTGTGGACACCTACGATGTGGAGCAGGGGATACGCAACGCCATAACCGTGGGGTTGGAGATGCGTCAGCGCGGCCAGCGGCTGCGGGGCATCCGCATCGACTCCGGTGACCTCACGTGGCTTTCGAAGATGGCCCGGCGCATGCTCGATGAAGCTGGCCTCACCGATTGCGGCATCGTGCTCTCCAACGACCTGGACGAATACACCATCCGATCCATCATGGATGAGGGAGTCCAAGTCACCGGTTGGGGTGTGGGCACCAAGCTTGCCTGCGCCTATGACCAGCCCACCTTGGGTGGCGTCTACAAGCTTTCCTGCACACGGGCTCAGGAAGACGGCCCCTGGATGAACCATATCAAGATAAGCGAGTCCATCCAGAAGCTCACCACCCCCGGGGTCTTGGATATACGGCGCTATTATGCTGAAGATGGGCGCGTTGCAGGAGATATGGTCTACGATACCAATGTGGCCATCGAGCCCGAGGAGGTCATCGTGGATCCCTATGACCCGCTGCGTCGCAAGAAGCTAGCGGGTTTGGAGTGGGAGACCCTGCTGCAGCCCCTAGCGCGTAAGGGCCAGTGCGTGCTTCCCGACGAGTTCCGCGATGCCGGTGCCGCTCAGAAGCGCACCCAAGCCGGCCTTCGCCAGCTCGATGAGACGCAGAAGCGGCTTTTGAATCCCCATACCTACCCGGTAGGTTTGGAGCGCGGGCTTTTCGATCGTCGCAGTGAGTTGGTGGCGCGTATGCGCGGCATAGAATAACCGAACGTGCAGGGCTGGAGGGGATTTGATCAGGATAATCACCGATTCCGTCTCAGGGATCCCGCAGCATGTCGCTCAGGCCGATGGCATAGAGGTGGCCTCTCTGTATGTGAACCGGGACGGAGTGGAATTCGAAGATGCCACCATGGATATCGATGGCTTCTATAAAGAGCTTTCGGCCATGATCGATAACATCCCCACCTCAAGCCAGCCATCCCAAGGTGTATTCCTCCATCTGTTCGAGCAGGCGGCCGATGCGGGGGATGAGGTACTGGGGATATTCACGAGCTCGAAGCATTCGGGCACGTTGAACGGGGCGCTCCGTGTGGCTCGCAGTGTTGCGGCCAACCATGCGGATTTCCGCTTCTGCATCATAGATTCGCTTTCCAACAGCTTCGACGAGGCCTTCGCGGTGTTCGCGGCGGCTGCGGGGCGAAGCGCCGGATGCGATTTGGCTCAATGCGCGGAGCTCGCCATGGATTCCATCGCCTGTTCCCGCATCCTCTTCACGCCGGAGTCGCTGCGTTTCCTCAAAGCGGGAGGGCGCATCGGGGATGCCGCGGCCCTTTTGGGCTCTCTCATGAAGCTTTGCCCGGTCATCACTGTGAAAGACGGGGATACCTCCACCATGGCCAAGGTGCGCACCCACAAGAAGGCATTGGACTGGATCGCTCAGCGGTTCCAGGGAGATGTGGATGCCTTCGGATTCAAGAACGCGGTGGTCCAATACATCGGCATGCCCGAGGAGGCCAAGGCATGGGCGCAGGATGTCATTGAGCCCATCTGCGGCACACCGGTTGCCATTATGCCGGTCAGCCCGGTGATCGGCCTTCATGTGGGCCCAGCCATCGGGCTTTCCTATGAATGCAACGAACCCTTGCCGGATAAGCTCACGCCCGGTTTCAAAGTGCCCGTCTTCACCGCCTGAGGCGATTCGGGCCTATACTGCGTATAACGGCGAAAGAACAAGGAGAAAGCGCGCTTATGGCCGAGTACAAATGCAATCTCATAGTCGATTCCTGCTGCGATTTGCCTGTGGAGGTGCTGGAGGCGGCTCAGGTTGAGCTGTTGCAGTTCCCTTATCTGATGAATGGCGGGCAGTTCATGGACGACATGTTCCAAACGACGTCCGATTCGGAATTCTATGACAAGATGCGCAAAGGAGCCGATTGCTCCACGGCCCAGATACCCATCACCGCTATCACCGAGGCGTTCCGCAAGGCGGCTGAAAGCGGTGTTCCCACGGTTTACCTGGGCTTCACGAGCGGCCTTTCGGGCACCTACGACACCGCCGCCCTCATCGCTGAGCAGATCCGCCAGGAGTACCCGGATTTCGAGTTGTACACCGTGGACACTCACTTGGCCTCAGTGGCTGAAGGAGTGCTGATCTATGAGGCTATACTCCAGCGGGAGCAGGGCCTTACGGCAGCGGAGCTTGCCGCCTGGGCCGAGGAGGCGCGCTTCTTCGTGAATGAGCACTTCACCGTTGATAGCCTGGAGTGGCTGGAGAAAGGCGGTCGCATCCCCTCGTCTGTGGCCTTCGCGGGCACCAAGCTGGATGTGAAGCCCATCCTGGACATCAACCTGGAGGGCAATCTGGGGCTATGCGGGGTGACTCGCGGCCGTAAGAAGGCCATCCGCCAGCTGGTGGAATACTACGAGAAGAATGCGCCGAGCACCAGCGGACCCAACCGGGTCATCCTGGGTCATGCCGATTGCCCCAAGGACATGGAGAAGCTCAAAGAGGCGCTGCTCAAGGTGGACGATTCCCTGCTCATCCTCACCACGCGCATCGGGCCTGTCATAGGCTGCCATGTGGGTCCGGGGATGCTTGCCGTGTCGTTCATGGGCAAAGATGAGCGTGAGGGCATGTCGGTTTCCGACCGCATTGCCAAGAAGGTACGGAAGAACGGCTGAGAAAGCTGAAAGGGCGGGTTTTATTTCATGGGCGATAGCTACGCTTTCAAGGGTGATGAGGTCATAGGCGGTTATGTGAGCCGCTGTTTCCAGGGCCTGGATTGCCAGCGGGTGGCAGATGTGGAAGATGCCCAAGTGGTTTTTTCCCACTGCTACCACGCCGATGCGATAGAGGACCTCTATTTCGAAAACGAGGGGCTCATCAAGCATGCCCGTCCGGGTACGCTGCTTGTGGACCTCTCCGCCGCCACGCCCTCCCTGGCCCGGGAGCTCTCTGCGGTGGCTGCTGTGAACGACCTGCGCTTCGTTGAGGCGCCCTTGGCGGTGCTCGATCCCTTCGCTTCGCGGGATTTGGCCTCTTCTGCCACCATGGCCTGCTATGTCTCCGGGGAAGATGACGATTGCGATGCCGTGAGCCCCTATTTGAACGCCCTGGCTGCCCGTGTTTATCCTTGCGGTCCCTTCGGCGCGGCCCAGCTGGCCAAGGCCATCAACACCACCCTCATGGCATCCCAGGTGGTGAGCGCCATTGAGGCAAACGCCTTGTTCCATAGCCTCCATGAGCGCGGTTTCGCAGAAGGGGATGACCCGCTTTTGGCGGTTCCCTTCGGTGATGCATACGAACAGGTGCAAAAGCTCGTTGCGCAAGGGGATTTCCAGAACGCCTATACCATCGCCCTTTTCATGAGCGATGTGGTGGCGGCTATGAATGCTGCCGACGATGGGGAGCTCATCTTGCCTCAGCTGGAGGCGGCCATGCATATCCTTGAGCTTTTCGGCATCATAGGCGGTGCCGACAAGGGCTTGGCGGCCCTGGAGCTCCTTTACCGTGACGAGGACGAGGGAGCTGCGGCCGGTTTGGACTGGACCCGGGCCGAGAAGCTCTACGGGGATCCCCTGGGCGGCGAGGAGAACCTGCAGGACTACGGCGATGACTTCGACGATTACGGGTTCGCCGATGGGTTCGGCGACTATTCCGAGAACTAGCCCCTGCGCGCTTTGCCCCCGCCTTTGCGGTGCACGGCGCGACGAAGGGAAACGGGGCTTCTGCGGTGCGGCGGATCGGCTCGTTGTAGCCCGGGCGGCCCTCCATTTCTGGGAAGAGCCCCCCATCTCAGGGAAGACGGGAAGCGGCACGGTGTTCTTCAGCCATTGCTCCTTGCAGTGCGTCTATTGCCAGAATCGCCCTTTGGCGGCAGGTGAGGCCGGGGTGGAGATAAGCGTGGAGCGTCTGGCGCAGATTTTCCTCGAGTTGGAAGGCCAAGGGGCGCTCAACATCAATCTGGTGACACCCACTCATTTCACGCCTTGGATACGTGAGGCTATCCTGGAGGCGCGGCAGGGGGGTTTAGGTCTTCCGGTGATTTGGAACACCTCAGGTTATGAGCGCGTGGAGACGCTGCAGGCCTTAGAAGGCGTGGTGGACTGCTATCTGACGGATTTCAAATACGCATGGACCTCTACTGCCGCGCGTTATTCCCAAACACCGGATTATCCGGATGTCGCCTTGGAGGCGGTGGGGGAGATGCTGCGCCAGACCGGTGCTGCCCGCTTCGATCGATTCCATGGTCAGGAACGGCTGGTGCGCGGCACGGTGGTGCGCCACCTGCTTTTGCCGGGAGGGTTGGAGGAATCAAAAGAGGCGTTGACGCTGCTTTTCGAGCGCTTCGGCAACGAGCTGCTGTATTCCCTTATGAACCAATACACCCCCGTCATGCCCGATGCGGAGCTTCGGGGGTTTCCCGAGCTTGCCCAGAGGCCTTCAGAGGGGGAATACGAGGACCTCTTGGATCATGCCGATGGCCTGGGAATGGAGGACTACTTCTGGCAAGACGGCCCGGCGGCATCTGAGAGCTTCATACCCGTTTGGGATGGGCGAGGGGTTTCAGAGGCTGGCCGCTAGGGGATTGACAGCGAACATCTGTATGTATATCCTGTTCCAAAAAGGCGAACAGGTGTATGTATGGAACTACTGCAAAAACTGGAGATATTGGCCGATGCCGCGAAATATGATGTGGCTTGCACCTCGTCCGGGGTGGACCGGGGTCCGGTGAAGGGGAAGCTGGGCACTGCGGGTTCCTCGGGTTGCTGCCACAGCTTCACTCCCGATGGCCGCTGCGTCTCGCTTCTGAAAGTGCTCCTCTCCAACGCCTGTTCCTACGACTGCGCCTATTGTTCCTGCCGCTGCTCCAATGATGTCCCCCGGGCTACGTTCAAACCCCGGGAGCTCGCCGACCTCACCATGGAGTTCTATCGGCGCAACTACATCGAAGGGCTCTTCCTCAGCTCGGGAGTGGTCGGGTCGCCGGATCAGACCACCGAGCAAATGATCAGCGTCTTGCGCATATTGCGGGAGGAGTATGGTTTTCGCGGTTACATCCATGGCAAAACGGTTCCCGGTACCTCTCCGGAGCTCATCGAGGTCGTTGGTCGGTTGGTGGACCGGATGTCGGTCAACCTGGAGCTTCCCTCCCAAAAGAGCCTGGGACTCCTTGCCCCGCAGAAGAGCCGCGAGCATATCCTGAAGCCTATGGCTCAGATATCCCAGTCCATCGCTGAGGCGAGTGAGCAGCGGGCGCTCGCCAAGCGCAAGCAGACCTACTATGCTTCGGGCCTTGCCAAGTCCTCTCTGCAGTCTTTCGCCCCTGCCGGTCAATCCACCCAGATGATCGTAGGGGCATCCCCCGAGAGTGATTTTCAGATACTCAACCTCTCTGCGGCCCTCTATCGGACTTTCTCGCTGAAACGGGTTTTCTTCAGCGCCTATATGCCCATAAATGAGGATCCGCGCCTGCCTCAAGCAGCAGGGGTGCAACTGAACCGGGAACATCGCCTCTATCAGGCGGACTGGCTCATGCGCTTCTATAAGTTCGATGCCACGGAGATACTGGATGAGCAGCACCCGTTTTTGGACCCGTTGCTGGATCCCAAAGCCAACTGGGCGCTGAATAACCTGGACCTCTTCCCGGTGGAGGTCAACTCGGCACCCTATGAGATGCTTCTGCGCATTCCCGGGGTGGGGGTGAAAAGCGCCCGGCGCATCGTGAAGGCTCGGCGCCGTTGCGCACTGCGCGGGGAGAACCTCAAGAAGATGGGCGTGGTCTACAAACGAGCCCGCTATTTCATCACCTGCGGGGGTGCCTATGAGGGAACGGGGGCGGAGTTCACGAAGGAAAGCCTGCGCGGCCTTTTGGCTCAGCCTATCAACGGAGGCTCCCATGGGCGCAGATCCGATAAGGCAGCTCCCAATCAGCTCTCGCTTTTCGATACGGCAGAGCACTGCGCGCCCCTTCCCGCCCGGCCCGTAATGGAATCGAAGCGCGCTCTGATAGCCAGCGGAGCTCCGGGAGCTCCGGGAGAAAGCACAGAGGCGGAAGACCTCTGGGGCCTTATGGGGAAGGGAGCCTAGCTATGGCGGAGATCCCTTGCGCCCACGAGGCCCTCCACGATGCAGCCTATGTGCACGACGGCTCCCTTGAGGGGATACTCTCAGCTGTCTTCTTGGCTTACGAGCGTAAAGAGGAACCCGGGGACATCGTGGATGAGGCGCTCTATGAGCCACGGCTCGACCAAAGCGTCATCTTCGTTCAGACGGACTTGGATCGGGCTTTGCGGGTGCGCAGGGGGCTGGAAAGGGCTGCCGGCACCAAGGCCTTCCGTTGCGTGCTTCAGGCCTCCCTTTGCGATGATTACAACACGGGCATGGTCATCTATCGGTTCATCCGCTTGGCAATGGATCGGGAGAAATTCAAAAGCGGGGGCGGTTTAATCGATGATCTGGCATGCCCCCAGGTGGCGGCCTTGATGGATTTGCGGCTGCGAGCGGTGAACGAAGCCGAGAAGATGCGCCAGTTCGTGCGTTTTTCCCACATGGAAAACGGCATCTGGTTTGCCCGCTGCAACCCCAATGTATCGGTGATCCCTCTGGTGATCGGCCATTTCGCTGCGCGCTTCAACGATCAGCCGTTCATCATCTACGACGAGAATCACCGGCTTTCTGGGATTTATGACGGTTCTTCCTGGCAGCTCGTTCCGGGCGTGGTTGAGGGGATGGGGGAGGCCACGTCCCACGATGAGCTCATGCAGGAAGCTTGGCGCTGCTTCTACGATGCTCTATGTGTTGATGCCCGATATAACCCTGAGCTGCGGCGGAACTTCATGCCCCAACGCCTTTGGAAGAACTTGCCGGAGATGCTCCCTTCTCGGGGGCGGCAGATGTCAAGGGCCAGCTAATAGGGTAGAATAGCCCTGCGCTCTTACGCGCGCCGTAGCGGACTTCGCCCTCATCGGCGGGTTTCGGCGGCAAGCCAGCGTGGCTCAACGGTAGAGCAACTGATTTGTAATCAGTGGGTTGCGGGTTCGATTCCTGTCGCTGGCTCCAGAAATACGAGGTCAGGGGCTTAAATGCCTCTGGCCTTTTCGCCCTAGGGGCCAAGGCAGCTACCTTTAAGGGGGGTCTATGGAAGAATACAAACGGGAATTCATCGAGTTCATGGTGGAGTCCGACGTTTTGAAGTTCGGGGATTTCACCTTGAAAAGCGGCAGGAAATCACCCTTCTTCATGAATGCCGGCGCCTACGTGACCGGCGACCAGCTCCATCGATTGGGGCTATATTATGCCCAGGCGATAAACGATAACTTCGGTCTGGACTTCGATGTGGTCTTCGGCCCCGCGTATAAGGGGATTCCCCTCGCTGTCATCACCACCATGGCCATCAAGGAGCTCTTCGATAAGGATGTGCGCTATTGCTCCAATCGCAAAGAGGCCAAAGACCATGGGGATGCAGGGATCCTTTTGGGGTCCGCACTCAACGATGGCGATCGGGTGCTCATGGTGGAAGACGTCACCACGTCGGGTAAATCCATCGAAGAGACCTATCCCATCCTGAAGGCCCAAGGCGATGTAGATGTGGTGGGGCTCATGGTATCGCTCAACCGACAAGAAGTGGGCAAGGGCGGAAGCCTTTGCGCCTTGGATGAGGTGAGCGAGCTTTACGGATTCCCCACTGCGGCAATCGTCTCCATGGAAGATGTGACCGGCTATCTTCACAATCGTGCGGTTTGCGGCCGGGTGGTCATAGACGATGCCATGATGGAATCCATAAATGACTACTACGGGCAGTACGGGGTCCGCTAAAGACGCTATGGCTCCTTCCTCGGGACAATTCATCGGCTTCTTCGATTCAGGGGCCGGGGGCTTAAGCGTTTTGGCCGAGGCCTCCCGGTTGCTTCCCGCAGAGGACTTCATCTATTTCGGCGACAGCGCCTATACGCCCTATGGCGAGAAGCCCGGCGAGTGGGTGGTGGAGCGCTCTCGCCTGATCACGCGCTCGCTTCTGGACAAAGGGGCGAAGGCGATCGTCATCGCCTGCAATACCGCCACGGCCGTTGCGGCCCAGGAGCTGCGCGAGGAGTTTCCGGATGTGCCCATCATCGGGGTGGAGCCGGCGCTTAAGCCGGCCACGGAGGCCTTCGGGGTGAAGCGCATCCTGGTCATGGCCACGCCCATAACGCTGCGCTTGGACAAATATCACCGCCTGGAAGAGCAATGGGGGGCAAACCACCAGGTCATTTCTGTGGAATGCCCAGGTCTTGCTGCCCGCATAGAGCAAGGGGATCTGAAGGCGCTTGATATCATCCGGCTTTTGGAAGACCTCATAGGGCCCTACAAGGGGAAGGTGGATTGCGTGGTTTTGGGGTGCACCCATTACCGGTTCATCGCCGATGCCATCCGCAAGGTTGTAGGCGACTTGCCGCTTTTCGACGGAGCCGAGGGCACTGCGCGTCAGCTGGAGTGCCGTTTGCGCGATGCTGGCTTGCTTGAGAAAGAGCCTCGCGCGGGTTCGGTTTCGTTTTTTACGAGCGGCGAGGATTCAGCTATGCTTGATCGTTACAGGGATTTCTACCAAGAGGCCCTCAGCGTGTCGCTTCAGGGGCGAAAGGAAGAGCAATGATCGACATCCCCAGTCCGGCCATCGCCATCGTGGGGCGCCATAATTCCGGCAAGACCACCCTGGTGGTGAAATTGATCGAGGAGCTGGCTTCCCGCGGGTATGATGTGGGCAGCGTTAAGCATCATCATCATGATCGCTTTGAGATAGACATCCCCGGAAAGGACTCCTATCGCCATCGCCACGCCGGCGCCACCGAGACGGTGATCGCCTGTCCGGGGCAGATCGCCCGGGTGAAGACCACCGAAGGCGAGATGGAATGCGCCGACATCGTGGCTTCCATGCCCGGTCACGATATAGTGATCGTGGAGGGCTATCGCAAAAGCGGCCTGCCCACCATCGAGGTCATGCGCCAGGAGAACCGCGCGGATTCCTCTGTGGCCGCGGCTTTTGCCGAAGGAGCTAGAAACGGTGCTTCCCTGGGGACGGATTTCACTCAGCAGGCTCGGGGCGAGCGGGCTTTCAAGCCCGATGCGGATATCTCCTCGAAGATGCCTACGGCTAACACAGTGGCCATTGTGACCGATATAGCTGAGGCCCAAGAGGCCGCAGCCATCTATGGCATCCCCGTCTTCGGCTTGGACGATATCGATGCCCTTGTGGGATTCTTGGAGGACTACTTCGTACGCCCGAAGATCACCGTGGTCATCCAGGCGGGAGGGGAAAGCCGTCGCATGGGTCAGAGCAAGGCCCTGGTGCCTTTCTTGGGACGCCCGCTCATGTGCCGCATGGTGGAGCGCCTGGCTCCGGTGGCAGATGAGCTGGTGATCACCACCAACGAGGCCGATAAGCTGGCCTTCTTGAAGGACGAATACCCCCAGCTCGATATAAAGCTCGTTTCCGACATCCATGAATCCCGCGGAGCGCTTCCCGGTCTCCACACGGCGTTGGGAAACGCTTCCCATCCTCTGGTTGCCGTGGTGGCCTGCGATATGCTCTTCGCCTCGCCGCGTTTGGTGGTGGCTCAGGCCATCGCCATGAAGGAATCAAAAGCCGATATCGTGGTGCCGGTGAACAAACATGGCTTCGAGCCGTTCCACGCCCTCTATCGCAAGGAGACCTGCCTGCCGGTGATAGAGGATATAGTGGCCCAGGGCGACAAACGCGCCCAGTCCTTCTTCTCCAGGATGCAGGTGCGCGAGTTCCCCCAAGCTGAGGTTCTGCGCGCCGAGCCCCGCGGAGGATGCTTCATCAATGCCAACACGCCCGAGGAGCTGCGCGGCTGGGAGGCGGTTTTGCGAGAAGACTGAGCGCGTGCCTGGAGCCGTGAATCCTGGATGTCGAAAGGCGGACCATGCCCAATCTGAACGATATAGCCACTATCGCCGACTCGCTGGAGAAGCACTCGGTCGGTGTGGTGCCGGACCGGTGCGTACGCGTGCGCAATCGCAATGCGAAGTGCACCAAATGCTTGGATGTCTGCAAGGTGAAGGCGCTTACCATTGAGCAGAACAAGGTGGAATACAACGCCTCGGCCTGCGTCCATTGCGGTGCATGCGTTACCGTTTGCCCCACTGAGGCATTGGTGGCCCTCGACCCCCCTGAAAGCGCGCTGGCACAGACCCTTGCCCAGACCCGCAGCCATACCGGGGGCATCGTTGCCTTGGCCTGCGCCCGGCAAGCTGCCAAGCGCAAAGGCGATCCCGCTTGTTTTGCCGAGGTGCCTTGCTTGGGGCGCGTGGACGAGTCACTGCTCTTGTCCATTGCCAGCTCTCATCCCGACCAGGTGCTCTTGGTGGATGGCCAGTGCTCGAGTTGCCGTTTTGGCTGGTGCGAGGGCGTAATAGAATCCGTTACCTCGGATGTGAACGGCATCCTTGAGAACCTCGGATCACCCTTGCGCATCCAACGGGTATCGGAGTTCCCCGAAGCGCTGCTCATCACTGATGAGGCCGGGACCTTCGGTGCTTCGCGGCGCAACTTCTTCACGGATTCCGTGGGCTACATGAAGGATGCCACCATGACGGCGGCGAAAGCGACCCTTAACGAGAAGCTGGGCGGTCCCAAGAAGGAGACCCGTATAGGGGAGCGTTTGCGGGTCAACGAGAACGGGACGCTTCCGCAGTTTCCCATGGCGCGCCATGAGCGGGCCATCGATGCGATCGATGCCATGGGCACGCCGCAAGGGGAGACGCTTGATTCCTCCCTGTTCGGGGCTGTGACCATTGAAACCGATACGTGCAATGCCTGCGGGATGTGCGTGACCTTCTGCCCGTCCGGGGCCCTGTCGCGCAGATTAGGCGATGATCCGGGCAAGAAGCTCACTGCCATCGAGTTCCTCGCTTGCGATTGCGTTCAGTGCGACCTGTGCTCGGATGTCTGCTGGAAGGACAGTTGCACAGTCTCAAGGGCCGTCCCCACCGACCAGCTCTTCGATTTCGAGCCGGTGGTCTTCACCTTGAACCCAGCAGGTTAGCCGTCTTCGCGAATCCTCGCAGGATAGGTGGGTTTCTGTGATATACTGCCAATGCTTTATTACAGTAAAGTGCTAAACAACCGGGCCGGGGAGGCCGGCACCGGTCAGATCAAGGAGGGATCCATGAGGAAGATCAAGTCCATAGTCATCGCGGCGTTCGCATTGGCGCTGGCGGCCTTCGTGCTCGCTGGTTGCTCATCTAACGCCTCAAGCTCTGCTGCGAGTTCCGCATCTGCCAGCTCGGCTTCCGCCCAGTCCGAGACCAAGACGCTCATCGTCGGCTTCGATCAGGAATTCCCTCCCTATGGTTATGTGGGCAACGACGGTGAGTACACCGGCGTGGACCTTGACCTTGCCAAGGAAGTGGCCGACCGCAACGGCTGGGAGTTTGAGGCCATGCCCATCGACTGGGATTCCAAGGATGCCATGCTGAATGCCGGCACCATCAACGCCATCTGGAACGGTTTCACCATTGAGGGACGCGAGGATGACTACACCTTCAGCGATCCCTATATGCTCAACGAGCAGGTGCTCGTGGTGAAAAACGGCAGTGACGTGACCTCTCTGGAGGATCTGGCCGGCAAGACGGTCATGACCCAGGCCGATAGCGCCGGTCTGGAGCTGCTCACCGATGAAGAGGGCGATTACGCCGCCATCACCGCCACTTTCGCCGGCGGCGAGCCCCAGACCTTGGGTGATTACAACAACATCTTCATGCAGCTGGATTCCGGCATGGTTGATGCTGTGGTGTGCGATTCCTCTGTGGCTGGCGTGTTCACCGCCGCTGATCCGGATAAGTACGTGGTGGTCATGCCGCTTTCCTCCGAGCACTTCGGCGTGGGCTTCAAGAAGGGCGATGACGCTACGGCCAAGCAGGTCACCGAGACCCTGAAGGAGATGTATGCCGACGGCACCGTGGAGCAGATCCTCTCCAAGTATGCCGATCAAAACGTTACCATCGAGAACTGGATCTTGAAGTAATCCCGTTCGTTTAAGGCGCCCGCCCTCGGAGGTGGGCGCCTTTTTTGCGTGTTCTGCCGCAGGGAAGGAAAGCCTGGTTCTGCTTTGGATATAGCATCGTTTCTGAATTCGCTGGGGCCCGCATTGGGCATCGCCGCTGACAAGATGCAGCTCTCCACCATGATGGGGCTGCTGGGCAGCGGCCTTTTGCTCACCGGGCAGATCTTCATCGTCACGCTGTTGGGTGCTTTGCCTTTGGGCGTGCTCATCGCCTTGGGCCGTATGAGCCGCTTCAAGCCGCTCGCTTGGCTCATGCGCATCTACATCTCGTTCATGCGCGGAACACCGCTCATGTTGCAGCTCATGGCTTTGATGTTCGGGCCCTATTACCTCTTCGGCCTGCAGCTGGGTCCGGATTGGAAATTCTGGGCCTGCGATATCGGTTTCATCCTGAATTATGCGGCCTACTTCGCGGAGATTTACCGCTCGGGCATCCAGTCCATCCCCCGGGGGCAATATGAGGCTGCCGAGGTGCTTGGCTATACCAAGGGCCAGACCTTCATGCGCATCGTCTTACCCCAGGTCATAAAACGTATTCTGCCGGCCATGGGCAATGAGGTCATCACGCTGGTCAAAGATACCTCCCTCGCATTCGTCCTGGGCGTCATGGAGATGTTCTCCCAGGCCAAGGCCATTGCTGCATCTCAGGTGAGCATGTTGCCCTATGTCATCGCCGCTCTGATCTATTGGTGCTTCACCATTGTGGTGGAGTTCATCTTGAACAAGGTAGAGAAGAAACTGGATTACTACCATGACTAACGAATCCACCCTGGTCACCCTTGAAAACGCCCGGAAGAGCTTCGGAGAGACCGAGGTGCTCAAAGACATCTCCCTCACCGTGGATGAAGGCGAGGTGCTGGCGATCATCGGACCATCCGGTGGCGGTAAGTCCACGCTGCTGCGCTGCTGCACGCTGCTGGAGACCTTGGATGGTGGCTCGCTGAGCTACCGCGATTGCGTGGTGGCCCGGGACGAGGGGGGACGTTCGGTCTACAGCGGCAAGGAGGAGCTCGCTCAGGCGCGGCGCCACTTCGGTCTGGTGTTTCAGAATTTCAACCTGTTCCCGCATTTCCGCGTTATGCGCAACTTGGTGGACGCGCCCATGGTGGTTCAGGGCATGGGCCGCGAGGAGGCCGAGGCCAAGGCCCGGGCCCTTCTGGCGAAGATGGGTTTGGAGGGCAGGGAGTCCATGGTCCCCTGCGAGCTTTCCGGCGGTCAGCAGCAGCGGGTGGCCATCGCCCGGGCCCTTATGCTCGATCCCGACGTGCTCTACTTCGACGAACCCACCAGTGCTTTGGACCCAGAGCTCACCAAAGGGGTGCTCAAGGTGATTCGCAGCCTGGCAGAAGAGCATATGACCATGGTCATCGTTACCCATGAGATGAAATTCGCCCGTGATGTGGCGGACCATGTGATCTTCATGGACGGCGGCGTGATCGTGGAGCAGGGGCTGGCGCGGGATGTGATAGAGAACCCCGCTCACGAGCGCACCCGCTTGTTCCTCCGCGGCGAAGAGTAACCATCGGTTTTTATTCAGCTTCTTTTCAGGTTAATAACATATGCTTCACCCGATACCTATTAGCGTGGGCGGTTCCAGACGCAGTGCTAGACTAGGCCGCAAGTGAGGAAACGGCCGCCCTGCAGACCGAGGAGGAAGCTATGACAACCAATCCTTATGAGCAAAACCCTGCTCCTTCATCGATGCCCCCTGAACCCCCCTATAGGGGCTATGGTGGACCATCCCAGCCCCCTGCGGCAACCGAGGTGCCTGCGGGTGCTCCGGCAGGGAACACAGCGCCTGTTCAGCAGGCCGCTGCCCCCTATGGGGCGCACCCCGAGCATGCGGCTCCGGTGCAGCCCGTCTACGGCGCTCCCGGCCCCTATGAGGACCTTCAGCCCAACCCCTACGAGGGGGCCCATGTGGCTTCCGATGGCGCGGCGGCTGCCCCCCGGAAATCGGGTGGCGGCAAGACCTTCCTCTTCGGATTCCTCGGTGCTCTTTTGGCCTGCGCGCTCTGCTTGGGCGGCTTCGCCTTATGGCAGAATGCCAACCCCTCCCAGGCAAGCGTCTCAGCGCCCATCGGCGCCACCGACTCCAGTGTGATCGATGCCGTGGAAGAGGGTCAGACCTTGGCCGAGGCGGTTGCCGCTAAAGCCCTGCCTTCGGTGGTGGCGGTCTATAACTATCAGGAGGCTTCGGCATCGGGGCTTTACGGCTATGGTTCCAATGCTGCGGTGCCCTCCACCGGCGCCTTGCAGCAAGCGGGCATGGGCTCCGGTGTGGTTATCAGCGCCGATGGCTACGTGATCACCAACTACCATGTGGTGGATGGGGCCAAGGAGCTCACCATCACCGTTGATGGCGAAGAGCGTGAAGCCGTATACGTGGGCGGCGATAGCAGCTCCGATATAGCCGTGGTGAAAGTGGATAACGCCGAGGGCTTGGTGCCGGTGGATATCGGCAACTCCGATGACCTGGTCATCGGCGAGTGGGTCATGACCATCGGTGCGCCTTTGGGCCTGGAGCAATCCGTGGCCACGGGCGTTGTGTCGGCCACTAACCGCTCCCAGATCATGGATAACTCCTCCAGCAGCAATATCTACGGCTATGGCAGCGCCACTCCCAGCTACACCTACTACCCCAACATGATTCAGACCGATGCCGTGATCAATCCGGGCAATTCCGGCGGCGCGTTGGTGGATGCCGACGGCAAGCTCATCGGCATCAATACCATGATCTCCTCCATGAGCGGTGATTACGCCGGCGTGGGATTCGCCATCCCGGTGAACTACGCTGTGGGTATCGCCCAGGACATCATCGCGGGTAAGGAGCCCACCCATGCCATCCTGGGTGTCTCCATCTCCTCGGTGAACGCCCAGAACGCCCAGCGTTACGGCCTTGAGGCCACTTCGGGCGCCTATGTGAATGCGATCACCCCCGAGACCGGCGCTGCGTCAAGCGATCTTAAGGTGGGCGATATCATCACCGCCATCGATGGCAAAGCCGTCACCTCCTCCACCGATGTCACCCTTGATGTGCGCGCCCATGCGGTAGGCGATACGGTAACCGTAACGGTGAACCGCGATGGCCAAACGCTAGACATCCCCGTGGTGCTGACCAGCGATGAGAATCTCACGAAGAACGATGCTCAGGAGATGGATAGCCAGGGTCAAAACCAGTCTCCCTACGGCTACAGCCCAGATCAGCGTGAGCAGCTCGAAGAGCTCCTGCGCCTGTTCAACCTCTAAATCTTCAGGCATTTGGCCTGGCTGGATCCCAGGCCCCTTCGAAACGATGGAATCAAGCCCCGATAGCCCCAGGCATCGGGGCTTTTCCATGGCGCTCCTTAGGCTTAAGCCCTCGCTTCGGATGTGTGGGCCAAGTCCTGCGGGACCTACGGGACGCTTGCCAGCTCTCTGCGCGAATAACCGCAATGCGGCCTTAAGGGGCTCTCAAATCGGGTAATATGGGACCTACCGATAAAGCGCAGGATAAGGAGCGTCCATGATCGATGACTATAAGTACAAGCGTGTGCTTCTGAAGCTATCCGGGGAGGCGCTTGCCGGGGACCAAGGCTATGGAATAGACCCGAAAGTAGTTGATGACCTGGCCGAACAGATCGCGGAAATCGCCCAGGACGGCGTTGAGGTGGCCATCGTGGTGGGTGGCGGCAACATCTTCCGCGGCCTTGCCGGCTCGGCCGAGGGCATGGACCGGGCTCAGGCCGACTACATCGGCATGCTCGCCACGGTGATGAATGCCCTGGCGCTCCAAGATGCCTTTGAGCGCCATGGTATGATCAGCCGCGTCCAGAGCGCCATCAACATGCTGCAGGTATCCGAACCGTATATCCGCCGCCGTGCCGAGCGGCATCTGGAGAAGGGGCGCGTGGTCATCTTGGCTGCGGGCACCGGAAATCCCTACTTCACCACAGATACCACGGCTGCTTTGCGCGCCTGTGAGCTGGATGTGGATTGCCTGATGAAAGCCACCAAGGTTGATGGCGTCTACGATAGCGACCCCATGGAGAACCCCGACGCGAAGAAATACGACGAGATCTCCTACATGGATGTGCTCGCCAAGGAGCTCCATGTGATGGATGCCACCGCCACATCGCTTTGCATGGACAACGATATGCCCATGATCGTGTTCGACCTTACCAAGCGCGGGAATATCGCCAAAGCGCTCAAAGGCGAGAATGTAGGAACCACGGTGCGATAGCGCACCTGCTCAGGGAGGGAGAGGAAGTTCATGGATATCAACGAAATCATGGACGGTGCCACAACGAAGATGGAGAAGGCCATGGATGCGCTGGGCAACGCATTTTCCAGCGTGCGCACGGGACGCGCCAATGCCAAGGTGCTCGACCGCATCACGGTGGAGTACTACGGCTCCCAAACGCCCATCAACCAGATCGCCGGCGTGAAGTCGCCCGATGCCCACCTGCTGGTCATCGAGCCCTGGGATAAGGGTGCGCTCAAAGCCATTGAGAAGGCCATACAGGAAAGCGATTTGGGAGTGACCCCATCCAACGATGGTGCGGTGATCCGCCTGCCGTTCCCTTCGCTCACCGAAGAGCGCCGCAAGGAGCTGGTGAAGCAGTGCAAGAACTACGCCGAAGAGGCGCGGGTCTCCATCCGCAATGCCCGCCGCGACGCCAACACCGCTATGGCGAAAGCCCAAAAGGACAACGAGCTGACCGAAGACGACCTGCGCTCTGGTGAGGCGGCGATTCAGAAGCTGACGGATAAGTTCATCACGGATGTGGATACGGCGTTCAAGAACAAGGAAGCTGAAGTGATGGAAATATAGCGCTGTGGCTGGGCGGGGACGGCATTCGGTCGCTCGAACAGTCCTGCTTTGGCGAAACGTCCACAGGATGTTTCACGTCGTGCGGGACTCGCTTTGCGGATACCGTCCCTGCCCAGCCATCGTGCATCTATGATTCCAAGAGTGGACATGTGAGATTGCCTTGAATAAACCGCTTGATGAGATATTCCCCGAACCCCCTGCGGGACTGGACCCCCGGGCCTTAGACCCTGAGCGCATCCCGCAGCATGTGGCCGTCATCATGGATGGCAACGGGCGCTGGGCCAAGCAGAGGGCGATGAATCGCCTGCGGGGGCACAAAGCGGGAATAGAGGCCGTGCGCGAGACCATCCGCGCTGCCTCCGATTGCGGCGTGCGCTACCTCACCATCTACTCGTTTTCCACAGAGAACTGGAAGCGCCCGGACGAAGAGGTCACGGGCCTTATGGACCTTTTCGCCAAGACCATGCTCGCTGAGGTGGATGGCCTCCACGAAGAGAACGTGCGGGTGACCACCATCGGCGACCTTTCGCTTCTGCCCGAGGAGACCCGCTCGGCTTTCCAAAGAGCCTGGGAGCAGACGAAGGACAATACCGGCATGACCTTGGTCGTTGCCGTGAACTACGGGTCGCGCCAGGAGATACTCCAGGCGGTGCAGGCCCTGGTGGATGAGGCTCGGGCCACCCAAGCGGTTGGCGACGGGTTCGAGCCGGTGAGCGAAGGGGAGTTCAGCCGCCATCTGTACACGGCCGACATTCCGGATCCTGAGCTGCTCATCCGCACCAGCGGTGAGATGCGGCTTTCCAACTTCCTGCTCTGGCAAGCCGCTTATACCGAGTTCGTCTCCAGCCCGGTGCTCTGGCCCGATTTCGACCGCTACGAGTTCTTGCGTGCTCTCCTGGAGTACCAGGGGCGCGATCGGCGTTTCGGGGCGGTGGGATGATGACTTCTCGGGATAAGGAGGCTAAGTCCCCCTCCAAGGCCGCTGCTCAGCCCAGTGAAAGGCACGAAGAGGCTGGGGGGGATCGTGGGGTTTCCGGTGTCTCTCCGGCTCCTCGGCGCACTACGCGCACCGGTGAGCCTAAAGAGACCGCTCAGCGCGCTCAGCGAGTTAAGGAGAAGGCCTACGAGAAAACCCCTGAGCGTTTCAAGAATGCGAGTTCCTTTCAGGTGCGCCTGCGCACGGGGATCATCTACATCTCCCTGAATATCGTTTGCATCCTGGTGAGCGATTTCACCACTATGGTCATCCTGGCGGCAACGGCCGGCCTTTGCGCTGGGGAGTTCTATTACATGCTGCGTTCCGATGCCAAGATGCCCAACGAGCTCATAGGCGTCATAGGCGCCATCATGTATCCGGTGTCCACCTATTTCTTCGGCGTTCTGGGGCTACTGGCCACCACGGCTGCCTTAACCCTGGCCGTGAGCGTGTGGTATGTCTATTGGCTGCGCGGCCGCGTAGCCGACGTGGGTATCAGCCTGTTCGGCTCCATCTATACCGGGATGCAGCTTTCTGGGCTATTGCTCATCCGCATGTCGCTTGCGGGCATCGAGGGCGGGATGCTGGTGCTCATCATCTTCTTCAGCATCTGGATGAACGATGCCGGCGCCTATCTTTTCGGCTCGCGATTCGGGAAGCATAAGCTGGCACCGCGCACTTCTCCCAACAAGAGCTGGGAGGGCTTCATCGCGGGGATCATCGTGTCCATGGGCTTTTGGTGCTTGGCGCTTCTGGTGCCGGGCTTGAACATCAACGTTTGGGAATGCCTGGGCTTCGGTTTGGTGTGCGGGCTGACGAGCGTTTTAGGGGATCTGTTCGAAAGCCGCATCAAACGCTCGGTGGGTTTTAAGGATTCAGGTACTATCATGCCCGGCCACGGGGGGCTTTTCGATCGCTGCGATTCGCTTATGCCCACGTCGGTGGCGGCCGCCATCCTGCTGTTCGGCTTCGGTTGCCTGCCCTTCAGCCTGTAGGTGCGCATCCAAGCGGTCCAAGGGGAATCGAAAGGGGAGAGGGCTTTGAGGAAGATCGCCGTTCTGGGCTCTACGGGTTCCATTGGGACCCAGACGCTCGATGTGGTCCGCCGTCACAGGGATGAGCTGGAAATCGTGGCTTTGGCCTGTGGAAGCAGTGTGGACGAAGCCTTGGCTCAGGCCGAAGAGCTCCAGGTGCCGTTGGTGGCGTTCGGCGACGACTCGCCCCAGGTTCGCAACGCCGTCTCCCAGGCGCAGCCGAAAGCCGAGGTCTCCTTCGGTCCCCAGGCTGTAGCTGCGCTCACCCGTCTTCCCGAGGTGGATCTGGTGGTGAATGCGCTTGTGGGCGCCGCCGGGCTCCAGGCAAGCTATGAGACGCTTCGATCCGGCAAGGTGCTGGCGTTGGCCAACAAGGAATCCCTGGTGGTAGGCGGGGAGCTCATCATGCCGCTCGCCGCCGCCCTTGATGAGCGGATGCGGGCAGCCGGCCAGGGCTCGCCTGCGGGGCCCGCCGGAGCGCTCATGCCCATAGATTCGGAGCATGGGGCGATCTACCAGTGTCTCATCGGGGAGGATGCACGAGAGGTGGAGCGGCTTTGGGTCACGGCATCCGGTGGTCCTTTCCGTGGCCGCACCCGCCAGGATCTTCAGGACATAACCGCAGCTCAGGCGCTGCAACATCCCACGTGGGCCATGGGGGCTAAGATCACCATAGACTCCTCTACGCTCATGAACAAGGGCCTTGAGGTCATCGAGGCCCACCACCTGTTTGCCATGCCCTATGACCGCATAAGCGTGGTGGTGCAGCCTCAAAGCGCCATCCACTCCATGGTCGAGTTCTCCGATGGCTCGGTGAAGGCCCACCTGGGCACCACTGATATGCGCATTCCCATTCAGTATGCGCTCAGCTATCCCTCCCGCTGGGAGGCTCCGGTGGAGCCGCTGGATTTCACCAAGCTGGGACGGCTGGAGTTCGAAGCCCCCGATACGGACACCTTCCGCTGCCTCGCCCTAGCCCGGGCTGCTGGCGAGGCGGGAGGCACGCTCCCTTGCGTCATGAACGCCGCCAACGAGGTGGCCGTGGCGGCGTTTCTCGCTGGTGAGGGCAGCTATCTAGGTATCGCCGATTGCGTTGAAGCTGTGATGGATGCCCACGAGGTGCAAGCCGTGGAATCGGTGGAACAGCTTCAGGCCGTGGATGCCTGGGCGCGCGCTCAGGCGGCACAGAGCATTCGCTAGGGAAACAACGGATGGTCTGCATGCCCATCCAGCTTTTTGGCTTCCCAACCGTTATGCAACTATTCTGTGAAGGCGCCGTTCCCTGCTTATAATGGCTCCATGGACATTCTTTTGATGATACTGGCGGCAACGGTCATCCTGGGTTTTCTCGTCTTCATCCACGAGGGCGGCCATTTCCTCACCGCACGTGCCTTCGGCGTGCGCGTCTCCGAGTTCATGATCGGCCTTCCCGGGCCGTCCATCG
>CAZKKN010000013.1:6146-8962 GCA_964553375.1 uncultured Eggerthellaceae bacterium | reverse complement strand
GCCTTCGGCGTGCGCGTCTCCGAGTTCATGATCGGCCTTCCCGGGCCGTCCATCGGCGTGCAGCGCGGCGAGACGCGCTTCGGAGTGACCGCGGTGCCGTTGGGGGGCTATGCGCGGGTTTGCGGCATGGAGCCCGGGGATATGTCACCCTACCTCGAGGCCGCCATGACTTCGGTGTATCGCCGTGGTGCGGCGAGCCTTGAAGAAGTGGCTGCCGATTGCGCTCTCGGCTTGGAAACGGCGCAGGAGGCTTTGGAAGAGCTGGTGGAATGGGGGAGCGTTGTGGCGCCGAAGAAGCGCGATTCCAACGAGATCTACCGCACCCCAGCCTATAAGCCCACTGCCATGCAGCGCTGGCGGGCCAAACGCAAGGGCGTGGACCTGGGCCCGGCGCGCGGCGAAGGGGAAAGCCGTCCGGTGGAGGATCCAGCGGCCCTATTCCAAAGCGAGTATCGCCAGCAATACCGCTCCCTGCCCTTCTGGAAGCGTTCGGTTATCCTGTTGGCCGGCCCGGGGGTGAATCTGTTGTTCGCCTTGCTGGCTTTCGTGCTCGTCTATTCCGTTATAGGCTTCGATTATCAGGATGCCTCGGGGGCGGTGACCCATATCACCGTGGGCCCCCTGCAATCCATCCAGGCGGGTTTCACCTACATAGGCGCGGTGGTTCAGGCGGTCATCGGCCTTTTCAACCCTCAAACAGCAGCCGATACCATCTCCAACTCCACTTCGGTGGTGGGCATTGCCGTCATGTCCAAGACGGCCCTCGAAGCCGGATTCGTCAACGCGCTCATGTTCACCGCTATGCTCTCGGTATCCTTAGGCATCATGAACCTGCTGCCCATCCCGCCTCTCGATGGCGGCCGTTTCGTCGTGGAGGTCTATCAGCGCATCCGCCGCAAGGCCGTAGGGGTGCGCGCCATGAACTACCTCTCCATGGCGGGTATGGCGTTTTTCGCTGTCTTCTTCCTCGTCATGATGAATCAGGATATCCAGCGATTCATATTCGGCAATTGGGGTTAAGCCCCGCCATTGCCTTTGGGGACAGGTGCCTTCTGCGGCCTTCGGCCTGCCATTTCCTTTTCGGTTGCATCCCTCTGTCGATGCTGGGGCATCTGGCGGTTTTGACCTGATAGAATTGGGCTATGAGACCCAATGAGATGACACGGCAGGTGATGGTAGGGGATGTGCCCATCGGCGGTGGTGCGCCGGTGGCTGTGCAATCCATGCTCAATCGCCCTCCCAACGATGCGAAGGCGAACCTCGCCCAGATCGATGCTTTGGCTGCGGCGGGGTGCGAGATCGTGCGCATGGCCATTCCGCGCAAAGACTGCCTTGAATCCTTCCGGGAGGTGTGCGCCTGCTCGCCGCTGCCAGTGGTGGCGGACATCCACTTCGATGCGTCCATAGCCATTGAGGCGGTCCGCTGCGGTGCGGCGAAGCTGCGCATCAATCCGGGAAACATCGGAGGGCTCGAGGCCACCATCCCCGTTCTCCATGCAGCCGGTGAAGCGGGCATTCCCTTGCGCATCGGGGTGAACGCCGGCTCCCTGGACAAGGCCATAGCTGAGCGGCCTGACCTCACGTTGCCTCAGAAACTCGCGCTCTCCGCCTCCCAATATGTGGCGTTTTGCGAAGATCAGGGTTTCTCTGACCTGGTTGTATCCGCTAAGGCTCACGACGTCATCGCCACCGTTCAAACCTACCGGCTCCTTTCCCGGGATATCCCTTCCATACCGCTGCATATCGGCATCACCGAGGCGGGAACCCTTTTCCAGGGGCTCATCAAATCCGCTTCCGGCCTAGGGATCCTTTTGGAGCAAGGCATCGGGGACACCTTGCGCATCTCGCTCACTGACGACCCGCTTCGGGAGGTTCAGGCCTGCTGGACGCTTCTCGGGGCGCTTGACCTGCGCCATCGGGGCCCGGAGTTGATCAGCTGCCCCACGTGCGGCCGTTGTCAGGTTGACCTGATAGAATTGGCAGGGCAAGTTGAAGAGCGCCTCCGGTCCGTGAGCAGCCCCTGGAAGGTGGCCGTCATGGGTTGCGTGGTCAATGGCCCCGGTGAAGCGCGTGATGCCGATATAGGCGTTGCCTGCGGCGATGGGGTAGGCGCTGTTTTCGTGAAGGGTGAGACCGTCCGCAAGGTCCCTGAGGACCAGATTGTGGGCGCATTGATGGAGGAGATAGAGAGACTATGACGAACATACTGCGCATGAGCAAAATTTATGCCCCCACCTTGAAAGAGGTGCCCTCCGATGCGGAGTTGGCCAGCCACCGGTTGCTGCTGCGGGCGGGGATGATCCGCAAGCAGGCTTCAGGCCTCTATGCGTTTCTGCCGTTGGGGAAGATCGTGCTCAACAAAGTGGAGCGCATCGTGAAAGAGGAGATGGATGCCATAGGCGCCCAGGAGATCCTCATGCCCTTCGTCCAGCCTGCTGACCTGTGGCACGAAAGCGGCCGCTGGGATGATTACGGTCCGGAGCTTCTGCGCGTCATAGACCGGCATCAAAACGAGTTCTGCCTCGGACCCACCCATGAGGAGCTCATCACGGCTTTGGTGCGCAATGAGCTGCGCTCCTACAAAGAGCTGCCCTGCTATCTGTATCAGACTCAGATCAAGTTCCGCGACGAGATCCGTCCCCGGTTCGGCCTCATGCGTAGCCGGGAGTTCATAATGAAAGACGGCTACAGCTTCCACGCCACTCAGGAATCGCTGCAGCAGACCTACGACGAGACGAGCGAGGCCTACGGGCGCATGTGCGACCGCATGGGGCTGAAGTGGCGCGCCGTGGAGGCCGATTCGGGCCAGATCGGCG
>CAZKKN010000013.1:0-6136 GCA_964553375.1 uncultured Eggerthellaceae bacterium | reverse complement strand
AAGGTGACCTGCGAGTTCATGGCGCTTGCCGATGCCGGTGAGGCAGAGATAGTCCACTGCAGCTGCGGCTATGCGGCCGATGCCGAGGCCGGTGCTTGCGTGGTGCATCCCACGGTGTATGAGCGGCCCGCCATGGAGAAGATCGCCACGCCGGGAGTGCATACCATCCAGGAGCTGAGTGAGTTCTTGGGCATCCCTGAGACCTCTTGCATGAAGGCGCTTTCGGGCAAGGATGCCGAAGGCCGGCTCATCGTGCTTTTCATCCCTGGCGACCACGAACTCAACGAGATCAAGATAAACCAGGTGGTTCCGGGATTCCAGCTGCTCACCGATGAGGAGATGATCGCCTTCGGGCTCCACAAGGGCTCTATGGGGCCGGTGGGCCTGCCCACGGGTACCAAGGTCATCGCCGATGCGAACCTGCAGTCCGCTAAGCAGTGGGCGGTGGGCGCCAACGAGGAGGGCTTCCACTATGTGGGAGCGCGCCTGGATGAGGATTTCACGGTGGATCAGTGGGCCGACCTCTGCGTGGTGGCCCCTGGGGATGCCTGTCCCGAGTGCGGTCTACCCTTGGAGGGGGCTCGGGGTATCGAGGTCTCTCAGGTCTTCCAGCTAGGTACGAAGTACTCCGAGGCTATGGGTGCCACTTTCATGGCCGAAGACGGCACCGAGCAGCCGTTCATCATGGGTTGCTACGGCGTGGGCGTCACGCGCTCCCTGGCTGCCATCGTGGAGCAGTATCACGACGACGCGGGCATCATGTGGCCCCTTTCGGTGGCGCCCGCTCACATCTGCATCATTCCGCTCACGGTGGGCGATGACGAGGTTCAGCCGGTTGCCGAGCAGCTCGCAAAGGATTTCGCCGCCATGGGTTTCGAGGTGGTCATCGACGACCGCAACGAACGCGCCGGCGTGAAATTCGCCGATGCCGACCTCATTGGTTGGCCGGTGCAGGTGGTGTTGGGCAAGCGCGGGCTCGCCGATGGCAAGGTGGAGGTCAAGCGGCGCCGGACGGGTCAGAAACGGGACGTGGAACTGAGCTCCATCGCCGAGCTTTTCAGCATGGCAAAGCGCACCAATACCACGACCCTTCAGCTCTCTTTTGATGTGATATTCGAGTGATCTATTGTGAGGGAGGGGAAAGGGAAGCTGTGGACGCCGGCATTCTTGCTGGTATTGGCCATTGCGCTGCTTTCGTTCATCATCTGTCAGGGCAACAACAACGGTAGTCCCATCTACATCTCGTTCTATGGCGGCAATAACCTATTCGCCGGGCTGCTCATCTTAGAGTTCTCCCTGGCTGCGGCCGTGGTGCGCATCTTCTTGGGCCGCAAGATGGATACGAGCTCCCGCAAGCGGGTCATGCTTGCAGGAGCCATTGTGACCCTGGCCGGGTCGTTCGGGGCGGTGCTGTTCCCGGTGCTGGAGCTGCAGGTGATCTACCGGGCGCTTCAGGGCCTGGGCTTCGGGCTTTGCACCACCGCGGCCTCAACGGCGGCAGCCGACATCATCCCCTTGGAGCGTTTGGGCGAGGGCCTGGGTTATTACGGCCTGGGGCAATCTCTTGGCATGGTGATCGGTCCCAGTTTGGCCATCGTGCTGGTCAGCTTCTCCTATCACGAATCGCTTTTCGTTGGCATGAGCATACTCGGGGTTCTGCTGATTCTGGCGGTGCTCGCCTGCAACTATGAGAAGCACCCGGAAAGATTAGATCCCACTTGCGCCTATCGTATCGGTAAAGCGGCTGGTCATCAGACCGTCGCCCAGGTTGCAGAGGAGGAAGAGGAAGCCCAGGCCGCCACCTCTGATGCCGCAAATGCCGTCCAGGCGGGGGATAAGGCTCAGGGTGCTCAGAGCGCACCTGCCTCGCGTTCACCGCGGGGTTTTCTTGCCTCTGTCTTCGAGATCGCCGCCTTTCCCGGGGCGCTGCCCATGTTGGTGATCTGCTTCGGGTATTCCATCGTAACCAACTTCGCCAGCAAATTCGGCGTGGAGCAGGGCATCGCCAACCCGGGCATGTTCTTCATCTGCGCCGCCATCACCATGACACTGGTGCGCATAGGCGGCGGGCGCTTCCTCGATAGCGTTCGACCCCTGGTGATCCTGATCATCCCGGTGATCACAGGCGTGGTGTGCTTCTGGCTTCTCGCCACAACGCCCAACGAGGTTGGCTTCTACATCGCGGGGATCTGCTTCGGCATCTCCATGGGTTTGTCGTTTCCGCTGTTCAACACGGTGGCGGTGCGTTGTTCTCCCATCGATCGGCGCGGTGCGGCCACGGCGCTTTATCTTCTGGCAAACGACTTGGGTGTTGGCATTGGGGCAGTGATTGCCGGAGAGGTGATCGATGTGGTGGGTTATGCTGCAAGCTTCTGGGGTGGGGCTGCGATGATGATCGCGGCCTTCATCGTGGGGGCGATCGTATTCCCGCGCGGGAAAGATACTGAGAAAGGTTAGGCCGATGGCAGATTTCATAGAAGGGAAACGGCCGGTCATCGAGGCGTTGCGTACCGACGTTCCGCTGAAGAGGATCCTCCTTGCCGACAACGCGAAGCGCGAGCCGATGATCGAGGATATCCTGCGCAAGGCGCGCCAGCGGGATATACCGGTGATCGAGGTGCCGCGCGGCGAGCTGGACCAGAAGTCTGCTCGCGGAAGCCACCAGGGAGTGATGGCGGAGAGCAGCCCATTTCCCTATGTGGGCATCGGGGACATTCTAGGTGCAGCGGAAAGCTATGCTCAGGGCCATGATGGGCGCGCTTTGGTGGTGGTTTGCGATCATCTGACCGATGCCGGCAACCTGGGCGCGGTCATTCGCTCTGCCGATGCCGTTGGAGCCTGTGGCGTTGTGATCCCCAATAAGCGCTCCGCTCGCGTGGAGGCTTCAACCTATAAGAGCTCAGCGGGTGCGGTGGCCCATGTGCCGGTGGCGCAGGCGTCCAACATTTCCAACACGCTTGCGCGCTTCAAGGAGTGCGGGTTTTGGGTGTGTGCTGCCACAGAGTATGCAAGCGATCTGCTTTGGGATGTGAACCTGAAAGGCAAGATCGTTTTAGTGGTAGGCAACGAGCATGAGGGCGTTTCAAACCTGGTGCTGGAGAACTGCGATATGGCCGGCAAGCTTCCCATGATGGGGGAGGTGGGTTCTTTGAACGTCGCCCAAGCCGCCACTGCGTGCATGTACGAGTGGCTTCGTCAAAACCTCTAGGAGCGGCTTGGGTGCATCGTCTCGGGCCTTGTTTTCCGCACTGCGCCGCACGAAGGCGGCTTGGCGGAAAGGCGGCCCGATCCGGTGCACCCAAGCCGCTCCCGGCAAATGCACGGAGTTGAGATCGAGATTTGAGAAGGATGTATGAGATGAAGGACCGCAAGCGCCGCTTGATCGTAGATGGCTTCAACGTATTGCGTTCGGGCAGCCGCTATAAGAACCTCGATGCCCCCAGTCCGGATTACGACCATGATTGGTTCAATCGTGCGCGGGAGATGCTCGTCAATGACGTGGTGCATTATGCTGGCCGCGAGTGGCGGGCCTCGGTGGTGTTCGACGGAGGGGGCAACCGGGAATCAACGGGTGCCCCAGAGACTGTAGGCGGGGTGGAGGTGATCTTCTCACCAGCGGGCTCTTCGGCCGATAAGGTGATAGAGAAGCTTGCCTTCGAGGGCCGCGAGAACGGCTACGAAGTGCTGGTGGTGACGAGTGATGCAACCATTCAGGATACGGTGTTCGGCCTGGGGGTCGATCGTATGAGCGCCGAGGGCTTCTCCATAGAGATCGAGCGCTACTATGCCGAGGCTACCCTTGATGAGCACCCCAAAGTGGCCATCAAGCGCACTATCGCCGAGCGTATCGACTCTGAAACCCTTGCCAAACTCCAAGCACTTCGCGATCGCCGCTGATCCTCCCCATTCTGCGCTCGGCCTTTTACCTCCCGTGGTCAAATTTTCCAGTTATTCGCGGTTTTTTGCGTGATGGCCAACTCCGTTCGGGGTAAAACCCCAGGTCAGCATTTTTCGAAACTTCCGTAGTCGCCTTGATTGCCCATCAAAACCGCGAATAACTGGAAAAATTGACCATAGGGATTGCTCGGATCGCTTTCATTCTTGTCGGACGCAATCAAGATTCCGCGTGCAAAGCGAGCTGACCTGTGAGAGCCATCTGTAAGAGCAAAGAAGATTACCCGAATCTGACGCGTAAAACTGACAGATATATCCGTCAGGAGCCACACTAGATTAACGGCCAGGTGTCAAAAGGCGAGTCTCTGTGAGTTGCAGGCAATGGGATTGTAATGTCTGCCCATGGTTTTCTATTCACATAACACGGCTTTGAGCTATTGGTTTAGGCGGGCTATTGCAAATCCTCCTCAGCCTTTACCGGAATCTTCCATTTCTCCTGCTGGTGAGCGATTTCCTTCAGCTAAGGATATCGTTGCGTCGTGCCCGATTGCTCCTGATGAGGGCGAGCCCATTCATGTGATAGGCTCTCGTTTACTAACAAGGAGCAAGAGCGCTCGCATCCATTATCATTACGCTCCCGATAACGAACCTCAAGGGTCCTATCTCGTTGTATCAGATAATGTCATTGTGGCTTCTCCTGAGGCAGCATTCTTGCAGATGTCAGAGAAGCTCCCTTTCGTTGATTTGGTTAAACTAGGTTATCAGTTATGCTCAGGGTTCGCTTTAACCGACACGGATATTGATATGCGGGGGTTTTGCAGCTGCGAGCCCATTACCACATCCAACTCCATTGCCTCGTATGTTATGAGAAGCGAAGCGAGACGCGGAATCAAAAAATGCCGGAGAGCCTTGAGCTACATCCTGGATAATACCGCTTCGCCGCGTGAGGTAGCTGCAGCTATGTTGCTTACCCTGCCTACATCGGAGGGTGGTTTCGGATTCGCGCTTCCTGAACCCAATGGCATGATCCCATTGTCCTCGAAGGCGCAAAGGGATTTGGGTAGACGATACCTAAGGGCTGATCTGCTTTGGCGTAGCAAGAAAACAGTCATTGAGTATGACAGCGACAGATGGCATACCGGTGAGGAGCGCATCGGCTATGACTCAAGAAGGCGGAATCTTTTGAAGTCCCTTGGTTTTGAGGTAATAACCGTTACGAATAATGAGATTAAGAATGCACAGGCAATGGCCCGTATCGCTTGCGCATTAGCTCGGGCGCTGGGTGTCCGCCTGCGCATCCGTTCGGCGGAATTCGAGATGAAGCGCCGTGCTCTCATGGACAAACTCGTTTAATACCGATCTTCTTCGAAGTCCAATGGTCAAATTTTCCAGTTATTCGCGGTTTTGATGGGCGATCAAGGCGACTACGGGAGTTTCGAAAAATGCTGACCTGGGGTTTTATCCCGAACGGAGTTGGCTATCACGTAAAAAACCGCGAATAACTGGAAAAATTGACCACAGCGAGTTTGCGGAGGGGTTTTAGGGTGACTGCGGACTATGGGGTGCGAGCGTATAGGCCATGAGGCAACCCGGCGAAACTTGTTGATTGGTTGCGCGATAGCGAGGGCGAAGCCCCGAGCTAAAAAACCACAGAGGGAAAGGGCCTGCTCAAAGCTAAAAAATACAGCAAAGTTCCACATCTGCTAAAAAAAATCCTTGACTTGGCTGGTCAGTCATTATATTTTTGAAAACTGTGCGTTTTTACGGAAATCGGCATAACCGCGAAGGAGGACGAAGCTCGTGGCTAAGAGCAAAAAACCCGCTTCTAACAGCACTTATAGGGAGCGCAGATCGTTTGCGAAGATTCCTGACGTAATGGACGTTCCGAATCTCATCGGCATCCAGACCGAGAGTTTCCAGAATTTCATTACCGATGGCCTTGCCCAGGCTTTCAAGGACATCAGCCCCATTGAGAACTCCACCAAGGACATGAGCGTCGAGTTCGGCAAGCACGAGTTCGGCGAGCCTAAGTACTCGGTTGATGAATGCAAAGAGAAGGACGTCTCCTATCAGGCGCCGCTTTTCATGGAGATCCGCTTCATCAATAAAGAGACCGGCGAGATCAAGGAGCAGGAGGTGTTCATCGGCGACTTCCCGCTGATGACCCCTCGCGGCACCTTTATCATCAACGGCACCGAGCGCGTCGTTGTCTCTCAGCTGGTACGTTCCCCCGGCGTGTACT
>CAZKKN010000012.1:0-43580 GCA_964553375.1 uncultured Eggerthellaceae bacterium | reverse complement strand
GCTGCCAATCCCCCCATATGCCATCATCCCCGTCCCCTGACATAAGCTCTGACATGCCGCCGCCTGCGCTCGGTTTACACGTGATGCTTGCTCTTCGGCGCAGGCCGCCCGTCGATCACCTTCGCCAGCGTTTGCATGCGCTCCTCGATGTCCACCAAGGTGAGGGCGCATTCCTTCAGCTCCTCGGCGATGTCGATGCCCTTGGTATCGGCCACGGCTTTATAGCGCAGGTCGTGCTCAAGGCTTGCCCAGTAGTCCATGGCGATGGTGCGGATCTGCACCTCAACCGGCACCATTTCCTTGGAATCCATGAAGTAAACGGGGATGCGCACGATGATATGAAGGCTGCGATAACCGTTGGGCTTGGGGTTGGCGATATAGTCCTTCACGGTGACGATCTGCAGGTCGTCCTGGCGCCGCAACAGCCCCATGAGGCTTTTCACGTCGTTTTTGTAGGAGCAGATCACGCGCACGCCAGCCACATCCATCAGGTATTCCTGCAGATTGGCGATGGTAGGTTCCTTGCCATAGCGCAGCAGCTTGTCGTAGATGCTGATGGGGGATTTCACCCGCGACTCGATGTGGTGGATGGGGTTGCGGTTGCGCCGGATGGAGAGGTCGCGGTCAAGGATCTCGAAGCGCACCACCATCTCGCGCATGGCCGCTTCGTACTTCTGCAGCACCGCGTGCATCTCGTCAGTGAACTTCTCGTAGCGGTCCAGGGCGTCTACGTCCAAGACCAACTCGGAGGTGCTGCCATTCTTCAGATCCTGGGGGTTGCTGGGCACGATGGTCCACGATGATGCGCGCACCGCGCCGGTGGGCGTCACGCGATAGAAGCCGTCGGTCATGCCGCTGGGATTCACGATGTAGTTGTTCATAGGACGGACTCGTCTTCCTTGGCTTTGCGCCAGTAGTCTTCCATCTTCTCTAAAGAAAGGTCGGCGAAGACCTCGTCGTTCGCCTGCGCCAGCTGCTCCATGATGGCGAAGCGCTTGCGGAATTTCCTGTTCGAAGCGCGCAGGGCTGCTTCGGCATCTAAGCCCATCTTGCGTCCCACATTCACCAGGGCGAATAGCAGATCGCCGAATTCCATCTGGGCCGCTTCCACACGAGGGTCGGTCGCGGCGCCCTCAGGGGAGAGCATGCGTCCGTCGGCGGTCTTCGGCGCCGCCTCGTAGGCTTCCTGCAGCTCGGAGCGCTCTTCGGCCACCTTCTCCCACACGTCATCCACCGAATCCCACTCGAATCCGGCGGCTGCCGCTTTGCGGGAGATCTTCTGCGCTTGCAGAAGGGCGGGGAAATGCGTGGGCACCTCATCCAAAAGCCCGGCGGGCTCCCCAGGCGTTTCGGCTTGCGCGGCTTTCTCGGCAAGCTTCACCTGCTCCCAGAGCTCGGACACCGCATTGGCATCGCGCGCCTCTTGGTCGCCGAACACATGGGGGTGGCGGCGGATCATCTTGTCGTTGATGGTGCGGCATACATCGTTGATGGTGAACTCGCCTGCATCGGCGGCCACTTGGCTGTGAAGCACCACCTGAAGCAGCACATCGCCCAGCTCTTCGCGCAGGTGATCCGGGTCATCGGCCTCAATGGCATCCAGCGCTTCGTAGGCCTCTTCGATCAGATAATCGCCCAGCGACCGGTGGGTTTGGGCCAAATTCCAAGGGCACCCGGTCTGCGGATCGCGCAGCCGGGCTATGGTTTCGACGAATTCGTCGAATTCCAGGTTATGGGCACCAGCCATTTCTCTCCCCCCGAGAGATCTTCGCGGCATTTTCCCGCGCGCTCTGGTCTTTCCACTATTTTTGCAGTCCTAAGCACGCAATACAATATAGTAATGAAACTGAGACCATGGAATACGGCAAGGAGGCAGATATCCTCACATTCCTACAATCCTTAAGCGACCCGCGCCTCGACGCCTACGCGCGCCTGACCGACGTGCAATTGCGAAGCCGCATCGAGCCGGAAAAAGCCCAGTTCATCGCCGAGTCCCATGAGGTGATCCTGCGAGCGCTCCAGGCTTCCATGGAGCCGCTTTCCCTGGTGACGGCCGAGGCCTATCTGCCGGGGCTGCAGGATGTTCTGGGCCTCATGGAAGATGTCGCCCCGAACGCGCCGGTCTTCGTGCTGCCCGAAGGGGAGATCCGAAATCTCACGGGCTTCGACCTCACCCGGGGTGCGCTGGCGGCGTTTCGGCGGCCTGCGGAGCGCAGTGCCCGGGAGGTCTGCGAAGGCGCTCACCTGGTGGCCGTGCTTGAGGATATCCGCAATCATACCAACGTGGGAGCCGCCTTCCGCAGCGCTGCGGCCCTAGGGGCCGATGCAGTGTTGGTCACACCCGCCTGCTATGACCCGCTCTACCGCCGCGCCGTCCGCGTTTCCATGGGCACGGTGTTCCAGGTACCGTGGGCCCGCATAGGCACCGACCCCCACGATTGGTCTGCTGACGGGCTGCCCCTTCTCCACGAGCTCGGCTTCACCACGGCGGCCATGGCTTTAGAGGAAGACTCCATCGCCTTGGATGACCCGCGGCTGAAAGAGGCTCCCAAGCTGGCCTTGGTCTTCGGCACCGAGGGTGACGGCTTGGCGCCTTCCACCTTGGCGCGTTGCGACTATACCGTGCGCATCCCCATGGCCCATGGGGTGGACTCCCTCAACGTTGCCGCCAGCACCGCCGTGGCTTTCTGGGAGCTACGCCGCTAGCGGCCATAGCCTGGTCGGTCGCCGCTGCTGCCCGAAAACGCCTCCCAACCGCGTCAAAGGGGCGAAACTGCCCCTTCGCAATGAATCCGTAACCTTTTTGCGCTATGGTGTATCCAGCACAGAACGTGCTGGATATAGGAGAAAAAGGGAAGAGGGATCCAATGAAGTTGAAGAAGTATCTGGTTTTGGCTGCCATGGGTATCATGGTTGCCGCCCTGGCGCTTGTGGGCTGTTCCTCCGGCAGCGCGAGCTCCTCGGCTAGTTCCGCGTCCGCGTCTTCGTCTGCTGCTGCCAGCGAGACCGAGGAGGTCACCCTGGTCACCCCGGGCACGCTGACCATCCTGACGTCGCCGGACTATCCGCCCTTCGAGTCGCTTGATGGCGACGAGTATGTGGGCCTGGATATCGACATCGCCAAGGCTGTGGCGGAGAAGCTCGGCTACACGCCGGAGTTCAAGACCCTGCAGTTCGATGGCATCATCTCCGCTGTTGCCGCCGGTGGCCAGGGTGATATCGGCATCTCCGGCTTCACGGTGGATCCCGACCGCGCCAAGCAGGTGGATTTCACGGCTACCTACTACATTGATGACCAGGCCATCGCCGTTATGAACAACAGTGACATCACCGAGGCCAACGCCGACGAGGCCCTGAATGCCGCCGGCGTGATCATCGCCGTGCAGAGCGGCACCTCCGGTGAGGCCTACGTGCAGGAGAACTTCCCCAACGCCACGGTGCAGCCCTATGGCAATTCCACCGACGCGTTCGCTGCCATGCAGTCCGGCCAGGCCAACGCTGTGTGCACCAACCTGGCTGTGGTGAAGTCCATGCTGGAGACCGCCTACCAGGATGCTCGCATCGTGAAGACGATCGCCACCGGCGAGGAGTACGCCATCGTGGTGAGCCAGGATAACCCGGCCCTCACCAAGGCCATCAACGAGGCTTTGAAGGAGCTGCAGGAAGACGGCACCATCGATCAGCTGATCCAGAAGCATATGTCCACCGCAGTAGCCGAGTAACCCCAGGCTTGCTGTAGCACGCACCCTGAGCATTCAAAACCCGTGCGGTCGCGCCTAAGGCGTACCGCACGGGTTTTTCATGTTCAGAGCGCACACTACAGCAACCCTGGCGCACCAGCATGCGTGATTTGGTCGCATCCAAAGCGTGCTGCGCGGTTCTTTTCGTGCTTAGGCACTGCGTACCTGGACTATAATTACTTCTTTACGACCCTGCAGCGATACGAGGAGATGTCATGGGGTTCACGCAAACAAAGGGGTACCGGCTGGCTGACACCTTCGTTGCCCTGGTGGTCTTGGCCATCCTGATCCTGGGGAGCTTCTCCCCGGCAGCCTACGCCCTGGAGACCGAGAAGTGCACCGCGCGGCCCAACGGCGACACGGGCAGCGAGGTCTACGGCGGCGTGGGCACGCGGGTAACCTGGGAAGGCCAGGCGGCCGACGGCGAAGTGGTGAAGGCCATCACCCTCACCTTCCCCGAAGGCACCACCTTCAGCTTGGACAATGCGCGCCTGACCATTCTGGTGGGCGATGACCGCATGACGCGGGTGAACCTGCCCAACGAATTCAGCCAGCAGGGACAATCGGTCGTGTGCACCTTTCAGGAAGACGCCACCCCCGATAGCTACTTCCGCATAGAGATCTACGACGTCTCCTTCCCCGCGGCCGGCGGAGACATGCAGCTCACCGGCACTTATCAGATCGCCGACGGCACGGTGAAGGAACTGGAGGGCATCCCCGCCATCAACGTGGCGGTGACCTCCCCCACCGATCAGCTGGCAGACTCCCTTGAAGATCAGCCCTGGGTCCAGGCGTGGAACTCCAACAAGTTCCTGCGACTGTTCCTCAATCCTCCCATTTTGATCTCCAGCTTCCCGGTTGTGTTCAACGGCTTCCTCATGGCCATCGCCATCGTGGCCGTGGCGTACCCGCTGGCCATCCCCATCGGCCTTTTGCTCTCGCTCATGCGCATGGCCAAGCTGGCCATCCTGCGGGGCCTCGCCTCCATTTACGTGAATGTGGTGCGCGGCACTCCCATGTTCCTGCAGATCTACATCGCGTTTTTCGGGCTGCCGTTGGCGGGCATCCAGATTCCTCCGTTCATCCTTGGCGTTATCGTGCTTTCCATGAACTCGGCCGCCTATCTTTGCGAGATCTTCCGCGCAGGCATCCAGTCCATCTCGAAAGGCCAGTTCGAAGCCGCACGCTCCTTAGGCATGACCGGCGCGCAAACCATGATCCATGTGATCATTCCCCAAACGGTGCGCCGCGTGCTTCCCACTATGACCAACGAGTTCATCCTGCTGTACAAGGACACGTCGCTGCTTGCGGCCGTGGGTGTGATGGAAGTGGTCATGTACGCCAAGACCATCGTGGCATCCACTGGCTCCATCACGCCTTATGTGGTGGCGGCCTGCTTCTATCTGGTGATCACCATCCCGCTGGCGAAGCTCGTGGGCGTCCTTGAGGGACGTCTGGCGGGCAAGGACTCGGGCAGCGGTTCCAAGAAGGCGAAGAAGGCCAAGGCCGGTCACGCGCCAGCACCGCTCAGCCTGGCTACGGAGTCGGCTATGGCGGAGTCTTCCGCTGTCGGATTCCAGGATGTATCGGAGTCCGATGACGGCCGGTAAAGGGGTAAAATCGTCGGGAAAGCCATCTTCTGATAGGAGGAGGAACCATGGCTAAGTACAACAGGATCTTCGCAGCGCTCGATGGGGGAAGCACTCAGGAGGCGGTGATCCGCCGGGCGTTCTCCCTTGCCCACGACAACAACGCCGAGGTGTTGTTCGGACATGTGATAGATTCCGTTCCTTATGAGGCCAACGGCATCGATTTCGTGGCGCTTTCCGAAGATGGGCGCATGCGCATCGAGGAGGAGATGGGGGAGTGGCTCGTCCGCGCCCGCAACGACGAGTGCATCCCGTCGGTGGATGTGCAGGTGAAGGCGGGACGCATCGCCGAGACGCTCATCGATGCCATAATCAAGCCGTTCGACCCCGACCTGGTGATCTGCGGCGTGCGCGGATTCTCCAACATAAAGTACGCCTTCGTGGGCAGCGTTTCCACGAGCTTGATCCGCAATTGCACCTGCGACGTGCTGGTGGTTCGTCCCGAGACCCTGGAGGATCACCCTCAGGAGTAAGCGATCGTTCGCACTAAAGGAGCTTTCATGATCAACCAAAGGATGCTCATGCTGGGCAAGGCGCCCAATCCTATCCGTGTGCTCTATGCCTATGGGCTTGAGCGAAAAGCCCAGGTGGGCGAGGAGAACGTCTACGACCTCTCCATCGGCAATCCCTCCATTCCGGCACCGGCGGCCGTACGCACCTGCATCGAGCATCTGTTGGAAGAGCCTGCCGAAGAGCTTCACGGCTACACCATGTCCCCGGGCCTCATGGGCACCCGTCAGGCGGTGGCGGCCAATCTGAGCCATCGTTTCGGGATAGAGGCTACGGCGGCTAATGTGTACATGACCAGCGGTGCCACTTCGGCCCTGTATATCTCGGTTGCCGCTATCACCAACCCGGGTGACGAGGTCATCGTGAACGCTCCGTACTTCCCTGAATACAAGGTGATGATCGAGTCCGCCGGATGCATCTGCGTGGAAGTGCCCATGCGTGCAAGTGACTTCCAGCTGGATATAGACCTGCTGGGTCAGGCTATCACTGCCCAGACCTCTGCCGTGGTGATCAACTCCCCCAACAACCCGGTGGGATGCATCTACACCGAAGAGAACATCATGGCCTTGGCCGAGCTGCTTTACTTGAAGCAGGCGGAGTTCGGTCATCCCATCTACCTCATCAGCGATGAGCCCTATCGCGAGATAACCTATGGTATGACCGTGCCGTTCACGGCCAACTACTACGACAACACCATCGTGTGCTACTCCTGGGCGAAAAGCCTTTCCCTGCCGGGCGAGCGTATCGGCTATATATATGTAAGCGACCGCATGGAGCAATGCGCCGACGTATCCGCTGCTGTGGCCGGTGCCGGCCGCGCGCTGGGTTACATCTGCGCGCCGGCTTTGTTCCAGCAGGTGATCGAGCAATGCATCGATTGTCCCACCGATGTAGCGGCTTATGCGCACAACCGCGAGCTGCTCACGTCCGGCCTGGATGAGCTGGGCTTCACGTACATCCCGCCCGACGGCGCCTTCTATCTGTGGGTGAAGGCCTTGGAGCCGGATGCCCAGGCGTTCAGCGACCGGGCCAAGGAGTTCGATCTGCTGCTGGTGCCCTCCGATTGCTTCGGGGTTAAAGGATGGGTGCGGGCCAGCTATTGCGTTAGCGCCAAGACCATCACGGATTCTTTGGCGGCGTGGAAGAAGTTGAAGGAATCTTACGACGCCTAAGCGCCTGCGGGAATATCGCTCTCGCTCAAACCATTCGTTCAGTTTTTCTCAAAAAGCGGGGTTCGTGGTCAAATTACCCCTCGAGTCTGACTTAGGAGCATCCTCGGCTGCCCCCCAATCAGGCAACAGTAGCTTCAAACGTTGGTGCAAATTAACCTTGAAGCGTTTCTAAGCTATCAAGGACACTCGTTTTTCACCGTTGAAGTCAGACTCGAGGGGTAATTTGACCACGGACCCTTTAATTTCGAGAAATCTTTCCACACCCATCGCGAAATAAGCAAGGACAATAAGTAAGAGTCGGATAAGGGTGGAACCTTCCCCTTCTTCTCATCCGCAACCGCAACCTCTCGAAATGCAACCGGTGGTTCCTTGTGCAACCGCTCAGGGCTTGTGTATTTTTTTGCAAATCTCTTCTCGCTCTTACGCGGGCCGCTTCGATTCGCTAGGCTTGAATGAATGACTAGGCAAAAGGGGAATCCATGCTTCAGTTAAAGCACATCAGCAAATCCTACACCACAGGGGACTTCACCCAGCAAGCGCTCGATGACGTCACCATATCCTTTCGCAATAACGAATTCGTAGCCATCTTGGGGCCGTCGGGCTCGGGTAAGACCACGCTGCTCAATATCGTTGGCGGATTGGATCATTATGATTCGGGCGACCTGGTCATAGAGGGCGTCTCCACTAAGGAGTACAAGGATCGCGACTGGGATACCTATCGCAACAACCGAGTAGGGTTCGTTTTCCAAAGCTATAACCTCATCCCCCATCAAACGGTGCTCGCCAATGTGGAGCTGGCCCTCACCTTGTCGGGCGTCTCGGGCGAGGAGCGCAAGCGGCGCGCCATGGAGGCTCTGGAGTCCGTGGGTCTGGGGCAGCATGTGAACAAGAAGCCGGCCCAGCTTTCCGGTGGTCAGATGCAGCGCGTAGCCATCGCCCGTGCGCTTGTGAACGACCCGGATATCGTTTTGGCCGACGAGCCCACCGGCGCTTTGGATTCCCATACGTCCGTGCAGATCATGGACCTCCTGACCGAGATCGCCCGTGATCGCCTGGTTATCATGGTGACCCACAACCCGGAGTTGGCAGACACCTATGCTACCCGCATCGTCAGCCTGACCGACGGCGTGATCCGGTCCGATTCCGACCCCTTCGACCCCACGCAAGAGCAGGTCAGGGAGTCGCACTTCCCGCCGGTGCGCCGCACCAAGATGGGATTCCTTACGGCGCTGTTGCTTTCGTTCAACAATCTGATGACCAAGAAGGGTCGCACCATCATGACGGCCTTCGCCGGCTCCATCGGCATCATCGGCATCGCTTCCATCCTGGCGCTCGCCAACGGCGTGAACAACTACATCAAGACCGTGGAGGAGGAGACGCTTTCGGTCTACCCGCTCCAGATCATGTCCACGGGCTTTGACATGTCCTCCATGATGACCATGTCGGGCATGGGGTCGGTGGACGATGATGGCGATAGCGGTGGCACGGGGAGCGAAGGCGACGGGAAGGGAGCTGGCGAGGAGCGCGAAGGCGACGTGGAGGAAGCCACCATCCTCACGCGCATGTTCACTTCCATTACCAACAACGACCTGGCTTCGCTGAAGGAATTCTTCGATGAGGGCGGCGATGGCATAGGGGAATACGTCAGCTCCATCGACTACACCTACAACGTGACGCCCCATATCTTCATCGAGGATGGCGCTAACGGGTATCGCCAGGTGAATCCCGACACCACCTTCGCCTCCATGGGCCTTGGGTCGGGCATGTCCACCAGCAGCTTGATGTCCATGTCCATGTCCACGGATATGTTCGGTGAGATGATGGGCAATACCGATATAGTCCAGGGCCAGTATGACGTGATGGCGGGCGATTGGCCGCAAGCTTACGACGAATGCGTGCTGGTGCTCTCCCATAACGGGCGCATCTCGGATTTCCTCTCCTATCTGCTGGGTCTGCGCGACTACGGGCAGCTGCAGGAGATGGTGAAGAGCTTCGTGAACGACGAGGAAGTTGAGGTGGAAGCCAGCGGCAGCTCCTATAGCTATGAGGATCTGATGGGCTTGGAGTTCAAGCTGGTGAACTCCGCGGACTTCTACAGCTACGACAGCGAATACGGGCTTTGGGTGGACAAGACCGATGACGAGGCGTTCATGGACGAGCTGGTGCGCAATGGCGAGACGCTGCACATCTCCGGTATCGTGAAGCCGCGCGAGGGCGTGCAGGCGGCGGCTCTGACCTCGGGAATCTATTACACGCCGCAGCTCACCTACCACCTCATCGACCAGGCGGCCGAAACCCAAGTGGTCAAAGACCAGCTGGCCGACCCATCAACGGACGTGTTCAGCGGCAAACCCTTCGGCGTGGAAGACGACGAGGAGGAGGGGCTGGATTTCGGCTCCATGTTCACCATCGACACCGATGCGATCTCGCGGGCCTTCAACGTGGATTCCAGCAAGCTCACCGTGGACATGAGCGGCCTGACCATCGACCCATCCACTCTGCCGCAGATGCCCGCTTTGGAGATGGGCGATTTGGGTGAGGGGCTGCAACCGACCATCGATCAGGAGAAGATGCGAGAAACCCTGATGAAGGTGATGATGGAGCCCGACCCTGATAAGAAGGCGCAGATCTTCGAGGAGGCATTGCCGCAGATCATCGATACGTCGGGAATGGAAGAGGGAATCGCCGCCAAGGTGCAGCAGGCGGTGGGCCAGCAGATGGGCGCCTACATCCAGGAGCTCACCGCGGCCATCTCCGCTCAGACCCAAGCGGCGGTAGGGGCCGCCATGGCGCAGATGGGGGCGAACATGGCCGGCGCGATGTCCATCGATGAGCAGGCCTTCGCGGACGCCTTCCAGTTCAACCTCACCGAAGAGCAGGTCACCGAGCTCATAATGTCCATGATGGGAAGCCAAGAGGCCACCTTCGACACCAATCTGGCCAAGCTGGATTATGCGAATCTGGATAAGCCCTACGAGATAGACATCTATCCACGCGATTTCGAGAGCAAGCAGGAAGTGCTCGCCATTCTGGACGGTTACAACCAGCGGATGGTCGATTCCGGCCAAGAGGACCACGAGGTCTCCTACACCGATCTGGTGGGCACGCTGATGAAATCCGTCACGACGATCATCGATATGATCAGCTATGTGCTCATTGCCTTCGTGGCCATCTCGCTTATCGTGAGCTCCAACATGATCGGCGTGATCACCTACATCTCGGTGCTTGAGCGCAAGAAGGAGATAGGCATCCTGCGTGCCATCGGTGCCTCCAAGGGTGACATCAGCCGCGTGTTCAATGCCGAGACCATCATCGAGGGCCTGGTGGCGGGCCTGCTGGGTGTGGGAATCACCGCGCTTTGCTGCATCCCGGCGAGCGCCATCGTCTTCGCGCTCTTCGCTGTGCCCAATGTGGCCATCCTGCCGCCTGCAGCTGCGGTGATCCTGGTGCTCATCAGCGTGTTCCTCACGTTCATCGCCGGGCTGATCCCCGCGCGCTCCGCTGCGAAGAAGGACCCGGTGGAAGCCCTGCGCAGCGAATAGCTGCAGGTTGTCGGATTCGCAGGTCCCGCAATCGCTCCCGGGCGAGATGGGCGGCGGCTCTGGCCCCTGCTCAGACAGTCCTGCTTAGACGAAAGGCCCACTGGGTCTTTCGCATCGTGCGGAACTCGCAGACGCCAGAGTCGCCGCCCATCTCGCCTGAGCTTGTGGGCGGTGCTACCTCCAGGGGTCGCGGTCGAAAAGCGGACGCTCTTCTTGCCGGTCAGACCAGGGGTCATAGCCGTCGTCGTCTTCGTTTTCCGCCCGAAACGAAGACGATGCGCTTTCCTTTCCTCCCACGGTGCGCACGTCGTAGGGGGTGGTTTGGTACACGTAGTAGTTCAGCCAATTGGTGTAGAGCAGCTGGGCATGGGCGCACCAGATATCCATCGGCTCTTCGGCGGGGTCGTCATGGGGGAAGTAATGGACAGGCAGCGTGCCCTCGATGCCCGCCTCCAAGTCGCGCGCGTATTCTTCCGCCAGGGTCAGCCGGTCGTATTCGGGGTGCCCGAACACGAAGAAGTGCCGGGAATCCATGGATTTCGCGGCGTAGATGCCCGCTTCGTCAGACTGGGCGAGCACCTCGAGTTGCCGTTGGTTTGCTATCTCTTCGGGTTCCACGCCGCTGAAGCGCGAGTGGGGTGCCCAAAAACGGTCGTCGAACCCGCGCAGCAAAGGCGAAGTGGGCTTCACCAACCGATGCTCGAAAAGCCCGGTGAGCTTACGCGGCAGCCGGTGCTTCTCCACGCCATAGTGATGGTAGATCCCCGCCAGCGCTCCCCAGCAGATGTGCAGCGTGGAGTGCACATGGTCGTTGGACCAGTCCATGAGCGCGCAGAGCTCATCCCAATAATCGACCTGCTCGAAGTCCAGATGCTCCACCGGCGCGCCGGTGATGATCATGCCGTCGAAGCGCTCGTCGCGGATCTGGTCGAAAACGCGGTAGAACGTGTCCAGATGTTGCGCGGAGCCGTTCTTCGGGTCGTGGCTGTCCATGCACAAAAGCGTGACCTGCACCTGGAGCGGCGTGTTGGAGAGCTTCCGCAGGATCTGGGTCTCGGTAGCCACCTTGGTGGGCATGAGATTCACCAGTATGAGGCGCAGCGGGCGGATGTCCTGGTGCATGGCGCGATACTCGGTCATGACGAAGATGTTCTCCGCCGCCAGCAGTTCGGTCGCGGGCAATGCGTCGGGAATGCGGATGGGCACGTGTTTCCTTTCTTCAGCGCTTCGGCGAGCTATCATCATAGAACTTAAACCGGCCTGCGAAAAGGGGACGGGATCACCCAAGGTGTAGAATAACGGAGACCCAGATTCAAAGGAGACATGATGAAAGCCATGCCTGCAAACCAGTTGGACCCGCGCGTGAAGGCCGTGTGGCGCATAAACGATGCCATTTGGATCACTGTTGTGGCGCTTTGCGTTTTGGGATTCATCTCCATCTTCGCCGCCATTCCCGATACCGCGGGAGTAGGCAGTGTGCTTCTCGTCGTGGGGGTGGTGATATTCGTCGCGCTGTACATCCTGTGCCTGGTCATCCTGCCGCCGATTCGCTATGCGCGATGGCGCTATGAGGTGACTCCCGATTACCTGGACATCGCCAAGGGGATCATCTGGCGCAAGCGCTACACCATCCCGTTCATCCGCGTGCAGAATACCGATACGCGCCAAGGGCCCATCCTGCGGGCGTTTCATCTGGCAAGCGTCACGGTTTCCACGGCTGCCAAGGAACACGAGATCCCCGGGCTTGCAACCGAAGCCGCCGATCAGCTGCGCGATAAGGCGGCCGAGTTGGCACGCCTGGCTCGTGAGGACGTGTAGCCATGGAGCCTGTGAATCCCGCGAATCCTGCGAATCCGATGCCTCCCGGGATGCAAGCGCCTCCCGCGGCTTCGCAACCGCACCCGCAGCCGCAGCCGCCCCTGCAACAGCCGCAGCCCCGGCCCCCGGCGGCCGCCCCCAGCCCGTACACGGTGACCTTCAAGACCGGTCAGCCCTATCACGTGCATAAAAGCTATATCTTCGTCGGCCCGGTGGCGGCAGTGCTGGTGGTCATCGCCGCGATCATCATCAACGGCTCAAGCGGTTGGGTGGAGCTCTACTTCGCCTTGCAGCGCCACGAGATAGAGCTGAACCTGCTCATGGTCCTGGGTATCTGCCTTGTGGGTCTCATTTTGGTGATGGGCCTGTTCATGGCGCTTTACGGCCTGGCGTGGAAATACATGACCTACGTGTTCGACGAGCGGGAATTCAGCTTCTATTCAGGCATCATCGTGAAGAAGCGCGTCCATGTGCCCTACGAGCGCGTGCAGTCCGTGAACCACCGCGCCACCTTGCTCCAGAGGTTGTTCGGAGTATGCACCGTGGTTATAGATTCCGCCGGTGGTTCCGCGAACAAAGGGGTGCGCGTGCCCTATGTGCGCCTGGCAACCGCCGAGCGCATGCGCAGCGACATCTTCGTGCGCAAAGCGGCTGCCGCGGCGGGTATGCCCGTGGTCTATGCCGCCCAATACGATAGCGACGCTGCGCCTGTCCCAGCCGGTCAGGCTCCGGTACCGCCAGGGGCTGTCCCTGCGGCCCATGTGTCCGCCACGCCCGCAATGCCCACCATGCCGCCTCAGGCGTATCCGCCCAACGCCTCCTTTGCGCCTGTGGGTGCACCTGCTTCTGACGGGGCGCCCAATGTGCTCGATGACACCTTGGGTGCGGTGGGGGAGTGGCGCGGCCTTTACGGTGGCATCGGTTTCGCCGAGGAACCTGTTTCGTTCTCCTACGGCCTGAAGAACCACGAACTCCTCTTCGCCAGCCTGTCGCATCCCGGCCCGCTGGCTGGTGCCATCATTACGGGGCTATGCCTTTTGGCTGTTGTGGCTTTCGGCATCTTCGCTGCCGACTACGTCTCGCTGGTGCTCGCTGCTCTGGCTGCCCCCATTGCCATCGGCGCTTTCTTGTTCGTTTGGATCATCGGTTCTGTGGGCATCATGCTCGGGTATGGCGGATTCAGGGTGCGCCGGCGCGGTACGCGCATCGAGGTTGAGCGCGGCCTTATCACGCGCAATTCCAGTGGCATCGACGTGAGCCGCATCCAGTCCATAGAGGTCCGCCAGTCGATCCTGCGCCGCATGCTGGGCTACTGCGAGCTTTCCCTGGGGCGCATTGATGCGGCGAGCCAGAACAACTCCCAATCCAACAACAATTCGAGCACGAAAGGCCTGGTCATACATCCCTTTGTGAAGTTGAGCGCCGTGGATGGGCTGCTCAGCGGGCTGCTTCCCGAATTCGACGACCGTCCCCGGATCGCGCAAGAGAAGAAGCTTCCCCGGGTGGCCCTGCGCCGTTCCATCCTGCGTCATTGCCTCTGGTATAACTGGGTGCTGTGGAGCGTTCTCGCTCTCGTTGTTTGCTGGGTTGCCATCTTCTGGGGCATCTCCGCTTCCACGCCGGGTTTTGGCGAGGATCTGCTCGTCATGGATGACGTTGCCCTGCGTTTCCTTTCGGGGCTCTTCGTGCTGCTCGTAGTGATATGCGTGGTCGCTACGGCGGTCTTCGCGGTGAGCGCTGTGCTGTGGGCGCGCCATTCGGGCTACGTTTGGAACCGGCGCTTCCTGCTGCTTCACAACGACGGATTGACTACTTCTACCAGCATCATCCCACGTCAGAAGTTGCAATGCGGCCTTACGCGGAGCAATCCCTTCCAGCGCCGCTTGGAGCTCACGAGCATCATCGCGGTAACGGCGGCTGGCACGAGCAGCACATCGGTGCGCCTGCTAGATGTTCCCGCCCCGGAAGGCGACGCTTATCTGCAATGGCTTCATTGATAAAAACATTTACCACGTTATACTGATTCGCAGGGAATTCTGAGGGAAGAGCTGCTAGTTATTCAAGGATTGATGTCAGTGCCGGACGGAAGCGAGTTGAACCGCCAGCAAAGTCATGGTGAAAGGCCGCATCCCGGTCCTGGCTCGACCTATCCTCAAACAGCTCAGCGGCCCCAACCGCGCCCGCGATCAAATGGGGCGCGCGGTGCGCACGGTGCCCAGGGTGCCCACGGCGCTCATGGCGCCCAGGGTGCTCCTGATTCCCAGGCTCCCAGCGCGAATCCCATGGGCGCAAAACCCGCCGGTCCTAAGCCCGCGGGCGCCCATAGCCCCAAGCCCGCAGCCGGCCGTCCCGCCAGCGCCAAGTCGAAATCCCGGAGCCGCTATGTTCCGGCTCTCGATGGTTTGCGTTGCCTGGCTGTGGTGGCCGTCATCGCCTATCACATGCATTTCGATTGGGCGCCCGGCGGCCTTTTGGGCGTCACCATGTTCTTCGTCTTGTCCGGCTACCTCATCACGGGGCTTCTGCTCAAGGAATACAAGGAGACGCGTACCATCTCCCTGAGCAATTTCTGGCTCCGTCGCGTGCGCCGCATCATCCCTGCCATCGTGTTCGCCGTGTTGGGTACGGCCATCCTCTGCGCGATATTCGACCAGGCGCTTCTGACCAAGATGCGCCCCGATGTGCTGCCCACGCTGTTCTTCTTCAACAACTGGTGGCAGATCTTCCATAACGTGTCCTACTTCGATGCGCTGGGCGAGCCCTCGCCGCTGCTTCCCTGCTGGTCGCTTTCCATCGAGGAGCAGTTCTACCTCATTTGGCCGGTGGCCCTGCTCATCTTGCTGAAGATCGGGGTCAGCCGCAAGGTCATCCGAAACGGCACCTTGGTGCTGGCGGCGCTTTCGGCTCTGGAGATGGCGCTTCTCTTCAATCCCCATGTAGACCCCTCCCGCATCTACTACGGTACCGATACCCGGGCGTTTTCGCTGCTCATTGGGTCGTTCTTGGCTTTCGTATGGCCCTATCAGCGGCTGACCGAGCGCGCCGGTGAGGCCATGTCGACTGGCGGCCGCTTGGCGTTCAACCTGGTGGGCGTGGCTGCCGTGGTGGGGCTGTTCGTCATGGTGGCCACCACCAACGGGTTCCAACCGTTCATCTATCAGGGTGGCCTGGTGATCTGCTCGGTGCTCACGGCTTTGGCAATTGCCGTCATGGTGCATCCCATCAGCTGGATCGGCAAGATATTCGCTTTCAAGCCCTTCGTGTTCATCGGTAAGATCAGCTACTCCATGTATCTGTGGCATTACCCGGTGATCCTGCTCATGACGCCCAACAACATCCAGGGAACGCTCCCCCTTTGGCTTTGCGGCCTGCAGTTCCTCGTTATCGTGGGTTTGTCCACCCTTTCCTACTACGTGGTGGAGAATCCCATCCGTCACGGGGCGATCGGCAAGGTGATGGCCAACGTGAAGGCGGGCGTTTACACCTACGGGGAGTATCTGCGCAAACACGTGGTTGGCGTGATCGTGGTGATCGCGTTCTTCGCGGGTTCCATCGGGTCGCTGCTCTTCGTGCCGCCGGCTTCGGCGGTGAACGGCCCTGGCCTGAAGAGCGATTTGGCCGACCGCACGGCCCAGGCTGTGGAGAAGGAGAAGCTCTTCGTGGAGGCCGAGCGCGAGGCGCGAAAGCTCGACATCCTGCTTCTGGGTGACTCGGTGCCCGAGGCGACCTATGGCTATGGTGCCTTCAGCGAGGTCTTCCCCACCGGGTTCATCGATGCCATTCGCGGGCGGCAGTTCTACATGGCACCTGAGCTTTACAAGAGCTACAAGGATGCCGGCATGGTGGGGGATGTGGTGGTGTTCGCTTTGGGTACCAACGGCTATGCCACCGATGAGGAGTTCGATGCTCTGATGGCGGAAGTGGGCCCTGATCAGCAGGTTTGGTTTGTGAACACCCGCAGCCCCGAAGACTATATGGAAGAGAGCAACGCCACCATCCAGCGAGGCGTGGACCGCTACGAGAACGCGCATCTGATTGACTGGTACACGCTGAGCGCCGACCACGAGGATTACTTCGATGGCGATGGCACGCATCTTACGCCTGAGGCTGCCAAGGTCTATTCTCAGATGATCTACGATGCAGTGAAGGATTACCTGCCCGCGGAGGCCAAGGCCGGGGCGGGGGACGCATCCAAGGGCGGTGCCTCCGATGCCACCCACAACGAGATGGATCCCTACCTGTAGCCAGGGCTCGAGCTTAGGGCCAGGGTTCTAAATGCACGTCTGCATTGATGGTCGGCAACGTGAATGCCGACGTTGCTGCTGAGATGGTGAAGGATGCAGGCGCTACGGCAGAGGCGGGATGGCCAGGTGTGTTAAGGCTTCGCTTTCCATTGGATGATCGAGGTTGCGTGAGCTGCAGAATCGCTCAACCTGGCACCCCGCCCTCAGTGGCGCCTCCGTCGCCTGCGGCCTCTCGTCGCAACTGGGCGGCGGTCGGGCGTGCGCGAGATCTTTGCAACACAGCCCCCGAGCACGCAACCTGTCATTTCGTGCCATTTTTTCGCAGAAATGGCACGAAATCATAGGTTGTGTGCCCCAAAAGCTCTTCTCCCGGTAACCTCGAAATCCGCGACCTGGGGAAACGCTGATCCGCATGTGGGTATCGGGACCCAGAAGAGCACACACCTTCGTTTTTTGTACCATTCCAGCGAAAAAGTGGCACGAAATGGCAGGTTGTGCACTGTCTGCGTTGGGGGCATGAAGGCGGAGCGAAAAGAGGTTGCAGGCTACGCACGGTGGGCGGCCGAGGTTATGCGTGCCAAGGTTAGGGTTGCAGGCAGCGCGGTGCATGGCCTGGGAAGTTTCCGCCTGCAAGGCAGAGATTATTCGACTCAATGTTTCAAGTGGGAACGGGTGCGCACCCTGCCCTTTAACTTAAAGAGAAGGAGCCGAGTGAATGCCCGGCTCCTTCTCTTCTGTTGGATTCGATGGGAGGGGTATCGGATCCATAGTGCTTCAGACCTTCTCCACTATAAGACATAGTCGTATAAAGCGCAAGAGGATCGTAGGTCTTTTCCAAAATGGTTTCCAAGATAGCGCCTGTCACCCTGAGAAGGTGAGAGGCCGCACGCGTTATTTCATTATCGCTGGGTGGTGAAAGTCTTGCATCGATAGCAGAGAATTCATGATGCGAACAGCAGGGGAGGCTGTCCGTTCAATCCATCCGATAAGAAAAGGAGAGGAAATGGATACAACCAAGTCTATTCCCATAAGGATCGCTTGGATTGCCGTAGCCATTGCTATTTTGGTTATCGCGGTTTTGATTCCAACCCCAGAGGGACTGTCTGAGGGCGGCAAAATGTCCATCGCGCTCATCGTGGCCGGAATCGTGCTGTGGGTGACAGAGCCTATCGATATGGCTATCTCGGCGATTTGCTTGATGGTGCTCATGCCGTTCTTCCATGTTTACGACTCAACGCAACTGATCTGGACCAATTTCATCAGCAGCGTGATTTTCTTCGTGCTTGCCTCTTTCGGCTTTGCGGCTGCGCTGATGAAGACGAAAATACCCATTAAACTCGTTTCGTTTTTAGTGACGCTCGCTCGTGGGAACACTAAGGGGATCGTCTTCGTTTTCATGGCGGCAACTGCGCTGGTCTCTGCTTTTGTTTCCGATATACCCTGCACGGTGCTTTTCGCGGGCATCGCGGGAAGCAGTGTGTTGGCATACCATAAAGTTGAGCCGGAGAAATCGAAATTCGGCCGCGCCCTCATGGTGGGCATCGTCTTCGCTTCCCTGATAGGCGGCTGGATGACCCCTGCCGGAAGTTCGATGAACGTGATGGCTATGGGCATGATGGCTTCGAGTACGGGAACGGCTATGACATTCGCTCAATGGTGCATTGTGGCGATTCCGATCTCCCTGATCCTCTTCTTCGTTGCCTATGGCTGGCTTATGATCGTTTCAAAGCCGGAGCCTATCAGCGAAGAGACGAAGTTGGCGATTGAGCAGAAGGCCAAGGAAGTCGGCGCGTTGGAAGCCATCGACAAAAAGACCTTGGGCATCATGGTTCTTCTGATCGTCTTCTGGATAGCGAGCAATTGGACCGGTTGGGATGCTACGGTTATCGCGGTTTTGGGCCTGGTTGCCTTCTTCCTGCCTGGGATCGATGTTTTGAGCTTCAAAGAGTTCGCTAAGGCGGTAAACTGGGGAATCGTTTTGCTGATTGGCGCGGTGCAATCCATTGCCGGCGGTATTCAGGCAAGCGGTGCAGGTTCGTGGCTTTTGAATTCCACGGTAGCAGGGTTTGCCGCTGCGGGCGCATTCGCCACTGTTGCAGCTATAGCGGTATTCGTACCCATAATCCGCTGCTTCCTGCCCATCGGGCCTGCCATCAATGCCATTTGCATCATTCCGCTGATCGGCATTACCGGGGCCCTGGGAATCAGTCCGGCAGTGATCACCGTGATCGTTGGCATGAATGCCTCTAACGCTTTTGTGCTCGGTATCGATAACAACCCTATCGTTACATTCAAATATGGTTATTGGAACATGAAGCAGTACTTGGTTTGCGGCATCGTTCCTATGATCGTGATGATGATCCTTCATATGACCATGGTTTCTCCGCTTGTTGCTTTTGCCGGATTATAGGAATGATCGGGTTGGCGCTATCTTGACGACAGCGACATAGAAACACGCTCGAAGATGAAGCGGAGCAAAAGCGTCGCTTCATCTTCGAGTATTCTATGAGAGTTGCAGAATGGGAGCGTACCTATGTCACTTCAAGCAAGGAAGATCGTTGAGAACACCGTTATTCTGGTGCTGTCTTCAATCGGCATGGGATGCTTGCTTTGCGGGTTGTTCTGCGCCTTTTTGGACCCATCGGTTCTGTTCGCTCAGCCTTGGAATGGCGCTCCTGACCTGATCGAACGCCTCGCGCTTTTAGTGGGCTTGATGTCGGTGTCGATTTTCTCGGCCATATCCCATGGATATCTTTTCGCCTCGCGCAGTCTTTCGCAGCTCAGCTGGGTTTCTTTGGCGTTCACCTTGCTGCCGGCAGCGGTTTCCATCGTGGCGATGAATGCCCCCTTGCCCGATTTCGTATTCATATTATTGGCTTTTGCGGCAGGGTGCGGCTATGGATTCTTTCTCGTATCCTGGGCCGATACCTTAAGGCCCTTTTGGCATTACCAGGTTGGGGTCTATGTAGCCTTAAGCTATTTGATCGCAGCGCTTCTTACGCTGTTCGCTATACACATGGAATGGGCTTTCGCCATTGGATTCTATGGCTTCATCCTTTGCGTTGCCACATTGCTGCTTAGGATAAGCCGTCAATACATGGGTCTCAAGAACGACATAGATTCAACGAGGGGCGAGCATTTTCCCCTTGCCCCCTGGCATGAGATCCTCATCGGGTATTACAGCATGATATGTGGCATATTCATGACACTCTTCTTTCGAATAATCCCTGCCTCTGAGATGCTGTCATGGCTGGTGATTCCGGTGATTGCGGCAGCCCTAGCCTATGCGGCCACTTTGGTAGCCCGCAAGAAGTACTTCCCCTCCGGCATGGCTCAACGCATCGTTTGCATACCGCTTTTGGCTGCATTGGTGGTGACACCGCTGGTGGATTCACAGTGTCAGTGGGTCATTTGCCTTGTGGTGATCGCCGCGTTCTTCTATTTGGATATATCGAATTATTCTTCGCTGGTCGCTTTATCAGGCGAGCAGAATGCCTCACCGTTTTTCGTGATATCCCGCGGACGGCTATTCCTTTATGGCGGTCTGGTCCTTGGTGTGCTTTTAGGCTATGGCGCGTTTATCCTGGGGTTATTCGAGCTGAAAGGCAGTTCTTTGGTAATCGTGTTCTTCGCTCTTGCCCTGATCTTGCTCGTAATGGTGATCATGAAGCCATTCGAGTTCAATTACGTTTCGGATCGCATCAACTTCGAAGAAGCGGAAGATGATGCCGACCGCTTTGAATTCCGTTGCCTATCCCTGGCGGAACGCTATGGTCTTACCGCCCGGGAGCTCGATGTGCTCCTTCTTCTGGCGCGCGGGAGAAATGCGAAATTCATAGAGCACGAACTCTATATTTCGCTTAATACGGCAAAGACCCATATCAGCCATATCTACCGGAAGCTCGGTGTGAGCTCCCAACAGCAGTTGCTCGACATGGTGGACGAGGCTCCTGTGGAGTAAGCTCCCATCGTGCCAGACACGGTGCTTCACCCTGCGGGGGTGATGACCCTTTCGCAAGCAGCACATTCTTGGCTTGTAGGTGCGTTATCGCCATTTCAAACCCGTCGGGTGATTTCAATCACCGAGGATTTAGTCATCATGGGCGGCGTTGGAGTGGGCTCCCCTGAGAACATACCTCCCTTTGCAAAACGCTGCACTGTCGCTGTGGTTGGGGACGGTTCTCACACTCCGCATATTCGGCGAAATCGAGAAGGGATGCGCGACAGCGTATGCCTTGAAAGGAGGGAGGAGTGAAGACAACAGATAGGACAGTATACCGGGGTATGGGTTTTTGCAGCCATGGAACAGGGTCGAATATCTGCTCGGTTGATATCAAGGACGGCAGGATCGCCCGGATTCGCCCTGCACACTATGATGAGCACTATACTCCTGAAGAGCTGAACTATTGGAAGCTCGAAGCCAAAGGCCATACATTTGAGCCCGGGATGAAATCGCTTCCGTCTCCATTGCATCTCGTGTATAAGAAGCGCACCTATTCCAAGAATCGAATTCCCTATCCTTTGAAGCGGGTCGACTGGGATCCGAACGGGGAGCGTAATCCGCAGAATCGCGGGATAAGCGGCTATGAGCGAATCAGTTGGGATGAGGCTACCCAGATCATCGCCCAGGAGATCGTGCGCATCCATAAGGATTACACGCCATATGCCATTCTGGCGCAAGGCGAGGGCCATGGCGAAACCAAGGCCGTTCAGGGCACCCATGGTTGCCAAACGCGCATGCTCGAACACATCGGTGGCTTCACGAATATGGCGCGCCAACCGGATTCTTGGGAAGGATGGTACTGGGGGGCTAAGCATGTTTGGGGCATGGACCCCGTGGGGCAGAATACACATCAGAACAACCTCATGCAAGATATCGCCCGTCATTCCGATGCATTGCTGTTTTGGGGTGCGGATATCGAAACCACTCCCTGGGGTTGGGGCGGTCAGCAAGCAAGCCGTTTGTGCTACTGGCTTACCGACTGCGGCGTGAAGCAGATCTACATCTGCCCTGATGTCAACTACGCTTGCGGGGTGCATGCGGACAAGTGGATCCCCATCTATCCCAACACCGATGCGGCTTTACAGCTGGCTATCGCCTACGTGTGGATGACCGAGGGAACCGTGGAAAAGGAATACCTTGCAACCCACTCCGTTGGTTACGAATGGTTCGAATACTATGTCCTCGGCGACGAAGATGGCGTTCCGAAGACCCCGGAGTGGGCTGCAGAACTGTGCGGCATTCCCTCCTATAGGATCAAGGCCCTTGCCCGTTACTGGGCCTCCCATGTGGTATCCATTGCGCACTGCAATGGCGGTGGCATGGTGCGTTCGGTCTTTTGCCATGAGCCTGCTCGTTTGGAGGTGTATCTGCTGGCGATGAGGGGAGTTGGGCAGCACGGGGTTGCACAGGTCAAGTTCATCGAGTGGTCCCTCTTCGGCAATCCCGGATATAATCCGCTGCCAGGGTTCTCGCTGTATCCCAATGTATTCGCTGGCTATAATGCAGGATTCAATGCGGATATCTCACCGAGCTTCCTGCCCAAGACCCTTGTGCATAAAGCCATCCTCGGCGATTACACTGAAGATGATCCGCTCACTTGGTATGGGCATACCTATTGCAGCATGCCCCGCGAAGACCAGCTCATCCAATACCGTTTCCCTCTCAAGGGCCATGGCGATATCCATATGCTGTGGACCGACTCCCCTTGCTGGGAAACATGCTGGAATGGCGGCAACGAATATCAGGACGCCTTGCGAAGCGAGAAGATGGAGTTCGTGGTCGTGCAGCATCCGTGGATGGAGAACGAATGCTACTTCGCCGATATCGTGCTTCCCATTTCTACCAAACTCGAATTGGAAGACTTCGGCGTGGATAACCAAAATGGTCAGTGGAGCATGATTTACCATGAAGCACCCGGTGTGGACCGGGTGGGAGAGTCGCTGTCGGACTATGAAGCTGTGGGTGAGGTTGCACGCAAGCTTGAGGCCTATGGTGGAATCTACGAAGGATTGTACGACCTTTACACATCAGGTAAAACCGTTCAAGAGCATATCGAAGCCGGCTTCAAGGGCTGCGGTATCGACAAAGTTGAGAATGATGTCAATGGCGCCTACGAGCAGTTCATGGACACCGGTTTGCGAATGTTCCCAACAAAGCAGGGATGGGAAAACGATACCGTTGGGCTCTTGGACTTCTACGAGGATCCGCAGGCGCATCCCTTAGAGACCCCCAGTGGCCTCATTGAGTTCTACTCCTCCACTTTAGCCAACATATTCCCTGGTGATACCCAACGCGGCCCTGTGGCTCATTGGGTGAGCGAATCTGAAGAACACCACGAGCGCCGGTACAGCGATCGCGCTCAACGATTCCCCTATTTGCTGGTATCGAACCACCCTCACTGGCGTGTCCATGCTCAGCACGATGATGTGCCTTGGCTGCGCGAGATCGATACCTGCAAAGTCGTTGGTCCGGATGGTTATGGTTACGAGCCTATTTGGGTGCACCCAAGCGACGCTGAGCGTCTTGGGCTCTCCCATGGGGATGTAGCCAAGCTGTTCAACGAGCGCGGCGCTGTGCTTGGTGGCGTTTATGTGACCGAACGTATAATGCCCGGCGTACTCTATCAGGACCATGGCGCTCGCGTGGATTCCATCGTGGGAGGGGCTGGTGGCCTCGATCGCGGTGGAGCGAATAACCTCATCTGCCCGAGTGCCATCTCTTCTCAGAATGCTGCCGGTGAGGTAACGAACGGTTTCTTGGTGGGCATCGAGAAGGTGGACGTATTCCAACTTGCACAGGAGTATCCCGAGGAGTTCTCTCGTGATTACGATCCTGCCACTGGCGTTGTTGCTTCGGCACGTATAGAAAGATAGGTGATGGCGATGAAGGTGTTCGTTTGCGACCTGAGCCGCTGCAATGGCTGCCGATCTTGTCAGATCGTATGCAAGGATGAACATTGCGATGCTGATTGGGGTGATTATGCCGCCCCGCAGCCGGAAACCGGGCAGTTCTGGATGAACGTCAAAGAAGAGGTGCGCGGCGCAGTACCTGTAGTGCGCACCTCTTTCGTTCCCACGTTGTGCTGCCACTGCGACGAATGCGCTTTGGCTGCCTTGGCTCCCGAAGCTGTCCATAAACGCGATGACGGTCTGGTCATCATAGATCCGGTGGCAGCCAAGGGGAATCGGGCCCTTGTGGATGCGTGTCCTGCCCATACGGTGTTCTGGAATGAGGAGCTGGGGTTACCGCAAAAATGCACGGGCTGCGCTCATTTGCTCGATGATGGTTGGACGGTTCCCCGTTGCGTTGATGTGTGCCCGACCGGCGCACTGCGTTTTGGTGATGAAGAGGACTTCGCGAAGGAGATCGCTGCAAGCGAAACGCTGTCTTCGGTGAGCGCATTGGCTCCGCGGGTTTACTATCTGAATATGCCCAAGCGCTTTATCGCTGGCTGTCTTGTCGATTTCCAAGAGGATGAGGTGGTCATCGGTGCCGCATTGAGGTTGAAGGATAGCGCGGGCGAGGTCTGCTATGCAACGACCTCTGATGAGCTAGGTGATTTCCTCTTCAACGATGTGGAGCCTAATACCTATATCCTTGAGATGGAGGGCTCTTCGGGGGTTACCGAAACGCGAACCGTGGATGCTACGGATAAAGACGTTGTTTTAGGCGATCTTGAGTTTTCCTGCAAATAGCGATCCTATGACGCTGGGCGGATGTGCGCTGCCGCCCAGCGGGTTCTTGATGATAGGGGGATATCGTGTCCGCAATCACCCAAGGGAGTAAAGCTAAGAACGTTATTGCATTGATGGCGGCGATAGCCGTGGTAGCCATCGCTTGGTTCATTCCCTGTCCCGAAGGCTTATCATTTTCTGGAAAGATGGCCCTTGGCGTATTGGGGGCTAGTATCGTGCTTTGGGTAACCCAGCCGATTCCCATCGCCATCACAGCGCTCCTGGCTATGGCTTGCATGCCGCTGTTGGGGGTGCTGAAGCCCAACGATGTTTGGGCGGGGTTCATCAGCGGCGTGATCTTCTTCGTGATGGCCTCCTTCGGATTCACGGTGGCGGTTATGAAGACGAAGATTCCGGCGAAGCTGATGTTCGGGTTGCTTAAGTTGTCCCATGGCCGTGCGCGGCTTTTAATCCTCGGCTTCATGTTCTCGGTTTACGTGGTTTCGGCTTTCATTTCCGACATCACCACCAACGCCCTGTTTGCCGGAATCGCCATGGGAAGCCTGATCGAACCTCAGGGGTGGAAGAAGGGTGATACGAGCAAGTTCGCGAAGTGCTTGATGATAGGCGTGGTGTATGCATCCACCATCGGCGGTTTGTCCACTCCCATCGGAAGCTCTTTGAACATCATGATCCTTGGGCTTCTTCAGAATGCAACGGGAATGGTTATACCATTCGCTTCGTGGATGGCCGTCTGCGTGCCTACGTCCCTTTTGCTGTTGGTCATTGCGTGGGCCTCCTTGGTGGTCATATTCAAGCCCGAGCCCTTGAGCGATAAGGCTCTCGCGGCCATCGAGCGTCGAGCAAGCGATGTGGGAAAGCTTGGGATGATCGATTACAAGACCCTCGCGCTCATCGGAGTGCTTTTCATTGCGTGGCTCACCACCACCTGGACGGGCCTCGATGCAACCGTCATCGCGGTATTGGGCCTGGTTGCGCTCTTTTTGCCAGGTATCGAATTGATCAGCTGGGATGAGTATGTCAAAGGCGTATCCTGGATGACGGTGGTGCTCATCGGAGGTGTGCAGTCGGTAGCGAGCGGCATCCAGTCCAATGGCGCTGCTTCTTGGCTGGTCTCAGCTACTATAGCCAAGGTGGCGGTAAGCTCCACCGTGCTCGTCTTCTCCACTGCGGCAATCCTTCCGTTATTGAGGATGCTTGTGCCTGTGGGCCCTGCTTTTGCCGCGATCGTATTCGTGCCACTGGTTGACTTATCGAACGCCTTCGGCGTAAGCGCGGCCGTGTTCGCCATAATGACGGCGTTCACATCAGAGGTCTGCTTTTTGCTGGGCTTCGACAACAACGCGATGCTCTCTTACCGTTATGGCACATTCACCTTCGGCGAGTTCTTCCTTGCTGGCATCGTGCCCACGCTGGGAATGGTTCTCATCACGGGAGCGGTGGTGCCTCCGATTTGCTCGATAGTCGGTCTTTAGCCTGAGACGAAGGTAGGTCTTCTATGTCAGATGTGGCTTTGGGCTTCGTGATCATTGCGATCATTGTTCTTTTGGGGTCGTTTTTTCTCCGACGCGCGGTGGGGCGAAGGGCTCAAGGGGCTAAAAGCGTGAAAAGCGCCTCGCAGAGAATCGAATGGTGCCAAGACGAAATGAGCGTATTGCTTGGCCTGCTTGAGCAGCAGTCGGACACCGCTCGCGCTGGCGCGCTTGCGGCGGATTCTCAAGGCGAGGAGAATCATGCGCGATTCTTCGCGCTCATTCCCGAAGGGAACGAGCGCCAGAGAACACGTCTTTCTGAAACGTTTGGCTGCGATGAGGTGAGTTGTGCCTTCGCTTCAGCGGATTTGGAGAAGATCGAATCGGCGGAATGGGCTATGGAGCGTCTGCTCGATCAGAATGCGGAGATGCATCAATGCTGTACGACATTGAAAACGCGTCTGCGAAAGGCGAGGAAAATAAAAGCATTCCAAAGGATGCGTGAGTTCGACGATTTCCTGAAGACTCGTGAAAAAGTGATAGTGGATCTTCAGCGGGGCTCGATCAAGGATGGTCAGACTATGAAGCTGTGCGGAATCTGCGGGAGCATCTTTGCAAACGATCCTCCTGCATTTTGCCTTGGGTGTTCGGCCATGAATGTAGAGTTCATAAGCTTCGGACCCCAAGATGGCATCCCTGCCTGATTCGGTTGCCATGCTATCCGAATCAGGGAAATGATATTGATGGAATAAACGATTAAAGGAGTTATATATGTGTTTCAGACCAGCGACGTTTTCGAGGAATTGCGCAGCTTGCGGTGCCTCTTGCGGGGAAGCCGATGAAGTCTGCCCCAAATGCGGCGAGAAGCTGCAGGATATTTCGGCGTTCAAGTCCACCGGTGTGCCTTCCGTTCCCGGCGCACCGAAGAGCCCGGGGGTTCCTGCTGTGCCCGGACCGCCTCCGGTGCCGCCGAGAGCCTAAACCTTCGGTTGCTTTTTTGCAAGTAAATGCCGCTCACCTTGTTGGTGTTACGAAATTCTAGACAGTAGCACCACCTCTTCGGTACAATCGTAACACTTAATTGTGAATCAGTAATACCAAGGAGGCATCATGGGGAAACGGCCGTCTGCCATCGCAGCCCTTGCGGTTGCGGTGGCGTCTTTGTTGTTGGTTCTCGTTGCGGCCGGCTGTGCGGCATCGGGGCAAGGCTCTGCTGCGGACTCCACAACTGCTGATTCGGCGGTGCAGGGCGATCAGGTGAAGCAGGTGACCGATGCCTACGGGCGCGTGGTCGATGTGCCGCAAACCGTCGAAACCGCTGCCACTGTGGGCTCCGGTGCCCGCTTCGTGGTCTATGCCGGCGGTCAGGACAAGCTCGTCGCCGTAACCGAGAAAGAGACCGATCCCGGGATCAACCGTCCCTACACCATGGCCTTCGCGGACCTGTTCAAAAGCCTGCCAGCCACGAGCAATGGCAACCACCTGGTGGAGACCACGGTGAATGCCGAGGCGCTCATCGACCTCAATCCCGATGTGATCATCTCCAGCCGCAGTATGGAGGAATGCGATCAGCTGCAAAGCACCACGGGCATTCCCGTCATAGGCATCAGTTACCAAGACCAGTTGTTCACCGAGAACGTCTACGATTCCATCGAGTGCGTGGGTGAGGCGCTGGGCACCGAAAGCCATGCCCAGGAGGTCATCGCCAAGATGCAGCTTTGGGAGGCTGATCTCACTGCGCGCACCAAGGACATCCCCCAGGACGCGCGGCCCACGGTCTATGTGGGTGCGGTGAATTACAAGGGCGCGAAAGGCTGGGGTGGCACCTATGCCGATTACGCACCCTTCCGGATCCTCGGCCTTCCCAATGTGGCCGATCAAGTGGCCCAAAGCGGTGCGGTGGATGTGGACTTGGAGCAGTTGGGCCGGTGGAATCCCGATTATATGTTCCTCAACGCGGGCAATCGGGATCTGCTCCAACAAGGCTATGATTCCAATCCCGCATTCTTCCAGAGCCTGAAGGCATTCCAGGAAGGTCATCTGTATACCCAGCCGTTCTTCAATTTCAACGGGACAAACGTGGATACGGGCATCTGCGACACCTATTTCGTGGGCGCCACGGTGTATCCGGAGGCTTTCGCCGATGTGGACTTGGATGCGAAATACGCGGAGATCTACGAGACCATGCTCGATGGTTTTGATTTCTATGCCGTGATGCAGCAGAACAATATGGGATTCAAGGCGTTTCCGGCCTTTGAGTAGCGTGGGCGAAAGCGGCGCACGGTGGAAGAGGAGAAACTGACAAACCGCGGGCTTTTGCCTCCGGCGGCCCGGATCGAGGGTGCCTACGGTGGCTATATCCGCCAAAAACGCCTGGTCATGGTAGGGCTTGCGATAGTGGTTGCGGCTGTGGCCTTGGTATCGCTCTCGCTGGGGTCCTATGAGCTTTCGCCCGCGGACATCCTGGCTGGGATCTTCGGCCAAGCCGACGCGCGCACCAATGCCGTGGTGCAAAACATCCGGCTGCCGCGGGTGCTCACCGCCATCGTGGCTGGTATCGCCCTCTCCTTGGCCGGTTGCGCGTACCAGGCGTCCTTGCGAAACCCCTTGGCCTCGGCGAGCACCTTAGGCATCTCCCAAGGGGCGGCTTTCGGCGCATCGGCGGCCATCATCGTCTTCGCCGGCGGTTTGGGCTCGTCGGCGGCTTATGAGGGCATCTCCCTGGGTAATCCGTTCATCACTGCCCTCTGCGCTTTCATCGGCGCCATGCTCTCAACGCTGGTCATATTGGGGTTATCCCGTTTTCGCCAGATGACCCCGGAATCCATCGTGCTCTTGGGCGTGGCCCTCTCGGCGCTCTTCACGGCGGGAACCACCCTGATGCAGTATTTCGCCGAAGACACCCAAGTGGCCGCGGTGGTGTTTTGGACCTTTGGCGATCTGGGGCGCGTGACCGGCGTGCAGCTGGCCATCATGGCGGCGGTGACGGCTTTGTCGGCGGTGTTCTTCCACGTCAATCGCTGGAACTATAACGCCATCGAGAGCGGCGAGGGCCTGGCCCATGGGCTGGGGGTTAGGGTGGACCGCGTGCGGCTTTCCTCCATGGTGGTGGCGTCTGCAGCTGCGTCGGTGGTGATCGCCTTCTGCGGCGTGATCAACTTCATCGGCTTGGTGGCGCCTCACATCATGCGCCGGGTTCTGGGAGCCGACTACCGCTACCTGCTTCCCGCCAGCGCCTTGGCCGGGGCGGCGGTGCTCCTTGTTTCGGACATCCTTTGCCACAGCCTGGCTGCGCCGCTCATCTTGCCCATCAGCGCCATAACCTCCATCGTTGGTGCGCCTCTTTTCATCTATCTGCTGTTCAAGGGGGTGCATCGCTGATGCTTGAAGCACACGACCTGGCCTTCAGCTATCGCCCGCGCACCCCTGTGCTGCGCTCGGTCTCCCTGGCGGTTGAGCCGGGCACGTTCACGGCGATCCTCGGGCGCAACGGATGCGGTAAGTCCACGCTCCTTTCCCTGCTCACGGCCGCTCGCAAACCTCAGCAGGGAACGGTGCTCCTGGATGGCGAGCCCGTTGCGTCCTTGCCGCGGCGCCAGCGGGCTCAGAAGATCGCTTTCGTCTCACAGCATAGCCACGGCAATCGCCTCACGGTGTTCGATTCGGTGCTGCTGGGACGGTTGCCGTTCATGGATTCCTCGCCCACGGCGAAGGATCGCGCCATTGTGGCCGAGGTTCTAGCTGAGCTGGGGCTTCAGGATTACACGCTGCGCTACATGGACGAGCTTTCCGGCGGCGAATACCAAACGGTGATGCTCGCCCGCGCCTTCGTTCAGCAGGCGGCCACGCTGCTGCTCGATGAGCCTACCAATAACCTGGATCCCGCCCATCAGCAGGAGGTCATGGCCCTCGTGCGTCAGCAGGTGGATGCGCGCGGCGTTGGTGCGGCGGCGGTGATGCACGACCTGAACCTGGCATTGCGCCATTGCGACCGCTTCCTTTTCCTGAAAGACGGGGCGGTGGATGCTTATGGCGGCGCGGAAGTGGTGACCGCCGAAGAGGTGGAGCGGATTTACGGGATGAAGGTAGACGTGATCGAACACGCCGGCGTTAAGCTGACGGTGCCGCGCTAGCCGCGAGTGCCCCGATCGGAGTCGCGCCTCGGTTGCTTCGAGAGGATTCGCAAGCGTTAGCGGGCTTGGCTTCGACTGCGAAATTCTGTGGTGGTTTATACCACAGAATTTCTTGTCTGCAGAATCGCCCGCTAACGCTTGCGAATCCTCCGAGCGGGTGCGGCTTCGTATGTCAGGGGACGGGGATGATGGCATGATGCAAGTATGTCAGGGGACGGGGATGATGGCATGATGCAAGGAAGAATATGTCAGGAATATGTCAGGGGACGGGGATGATGGCATGATGCAAGGGAACTCTGTGCAGTGCATCGCGGATTATTTCGATGCCCGAGCCGAAGGCTGGTTGGAGGCTGAGAAGCATACGACTAGCCCGGTGCAGCCGGCTGTGGCCCTGATGGCCGGCGTGGGCGAGGGGAGCCGGGTGCTCGACATAGGCTGCGGCTTGGGCGTGATGATGCCGATATATCTTGAGCTGGGAGCGGCGGCGGTCGTGGGTGTGGATGTATCAGATGCCATGGTTGCCCAAGCGCGTGAGCGTTGGACTGCGCATCCGCAGATAGACTTCGTTGCCGCCGATGCCGCCCAGCTTACTCTGGACAGCTTGGCTGCAGCGCTCAAAGAGACTTCCTGCGCACCCTTCGATTCACTTGTCATTTACAACGCCTATCCCCATCTGATGAGTCGCGAGGCTCTGGTCGGCCATTGCGCGGAGCTGCTTCGGCCCCAAGGAAGATTCGCAGTAGCCCATGGTGCGGGCAAGGACACCATCAACTCCCATCACGAGGCGGTGGCCGCAGGTGTGAGCCTTGGCCTGGGTGCGGCTGAAGATGAGGCGAAGGCATGGGAGCCCCTGTTCTCCATCGATGGCCTGGTGGACACGCCGGGCTTCTACGGGTTTTGCGGCGCGCGGCGGTGAGCTTTCTTACCGCCCGGTTGCAAGGGGTGACGGCTTGCGGCTTGCAATGGCTGCGCTGATATAATCTTCAGTACCGGATGGGCACTTTGAGCGATTGATCAGGAGAAAGCCATGGCTATGGAAGACAAGCCTGCCATCAGCGGAAACATAAACGGAAACGATGCGGCCGCCGTGCCCTCCAAAGACGAGCTCGTGCGTTACTGCGGGCGCACCATCGCGTTCATTCTGGCCCCCAATGCCCAGGCGAAGGGCGCACTTGCCCCTGCAGTACGCGATGCGGTGGCGGCCAAAGTCCCTGCTGTTTTCGTTATGGCGGATATGACTTGCGCCGATGAAGCTGTGGAGGCTGTACGTACGGCGCATCGCAAAGGCGGCACCTTGGTTCAGGCGGCGGAGTTCGACTTCTCCACCGCTTACGGCAACAGCACCGATGAGGTGGGCTTTCATCTGGAGGAGCTTCCCCTCAACATGGTGCAGATCCTGCGGGCATTGGCGGCGTCCACCTTGGATGTGTATGAGGCAATCCTGATCATAGACGCCTCCCAAGGGGCGCCTTCCCCGGCCCAGATCTACGGGTTGTGCGCGCGACTCCATGGCGGGATCGATTCAGGCCAAGTCTACGCCGAGCAGGATGCCGATCCGTCGGCCTACGTGCTTTCCCGGGAAGCGCTGGAAGCGCTGGAGGGCGACGAATAGCCGTTGCAGGCGGTGATTAGCCGTGACTTACCCCTTGCTGCGGATAGCTGTGATCTGCCGTTAGCAAATGCCCATCATGCGGGCAATGGTAGCACCTTCCTCATTTATCTCCTCTAGAAGATGCATGCCCCGAGCAGGCGAGATTCTGTTGTTGAACAGCATCTTCACGGCGGGCCCCACGATGAAATAGCTCACAAGGATGGACATCGGCGCCGTGATGGGCAACGTGGCAAGGTAGTTCGCCCAGAAGCTCTCCGGCCCTATAAGCAACATGGTCACGATGGCGCACATGATGGGCGCGGTGACGCAGGTGTTCGCAATGGGGGTGATGATGGCGCGCGGCAAGCCCGTGAAATGGGGTTTTATGAACCGATGCATCAGGAATTCCATGATTTTGGACGTCAGGCAGATGCGCAGGAGCAGCGCGATGCAGAAGATGAGCGGATAGAGCCAAAGGGAGCTCTCCAAAAAGCTCAGGCCGGTGTTGCGCAAGCCGTTGATGGTGGTCATGAATGCCACCATGCCGCCGCACATCATCACTTGGAACAGCGTGTCACCGTTCGCGTTATGCGGCACCGGCGCGCGCCCGCAAAGGCAGTCCGCGTAGGTGCAGCGCTTGCCTAGAGGCTTCTCCTTTGAGTGCCCGACCTTCCAGTTATTCAGTTGTTCTTCGTGTTGTGCCTTGGTAGATTGCGTTGCTGTGTTCGTCATATCCTGCTGCGTAAAAGCTGCTCTCACCCTATTCGATTGTCTCGTTTTCTCATGCTCTACCTTACGCTCTTTGCGCGTGATTTTGAAGGGTTGCGCGTCGTCTTCACGGGGTCTGCATGGTTGCGTCAGAAAGAGGTCACAACCTGTTGGTTTTCAAGAATGAAAAAGTTAGATATAATTAACTTAAGCAAATGAGATAAGGATTGATGACTATGAATCTGGCAAGTTGGATTATCTTCACCGTGGTTGTCGCAGGGATCGTTTTGGCGTTGAAATCGGTGCTTCGCAAATCTCGCAGCGGAGGCAGCTGCGGATGCAACGGTTGCAGTGGTTGCCCTAGCAATACCAAGTGCAACAGTTGTCCTAGCAGCACTGCCCATACTACCCACATAAGCTAACTCTGCTTCGCCAAAGAGGCAGCTGCGGATGACGCCATTGCTCCAGCAGCGTCAAGTGCAGCAGTTGCCCTAGCAGTACTGCCCACATTGCCATACTTCCCACGTAAGCTAACTCGTCTTCGTCGATCCCGACGGAAGCAGGGGGACTTGCTGGGCTAATGCTGCCCGAAAGAATGGTTAACCCAGCCATGGGAGGCTTGTTGGGTTAAAGCAACCCGAAAGTACGATTGCGCTGACCGTGAGAGATGAAAACAGGGGGGACTTGTTGAGTTAAAGCTGCTTATGGGAGGTTTTGAAGGAGCATTTTCCTCCTGCAAAAAAGTGGCAAAGCGCTGACCTGCAATAACGCTGAACAGCGTTGCGAGGAAAGACGCTGCCGCCCTCAAAACCCTCCCATAAGCAGCTTTAACTCAACAAGTCCCCCTCCATTTCGATGGAATATGTTGAGAAAACCCGACTTATGGGATGGTGCATGTCAGATGGCATCAGGAAAAACCCTATGGAGCTGTTGCGTTGCAGAGTGATGCGGAAAACCTGACTTGTGGGATGGTGTGTTGCGTTGCGGAGTGATGTCGCCAATAATCGGCTTATGGGCTTGCGTCAGAAAAGGGGAGCAGCGGCATAAAAAATTGGATTATGGGAGGATTATTCCTGCAAATCCAATCTTGGTGCAAAGCCGGTTTCTGTCACCCCAGGTCAGCGCGTTGGAAACTTCTTATTTAAGAACGGTTCTTAGTATAATCCTCGCACAATCCCGGATTTTCTGCCACTGCGTTGCTTGATCGCATCTTCTTTTGCCTCAACTGTTCTGCCGCCTTCAGTATGGAGGAAATCTCGCTACAGGAATTCGATTACGCTCATCTAAGATGAGCTGCTCAGCGGTTTTCGGTATGCAGGGTATTTCATCCAAGCAGCCTCAACATGCGAAGAACCCGAATGGAAGAGAGGAGGGAAAGACCATTCGGGTTCTTCTTTTGTGGGCAGATACGCACAGGTTCTGCCTCTCGGGTAAGCTAATCAAGTAAGCTGGCGGGCAGCTGAAGCCTAATCCAGTCAGGTAATCCAATCAGGCAGCTACAGCCTAAGCTAACCGGACGGTAAAGCTTAATCTAAACGGTCAGCAAGAGCTTAAACTAACCAGGCAAGCTACAGTCCAAGCTAATCGGGTAAGCTAGCCAGGTAAGCTAGCCAGGTAAGCTAGCCAGGTAAGCTAACCAGGCAGCTACAGCCTAAGCCAATGCTCCATTCAAAGTCTAAGCCGGATCATTCAGCGTCCTTTGTCCGATCAACGCGGGGCCGGTTGGCTTGGGCTTCCGGAAGAGTCCCCAAAGGACCGCGACCACAAGCGCCAGGGCCACCACCGTCCAGAAGCTGAAGGCTCCCGTGATGAAGAGCGCTCCCAGCTGGAAGATCATCAGCGCCAGCCCGTAAGCCCATGCGCACTCCCAGCCGATCGCAGCCCAGAACCACTTGTTGAAGCCTCCCATCTCACGCTTGATGGCACCCATGGCGGCAAAGCAGGGACAGCACAGCAGCTGGAAGGTCATGAAGCTGAAAGCGGCCACTGGGATCAGTGCAGCCGAGCCCGAGGTTACGGCCAGGGATTGCAGGAACTCGCCAGACCAGGCTTGGCCTCCGCCGCCGAACAGCACGGCCATGGTGCCGATCACATTCTCCTTGGCGATGAGCCCCGTGACCACCGAAGAGGCAGACTGCCAGTTGGCGAATCCCAGAGGCGCGAAGATCCAGGCGAAGGCGTTGCCGAAGTAGGCCAGCAGTGAGTAGTCCATGAGCTCCTCGCCCACCCACATGAAGCGGCCTTCGTACACGCCGTAGCCGGAGAGGAACCATACCACCACCGTGGCCAGCAAGATGATGGTCCCGGCTTTCTTGATGAACGCCCAGGCTCGCTCCCACATGGAGCGCAGCAGGTCAACGAAGCGCGGCAGGCGGTATTCGGGTAACTCCATGATGTAAGGGGTGGTCTCGCCCATGAAGGGCTTGGTCTTCTTCAGAATGATTCCCGACATCACGATCGATGCGATGCCCATGAAGTAGGCCAAGGGCGCCACCCACCACACACCGCCGAATACCGCGGTGCTGATCAGCGCTATGATCGGCAGCTTGGCCGAGCAGGGCATGAAGGTGGTGGTCATCACTGTGAGGTGCCGCGACGACTCGCTCTCGATGGTGCGCGAGGCCATGATACCCGGCACGCCGCAACCGGTGCCCACGATCATGGGGATGAACGTCTTCCCGGACAACCCGAAGCGCCGGAAGATGCGATCCAAGATGAAGGTCACGCGGGCCATGTACCCGCAACCCTCCAAAATCGCCAGCAGGAAGAACAGGATCATGATCTGGGGTACGAAGCCCAGCACGGCGCCCACGCCGGCGATGATGCCGTCCATGATGAGGTCGTAAAGCCAGGGCACGCAGTTCACGGCCTCCAAAGCCGGTCCCACCAGTGCGGGGATGCCAGGAATCCACAAGCCGTATTCCTGGGGTTCGCCCGGGCTGGGCACAGCGAGTCCTTGCGGCACCATGTCGCCGGACTCTTCGTCCAGCACCTCGCCGTCAAAGCAATAGATCGCAGCCTCGGCTGCAGCTTCGCGGCCCTCGGCGGCTATCTGCTCGTTACGTTCATCCGCCATGGCCTGGGCCAATGCCTCGCCTTCTTCGCCGGCATAGATGAAGTAGTCGGTTTCGAAGGCCTCCTCCTCATCCACGAGGGGCACTTCAGCCACTACTCCGGCAGCAGCCGCTTCTTCTTGGAAGAGGGCTAAGGCTCGCTGGGCCGCAGGCGAATCGGGGTCGGGTTCTTCGTCCCCCAGGGCGTATTCCGCCGTTTCCGGCGGCTCCGCCAGGAAATTCACCGCCACCTTGTCCACCAACTCTTGGTTTACGCCCTGTTCGGCCGCCGCCTCAAGGAAGGTGCTTGCGGCCTCCTGAGCCTCGTCGTAAGGGGCTGCCGCTTCGTCATAGCGCGCCTGCGCACTCGCATCCGGATCCACGATGGCCACCGGGTCCAGATACCAACCGTCGCCGAACACGCCGTCGTTGGCCCAGTCGGTGGCATAGCCGCCCACAGTGGAGATGGCGATGTAGTAGATGGCCACGATGATCAAGGCGAAGATGGGCAGCGCGAGTACGCGGTTCAGCACCACGCGGTCGATCTTCTCGGTGGTGAAGGCGCGCTTCACATCCTTGCGAGGGGCGCCGCGCAGCATGAGTTCGATGGCGTTGTAGCGCTCGTTGGTGATCACCGCGTCGGCGCGGTCGCCGAAGCGGGCTTCCACGGCGCGCTCGTGGCTGTCCAGGTCCGTGATGGGACCGAGCTCCTCGATCACCCGCTTGTCGCGTTCCAGGGATTTGATGGCGTAGAAGCGCCTGAGCTCCGGTTTCACCGTGTCCGGCAGATCTTCCTGCAAATGCTCGATCAGCGATTCCAGCTCCTCTGAGAAGCTGATGGGCGTGGGCGGGATGCGGTGGATGGCGGCATCGCGAGCGGCGCTCACCAGTTCGTCGGTGCCTTCGCCTTGCAGGGCGGAGATCTCTACCACCGGCACGCCCAAGGTATTCTGGATGGCCTCCGCATCGATGGTCTGACCGCGCTTCTGGATGATGTCCATCTGATTCAATGCGATGACCAGCGGCACGCCGAATTCCATCAGCTGGGTGGTGAGATAGAGGTTGCGTTCCAAGTTGGTGGCGTCAACGATGTCGATGATCGCATCGGCCTCCCCACTGGACAGGTAATCCCGGGCGACTATCTCCTCGTTGGAATAGGGGGAGATCGAATAGATGCCCGGAAGGTCCACGATCTGGATGGAGCTATCGTTTTTCAGTTTGCCCGTTTTGCGCTCAACGGTTACTCCCGGCCAGTTACCCACGTATTGGTGGTTGCCGGTGAGTTGGTTGAACAAGGTGGTTTTGCCGGAGTTCGGGTTTCCGACAAGCGCGAATGTGAGTCCCATGGCTATGCCGGCATCACTTCGATATTGGCAGCGTCCGCGCGGCGCAGGGACAGATGGTATCCGCGCACGGTGACATCGATGGGGTCACCCAGCGGCGCCGATTTATTCACGCGGATTCGCGCCCCCTTGGTGATTCCCATGTCCATGATGCGGCGCCGGATCTCCCCGGAGTCGTTCAGGCGCACCACGGTGCACGAATCCCCAACAGCTACATCGTTCAAAGTCATCTTGTCCTCCTTGTACGTCCATCTTCGCTGATTACCTTTAAGATTAGGTGAGACCTACCAGGTCATTCAACGAAGATACCTTTGGTTTACTTTTATGTTAAATAGAGGTAACTTATCTGTCAAGAAAAAGTTAACCAAGGTTTTCAAAGGGCAGTGACCGGGGAACTCTGGAAGAAAAAGCAACGCCCCCGGCGCGATGTCGGGGGCGATGGTGGGAATCATGATGCTCTTCGGGCGAATGCCATGCGGGCGAGCGCCATGCAGGCGAGCGCTAAGCTGGTGCGCTCCTATGCGTTCAGCTCGTCAAGCCAATCGATCAACGGGCAGCAGGCACGCACGGTATCCTCCGTTACCTCGGGATAGTTCTTGGCCGCAGCCTTGGTGATGGATTGGATCATCCTGTCGGAGAGGGTGGTTTTCCAATCGGCCACTTTGAAAGCGGCGGCCACCGTTTCGCGCTCGGCGCCCATGGACTCGGCGCAGGCGGTGATGGCGGCTTCCTCGTTGGCCTTGTCAGAAAGGTAATCGGTGGTGCGCTTCAGGTCCTCGATGAAGGCCTTGATGGAGGCTTCCTTCTTCTCGTAGATTGCTTTGGTGGTGATGTAGCAAGCAACATCGTAGGAGTCGGTGTCGGCGTTGGAGCCTACGCGATAAGCCCCTGTAACGCTGGCGAGAGCCGTATCCGGGTACGGCTGGCTTGCTGCCATCATCTCGATGTCCTCGCCGGTCGCGAGCACTGTTGGCAGCGTATTCGCCTTCACATCAACCAAGGTCACCGTGCCGTCGCCTTCGGTTCCGAAGTCATTCACGGAGATATCCATCTTCTTCAACCAGCTGCGCAGGGCGCTTTCGGTGGTAGCACCTTGCTGCACGCCGATGCGCACCGGGTGGGTGAGGGCTTCGGCTGCCGACTCGAAGCTGGCCTTCACCTCGGCCTCGTTCTTCGCATCCTTGTTGTAGGCGATGATTTGGGTGTCTCCGCTCAGGGCAGGGCCGGCAACGATCACTTGGGAGTCGGTGTTGCAGTTGGTGCCGCAAAGCACCACGATCTCCTCGCCATATTCCCCTATGGCGTTGGCTACGGGTCCCTGGCCGGTTGCGGCGATGTCGGCCGATCCCGCCAACAGGGCCTCAACGGCCTGCTGGCCCGAGCCGCTTACAGGCAGAAGCTCCACCGGTACGGCACCGTCGGCGAAGAAGCCCTCCGCATCGGCAGTGATGATGGTTTCGTAACCGGCCTTGTTCAGGTAGGCCAGGGACAGAGGTGCCAGGTCGTCGGCTGCCTGGGAGGAGGCACCGTTCGATGCAGCCTCCGAGGAACCGCCGCTGGAAGAGCAGCCAGCGAGCAAGAACGCTCCCATTACGCCAGCCAGAGCGAGGGCTAAAAGACGTTTGGTTCTCTGTTTCATCTTCTCCTTCTTTCTCACGTTTCCCTATAGCTTCATCAATCGCGGCAAGCGCGAGGGATGCCTTTCACGAACGCGACTTCACGGGCGCGCCTAGAGGTCGGGCACGTCCAGAAGACAGCGGATCTCGTCACGCAGCGCCCGCGCCTGCGGAGCGTCCAGGTCCCGGGGCAGGGAATCGTCCAGGTACCACTGGCCAACGATGCGGCCGGGGCTTGCGGAGAACAGCACGATGCGGGACGAGACGGCGATGGCCTCGGCGATGGAATGCGTCACGAATACCACGGTTTTCTTCTCGCGACTCCACAGCTCGCGCAGTCCCAGGTCAAGTCGGGTGCGGGTCTGTTCGTCAAGGGCCGAGAACGGCTCATCCATCAGCATGACCGAAGAGTCCATGGCAAGCAGACGCGCAATCGCCACCCGCTGCTTCATGCCACCGGAAAGCAGGTTGGGCCGTCGGTCGGCGAACTCGGCCATGCCCACCCGGGCCAGGGCATCGTCGGCGGCGGCTAGGCGCGCAGCGCGGGACAGGCCGCGGCCGCGCAGCGCATAGGCGATATTTCCGCGCACCGTGAGCCAAGGGAACAGGCTGTATTCCTGGAACACCACGCCGCGTTCGGGGCTGGGGCCTTCCACGGGTTCGCCGCGGAAGAGCACTTCGCCTTCCGTAGGGCCATCGAAGCCGGCCATAAGCCCCAGGGTGACCGTTTTGCCGCAACCCGACGGTCCAAGCAGGCTTACGAATTCGCCTTCCTCAATGGCCAGGTCGATCGAGTCCAGGGCAATGGTGGCCTCGCTGCAGGCGCGGTTGGCGAAAAACGCCTTCGTCACCGATCTCAATTCGATGAGCGCCATGGCCTACCCCTCCTCCAAGCCGAGGCGCCGGCGCACCGAGTGCTCAAGAGGCGCGAGGATCAGCCGGTCAATGGCAAGGCCTAGAAGGCAGATGGCGGCGATGCAGGCGAAAGATCCCACGTAATCCAGAAGGTCGCGGGTGAGCTCGATGGAGTATCCGATGCCTATGCCGGTTCCAACCACCATCTCGGCAGCGATGAGCACGCGCCACGCGCTTGACATCCCCAGGCGCAGGGAGCTGATGATGGTAACCGACGCTTGGGGCACCATCACCGTGGCGAAGATGCGCAAGCGCGACGCTCCCATCATGGAGGCGGCCGAGACGAGCACCGGGGGCACCATGCGGATGGCGCTGGCAACGCCGGCGGCGATCACCATGGAGGCAACAGCGAAGATGATGAAGACGGCCGCCTCGTTGCCCAGGCCGAAGACCAAGATGGCGATGGGCAGCCACGCCAGGCCGGGGATCATCTGGAAGACCGAAACCGGCACCATGCCTATGGCGTAGCGTCGCGCCGCCGATCCGATGAGGCATCCTAAGGCGATTCCCACCAGGCACGATAGCCCGAAGGCGGTGAAAAGCCGACCCAAGGAGGCACCCAAGTGCGCATAGATTGACTTCCCGTAGAGGGAGCGCCCTTCGGAGAGGTATTCCCCCAGGCGAGCGAAGGTCTCAGGTGGCGTAGGGAACTTGAGCGTCGCTGTGCCCATGGTGTTGTACCAGGCGGCGAATCCCCACCAGATGCCCAACACGATGAGCACGCCGATGAGGGCATAGACTACCGTGCGCAGGCGTCGGCGCCACCGCTGGGCAGGCACGGTTATCTTGCCCTGGGAGAGATCTTTCCCTATGAGCAGGGAGGAAAGAACCTTATCATGGTTTTGTGCCATTGCTGCCTTATGGTTGTCTGTGACTGATAGTGGCTATAGTCTACTATAGTTATATGTCTAAGGAAAGGAAAGATCGTGGAAACGAATTTCAGCTGCGTGGACTGCCGGGTGCAAGGTTGCGCTCGGGGAACCGGCGAGTATCCGGCTGCATGCCCCACAGCGGCTCTAGACGCCCAAGCGATCGAGGACGTCAGCCGCGCCTACGAAGAGGATGGCCTGGCTCTCCGGATCATGGAAGCCGCATCGGCGGTGAGCACCGAGGCCTTCTCCAAGCGCTGGTCGCGGGTGGAGGAGACATGCGAATTTCTCAAGCGCATGGGCTGGAAGCGCATCGGCATCGCATCGTGTTCGGGCTTGGCCGATGAGGCCGCCACCTTCGCCCGCATCCTGCGTCTGCGGGGGTTCGAGCCCTTCGGCATAGCGTGCAAGGTGGGGGCGGTGCCCAAGAGCCGCTTCGACGCGCCTGAGAGCTGTTGCGATTTCGGAACCATCTCCTGCAATCCGCTTCTGCAGGCGAAGCTCCTCGCTGAAGCCGAGACCGAGGCCAATGTGATGATCGGGCTCTGCGTGGGCCATGACATGATCTTCAACGCGAACTCCCATGCACCGGTAACCACGCTGATCGCCAAGGATCGCGCGCTTTTCCACAACCCCGTGGGTGCGCTCTATGGGGCGAAGACCTCCACGTTCTACAGCCATTTGCTGAAGCCGCCTGCCGATGCCGCAGTCTAACGGGTGCGGGCGCGGGCGTTGCCGCGGGCGCGGCTGCGACTGCGGCTGGGCTTAGCTCCGGCGCTTGTGCCTGCGGGGGCCCTTGCCGCGTCCTGCACCCTGACCCCGCTTCTGCTGCGGCTTCTTACCGCTCCCGGATTTCCCTGGTCTCACCAGGCACTTCTCGCCGTAGCCGATGAGGTCCTCCCGGCCGGCTTTGCGCAGCGCCTCGCGCACGAGGTCGTGGTTTTTGGGGTCGCGGTATTGGATGAGCGCTCGCTGCAGCGCCTTTTCGTGGGCTGATTTGGCCGTATATACCGGCTCGCCTGTGCGCGGGTCTATCCCCGTGTAATAGATGCAGGTGGAAACCGTGGAGGGCGTAGGGTAGAAATCCTGAACCTGCTCCGGGTTGAACCCCAGGTCGCGGCAGTATTCCGCCAACTCTATGGCTTCGGTGAGCGTGGAGCCCGGATGCGACGACATGAGGTAGGGCACCACATACTGCTCCTTGCCCGCCTCATCGCAGGCCCGCTGGAATTCCCGGATGAAATCATCGTAGACCTGGCGTTTTGGCTTGCCCATGACCTCCAGCACCGCAGGCGAGACATGCTCGGGGGCAACCCGCAGCTGGCCGCTCACGTGATGGCGCGCCAGCTCGCGGATGAAGCTGCGGTCGTCATCCAGCAACGCGTAGTCGTAGCGGATGCCGCTGCGTACGAACACCTTCTTCACCTTGGGTAGTTCCCGCAGCTTGCGCAGAAGCTCCAAGTAATCGCTGTGGCTTACCCTCAGTTGCTCGCACGGCTCCGGCGACAGGCAGCGCTTGGAGGCGCAGGGGCCGCAGGTGAGCTGCTTCTCGCAAGCGGGGATGCGGAAGTTCGCCGTGGGGCCGCCTACGTCGTGGATGTAACCTTTGAAGTCGGGGTCTTCTGTCATGAGCCGCGCTTCGGCCACAAGCGACTCGTGGCTGCGCGCTTGGATGATGCGTCCCTGATGGAAGTTGAGAGCGCAAAACGCGCAGTCGCCGAGGCATCCGCGGTTGCTCGTGAGGGAGAATCTCACCTCGGCGAGCGCTGGTACGCCCCCAGCCTGGTCATAGCGAGGATGCCAGGTGCGCTCAAAGGGCAGCTCATATATGCTGTCGAACTCCTCGGTGGTCAAAGGCTCGCTTGGCGGGTTCTGCACCACGAACACGCTGTGTGGGTATTCTTCGATGAGCGGCCGCCCCAGGAAGGGGTTGAGGTTCTGGCACTGGATGGCGAAGCTTTGAGCGTAGGTCCGCGGGTCATCCTGGAGCGCATCGAAGCTCGGCAGGGTGATGCCGTCTGCTACGGATGCGACGGAGCGCGTGCGATAGACCGTGCCCGGGATGTAGGTGAGGTCGCTCACTGACAGGCCGCCCGCCAAGCCATCGGCGATGGCCACGATGGGCTTCTCGCCCATGCCATAGCTGATCATGTCTGCGCCGGAGTCCATCAGGATGGAGCGTTTCAGCTTGTCAGACCAATAATCGTAGTGGGCCAGTCGACGCAGCGATGCCTCGATTCCACCCAGGATGATCGGCGTTTCCTTGAAGGTGCGGCGGATCAGGTTGCCATAGACGATGCAGGCGCGGTCTGGTCGCAAGCCCGCTTGGCCTCCAGGGGAATAGGCATCGCTGTGGCGGCGCTTCTTCGCCACGGTGAAATGGTTCACCAGGGAATCCATGTTGCCCGCCGAAACCAAAAACCCCAGCCGCGGTTCGCCGAACACGGCGATGGAGGCGTCGTCGCGCCAGTCGGGCTGGGCGATGACGCCCACCCGGTAGCCGTTGGCCTCCAGGATGCGCGTGATGATCGCCATGCCGAAGGAGGGGTGATCCACGTAGGCATCGCCGCTCACGTACACGAAATCCACGGCGTCCCAGCCGCGTTCCTCCATCTCGCGTCTATTCATAGGTAAGAATGCCATGGTGTCATTGTACCGGGCGCAGGCCCATCGTGGCGCACCCCATGTGTTCATCGTGCGGAAAAACTGCCGGTTAGCGGCGAATTCCCGTTGACGCGCCGCAAGTTGTAGAACTATACTTCAAAAGTTGCTTTCAAAAGCCCCGTGAAGCAGCGAAGCGAAAGCGCATTTAGCAAGGTCGTCCAGCCTTAAACGATGCGTCAAGCGCTGCATATCGGCGTAGGAAACCGATGGTGCAGGAGCTGCACTTTTGAAAACACGCCCGCGCAAGCGGAAGGGAAGGCGGCCGCTTCAACCGCCTGACCGCAACTGATGGAGGAATGCAAAGTGAAGACGTTTTACGCAAAACCCGGCGAGGTGGAGCGCGAGTGGGTGCTCATCGACGCCGAGGACCAGGTGCTTGGTCGCGTGGCTGCCAAGGCGGCCAACATTCTGCGCGGCAAGCATAAGCCGCAGTACACACCCCATGTGGATACCGGCGATTTCGTGGTGATCATCAACGCCGATAAGGTGCGTGTGACCGGCAAGAAGGCCACCGACAAGCGCTATTATCGCCACAGCGGTTATCCCGGTGGCTTGAAGAGCGAGTCTTTCGAAGAGGCCATGAAGAAGCATCCCGAGCGCGTCATCGAGCATGCCGTGAAGGGCATGCTGCCGAAGAACACCCTGGGTCGCGCCCAGGGCATGAAGCTGAAGGTGTATGCGGGCCCTGATCATCCGCATACCGCACAGCAGCCGCGCAAGATCGAAGTGGAGGGCTAACCCATGGCTAATGAAGCAATCTATTACGGCACCGGCCGCAGGAAGAACGCTATCGCCCGCGTGCGCCTGGTGCCCGGCACCGGCAAGATCACGGTGAACGGCCGC
>CAZKKN010000011.1:0-43819 GCA_964553375.1 uncultured Eggerthellaceae bacterium | reverse complement strand
CTTTGCAGTAATCGTGGCGCCCCCGGGCCGATTCGAACGGCCGACACCCGCTTTAGGAGAGCGGTGCTCTGTCCCCTGAGCTACGGGGGCGTGTGCAAACGGCAAACGCCTAACTTGTGGTCTCCGTTCCGCCGCCCGTCTGCGGATTCTGGGCAAACTCCACGGTGAGATACACATTTCCGCGTATATTCGAGATGGTTACGGAACTGCTCGTCCCATAGGATGTGCCATTGGAATCCGTGACGCTGGCGATGTGATACCCGGTATTGGGGAAGATGCTGAATGTCACCGAACCACCCTCGGCCACGCTTTGGGATCCGGGGGACACGCTGCCTTGGCTGGCGTTGTAGCTGGCCGTAGCAGTGAAGTAGGTGGCACCGGTGCTCACCACGATGTTCACGGTGCTCCCCTCGGGGGCTTCCTCGCCGGCACCGGGGGACTGCCTTATGACCACGCCTTCAGCTACCTCGGAGCTTGCCTGATAGTCCACTGTGACTTCGAAGCCGGCATTATTGAGGGTAGCGATGGCATTGCCTTCCAAGGAGCCAACCACATCGGGGATGGGGGTTTTCTCCTTACCCGCAGACAGGTAGTAGGTCACCGTGGCACCCTTGTTCACCTTCTCGCCTGCAGCGGGAGACTGGCGCAGCACGCGATTCTCTGCAACGGTATCATCGTGTTCAGCTGGCCCTGCTTCGTATTTCAGTCCGAGTTTTTGGAGAGCCGCTCGCGCTTCTGAAGCTGTCATATTCTTCAGGTCGGGTACGGTCACTTGCTCTACGCCCTGAGAGACCGTAAGCACGATCTTCGTGCCAGCTTCCTGACGCACTCCGGCACGCGGTGTTTGGTCGATGACCGTATCGGCAGGGACCTTCTCATCGTAAACGTAGTCCACCGATCCAAGTTCGAAGCCAGCGTTCTTGATGATCTCCGTGGCTTCGGCGAGGGACTTGCCCTTGACGTCGGGGACCTCATCTCCAGCCCCACTGCATCCCTTGCCCAAAAGGACGAAGGCGAGGATGGCCACGATGGCAACAACTGCCAAAGCGCCGATGGCGATAAGCGGGCCGCGACCCTTCTTCTTTCCGTTGTTGCCGCGCTGGGAGCTGCTGCGGTAGTTCTGTTGCCGGCTGTTGGCAGTCATGTTGTGAGCCTCGGTTGGGCTCATCACGCCGGTGGCATCTGTGGCATAAGATGCTGTGACCGGGGGGTTCACCATGGTGGCATCGGTGATGACGGCCGTGGCGGCGCCAGCGCCGTAACCATTGAGGTCAACAGGGCGCCCGCCCAGGAAATCGTTGAGGGCCTGGCGCATATCCAGAGCCGTGACGAAGCGCTCAGAGGGGTCTTTGCTCATGGCCTTCATGATGATGGCCTCAAGGTCGGAGTTGATGCCCGGCAAGAGCTCTGACGGGAGAGGCGGCTGCTCATTGACCTGCTTCATGGCCACACTTACGGCATCGGGGCCATCGAACGGCAGCTGGCCGGTGGCGGCTTCGTAGAGCACCACGCCCAGGGAGTAGATATCGCTTGCCGGGGAAAGCTCCTTACCTTGAGCCTGCTCGGGGGAGATGTAGTGAGCCGTGCCAAGGACGGCATCGGTCTTGTCCATCATGGAGTTCTTAGCGCGGGCGATGCCGAAATCCATCACCTTCACGTTGCCGTCGGGCTGCACCATGATGTTTTGCGGTTTGATGTCGCGGTGGATGATGTCCAAGCCATGGGCAACCGAAAGCGCCTGGCTGACCTGGGAGCCTATCTCGGCAACCTTACGCTGGTTAACGCTGCCGCGTTCCTTGATGGCGGTCTTCAGGTCGGACCCGCGGACGTACTCCATCACAATGAACGAAGTCTGGGAATCTTGGCCCCAGTCATACACGTTCACGATATAGGGGCTTTGCAGATTGGCTGCAGCAGCCGCTTCCTGACGGAACCGTGCGGTGAACGAGGGATCCTCGGCATATTGGGGAAGCATGACCTTGATGGCGACGATACGCCCCAAGACCGTATCTTGGCCCTGGTACACTTCGGCCATTCCGCCAACCCCGATGCGCTCACCAACCAGGTAACGGTTATTGAGAAGCTGTCCTGTCATATTTCCGGCCACGATAATCTCTCCTTTTGGCTTCGTTGCAATTATGCGGCATTTGAGGCCAACGAAACCCACTCGTATATATTCTTACAAAACTCCCTTAATTTCCAATGCCGTCTGCAAAACGGGTTGGGCTTTGGCGGCCGCGTTCACGCCGCCTTCGCTCGATACCGCTTGTTCAAGAACTATGGCGATGACCACCTGGGGATCATCTGCGGGGGCGAAGCCGACGAACCAGCTGTCGTCCATGGGCTTCCCTGTTTCCGCCGTGCCGGTCTTGCCGGCCACGGTGGTGCCGTAGACCTGGGCGTTGGTGCCGGTGCCCATCTCCACCACTTCAACCAGCACATCGGTCACCCGTTGGGCGATGGTGGAGCTGCAAGCTTGGGTCAGCGTGCTGCTGGTGGCGGAGAAGCTGCGCTCGCCGTTGGCGTTATAGATGCCTTGCACCAGGTAGGGTTTCATGATGGAGCCGTCGTTGGCGATACCGCAACCCACAAGCCCCATCTCAAGCACGGTGGCGAACGGGCCGCGTTCGGCCTCATCGCCCACTGGCTGCCCGTCAGCGGCCCAAGCGGTCTCCCATTCGTTCATGAGAGCGGGATCGCCCATGACCGATTCTGCGACGGGGAGGTCGAAGATGAGCTGGGAGTCGAATCCGAATTTGTCGGCGCCCGATACGAGCATTTGGGCGCCCATCTCAACGCCCAGCTGGCCGAATACGGTGTTCGAAGAGTAGATGGTCGCCTTCTCCAGGGTTATCTCGCCCAGGTCGTTCTTGTTGAAGCTGGTCACCTTGCCACCGCCGATCTCCATCTCGCCCGGGGAGTCGAACACGGTGTCTTCGGTGGCCACGCCGTTTTGGAGGGCGGTGGTGAGGGTGACGATCTTGAAAGTGGAGCCAGGAGCATACTGGGACTGGGTTGCGCGGTTCAGAAGCGATGTGATGGAGGGATCGGTGGCAGCCTGTTCAAGCACCGACTCGAAGTCGGCCGCATTGTAGGTAGGTGATGATGCCATGCCCAGAACCGCGCCGGATTTGGGGTCGAGCACCACGCAGGCGCCCTGATAGCCCTCAAGGGCGTTTTGAGCCGCTTGCTGGATGCTCGTATCCAAAGTGAGCACCAAATCGTTGCCCGGCTGGGTAACGCCTGCCTGAGCATTCAGCACATCGGTCCAGGTGGCGTAATTCTGATCACCGCTCAGGGTATCGTTGTAGCTGGCCTCAAGGCCGGAGGTGCCGTATTTCGTGGAGTAATAGCCCACCACCTGGGAAGCTAGGTCGCCTGCGGGGTATTCGCGCGTATAGGTGCCATCGCCTGCCGGGACGCTTTCAGCGAGCACCGTGCCATCGTAGGTGGATATGGTTCCGCGCTTCACCTGGGCCTGTTTGGCTATGGTGTGGTTGTTGCCCGGCATGGTCTGGTAGTCTTTCGCCTGCACCACCATGATCATGGTGAGGTTCGCCACCAGCAAAACGAAGAGTGCCGAGAGGATGATGAGCGCAGTGGTGAGGCGCTTGCCCAGCGCCACGCGGCCAAGCACGCTATTGGAGCCGATGAGGCTTGTGGCGTTGGTCATCTCGTTCTCCACACCGGTGCCCTCGTTGCCGCAACGCAGAAGAAGGCCCACGGCGATGAAGCTCGCCAGAAGCGAAGAGCCGCCTTGGGAGACGAAGGGTAAGGTGAGACCGGTAAGGGGGATGAGGCGGGTCACGCCGCCCACGATGATGAAGGCCTGGAGCACGATGGTGGTGGTGAGGCCCGCAGCCGTGAGGGAGCTGAAATCGCTTTTCGCCCGCGCTGCCGTGACATAGCCGCGGATGGCGAAGCTCAAGTAGAGCAGCAAAACGCCCGCACCGCCCAAAAGACCCGTTTCCTCAGCGATGGCTGCGAAGATGAAGTCGGATTCCACTACGGGGATCTGATCGGAGAGCCCACGGCCGATGCCCACGCCGAATAAGTCGCCATCGGCCATGGAATACAGACCTTGGAGCATCTGATAACCGCTGCCCTGGGGGTCGGCGAAGGGATCGAGCCAGTTGGCAACGCGGATCTGCACGTGGCCGAAGCAGGCGTAGGCGAATATGCAGCCCAGGCCCATGAGCAGGAAACCTCCTATGAGGAAGAAACGTTTGCCCGTGGAAACATAGAGCATGACGAGGAATACGAAGAAGAACACGAGGGCGCTGCCCAGGTCGCGCTCGAAAATGACGATGAGCAGGGCCACGGCCCACATGAGCAGGATCGGCGCCAGCACGCGGATATCCGGTAGGCGGAAAGGTCCCAAACGCCAGGTGAAGATGGAGAGCATCTCGCGGTTCGAGGAGAGATAGCCTGCCAGGAACAACACGATGATGAGCTTAGCGATCTCGCCCGGCTGGAAAGAGAACGGGCCGATGGTCAGCCAGATGCGGCTGCCGAGCACCTCGGTGCCCACCACGGGCAACAGCGGTGAGAGCAGCAGCAGGAAGCCGAAGAGCATCAACGTGTATTTGTAGCGGGCGAGTTTTTCCAGGTGCTTGGAGAACACGAGCACCACAATCATGGCCGCAACGCTGATGAAAAGCCAGATCACCTGGTTGTAAGCCAAGTTAGGGGCAAGGCGTGTGACGAAGGCGATGCCTATGCCCGAAAGCGCGAACACGATGGGGAGTATGGCTGGATCGGCATCGGCTGCCAGCTTGCGCACGGCAATGTGGGCCACAGCGAAGGCACCGCAGAGGCCGATGGGGACGCCCAGCGTCGTCCATCCCAGGGTTTGCCCCTGGTTGATGGCAAGCATAACGAACAGCAGGATGACCAGCGGTGCCGCTACGCAAAGCAGGACGAGTTCCAGGTTCCTCCGAGTCATCAGGCGCTGCCTCCCTGATTCTCGCTTGCAGCGGAGCTGGGGGAGGCGGCCTGGGCTGAAGCGCTGCCTTCGATGGCGTTCTCTTCGCCAGCTGTGGCGGTATCGGGGGCTTTTTGCTGCTCACGATAGGATTCCACAAGGGCAAGAGCTTCGTCCAGGCTCGCTACGCGCATGTCGTTTGCGATGCTCTCGGCAGCCGAAGGGTTCAGGTCGGCCACGCGGATGTCGGTGCTTTCAACCAACTCAGAATAGGTGAATCCCATGACGTTGCCCGGCACGCCGCGATAGACCTCCACATAGCCCTCGTCGTTTTGAGTGAGATAGGCCGTGTTGTGCAGATAGGTATAACCGCCGAAGATAGCCAGGGCGATGGCTATGACGAGCAGGCTCAGAATCACGGTAACGGTGGCCTTGGTCTTGCGGGCCATCTTCTTATGGCGGCTTTTGGAGGCACCTTCCACATCCGCCACGATAACGGTCACATTATCCAAACCGCCCGCGGCGATAGCCTCGTCTACCAGCACAGAGGCGCAGTGCTGGGGGTCGGGGTTGCGGTTCATGGTGGCCTCGATGGCCGAGTCCTCCAGCATGGAGGTCAGGCCGTCGGAGCAAAGCAGCAGCCGGTCGCCCTCGTTCACGTCTATCTCGTAGAGGTCGGGCACCATGTTCATATCGTTGCCGAGCGCTCGTGTGATGACCGAACGGTTCGGGTGATACCGTGCCTCCTCGGGCGTGATCTGGCCGGCTTCTATCATGTTGGCCATAAGGCTATGGTCCCGGGTGATCTGGGATAACCGGCCCTGATGGAGAAGGTAAGCGCGGGAATCGCCTACTTGGGCTATGACCAGGCGGCCTCCAGCCATGATGGCGGCGGTGCAGGTGGTCCCCATGCCCTCGCGGCCCTCACCGGTCAGCGCCGCATCTATGATAGCGCGATTGGCCACTTCCACCGCATTGCCCAGCTCTTCGGCGTCGGGGTAGCTCGGGGCGCATTCGGTGATGGTGCGTACGGCTATCTCGCTTGCCACCTCGCCTGCCGCATGACCCCCCATACCATCGGCCACGACGAAAAGCGGTGGTGCCACCGCCAGGGAATCCTCGTTCTGCTCGCGCACCAGACCCACGTCGGTTCTGCTGCCGAAAGTGGCTCCGGCTTTCTCCCGAGCGTGTTCGGCGGAGCTATGCGATTCGGCTTGGATCATGGGTCTTCCTGTTCATCGGATGGGCGGCTAGGAACTCAGTCGCACGCGAATCGAGACGTCGCCAACGTTGACCACGTCATTGTCGTTTAAGGAGGTGGGTTCGGTGATGAGCGTGCCATCCACTGCGGTGCCATTGGTGGAGCCTAGGTCCTCCACGAAGAGGTTTTGCCCCATGAGCGTGAAGCGGGCATGGCGGGCAGAGACGTACCCTGCGCCCACTACGATGTCGGCGTTGGGAGAGCGGCCCACCACCACTGGCCCGCGAACGGCGATGGAAACACCGCGCAGTTCTTTAGGCCCGCGCTCCACTGCAAGGTTCCACGTGCGCTCCTTCTTACGCTGGCCGCGCACCAAGCCGATGCCCGTACGCATGATGGCGAAAAGGAACAGATACAGCAGGGCGACGAAAAGCAAGCGCCCGATCAAGAGCACGACGTCGATCACAATGGCCTCCTTGGGTCAAATGCGCAGCTATTGCGCCAGAGCGAACTCATAGTCGGTTTTGCCGATGGTGATGACGTCGCCTACGTACAAGGGCTGTGAGGCGATGGCCTGGCCGTTCACCAACGTGCCGTTGGTGGAGTTAAGGTCGGTGATCATCCAGAGTCCCTGCGCATTCTGAGAAAGCTCGGCATGGCGACGGGAGGCATTGATGTCGTTCACCGTGATGTCGCAAGCCGAATCGCGCCCCATCGTGAGGGTGGTCCCCGCCAGATCGTAGGGGCGGCGCTGCTTCAAATCGATGAGGCGAGCACCCACGCTGCGGAAGTCGGGGCCCGCGTCACCGCGAGCAGCGCCGGCGTAGGCCACCGTGTTGGGAGCCGCCTGATAGGGCTCATTGCCATAGCTGTAATCGTCGTAGGCTCCATTGCCGTAGTTGGGGTCGTATTTGTCGAAGCTGCCGCTGTCGAAGGTGTACTCGCCGTAATCTATGGAGCGATCGATATCGCGCTCGGATACGTAGGGCAGCGGCTGGCGAGCAGCCGCGGAGGCACTCGCTGCGGCTGCTGCGGGGGTGCGGCGCCCAGCGCCGGTGTGCGGCTGGGGGGCGATGCCGTAACGCTGCATCTCCTCCTCGCGCAAGCGGGCGATGATAGGTGCGGCTACCGTTTCGGCTACGATATCGAACTTCCCATGGCGAAGGCTGTCATCCACGATGAAGCGCACCAGCGGGTTTCCGTCCATCACCAGGCCCTCTTGGGCCGCCTTGGCTTTCAGGTAGGTTTCGGTTTCCCCGGCCAGGGTGGGGTAGTACCCGAAGAGCCGGGCATCGTCATCGGGGTTCACGAGCACAGTGTACAGCGTGGGTGCGTATTCCTTGCCAGCACCGACCATGGTCTCGCGGCGCATCTGCTTTTCTGCCTTCTTGGCGATTTGCACCGGAGATATGGGCGCCTTGGACAAACGTGAAGCGGCGCCTTCCACCGTGTCTTCCATTCTGTCTTCGAATCGCGAGAAAATCCCCATTTCTACTCCTTAGTTGCTACGTTTTCAACGAGTCGTTTTCTCGGCTGACTATTCGGTCAATTGTACCCCAAGTAGTAATTGTTCACGGAAGTTTATGGCATTATTTCGGTAACTTATATATAATGCATATTCGCGCATCCGATGCGCTGTTGCCAACGTGGCTCAGCTGGTAGAGCAGCTCACTCGTAATGAGCAGGTCAGCGGTTCGAGTCCGCTCGTTGGCTCCATAAGTCCTCGGGCTGGGTTTTACCCGGCCCGTTTTCGTTTCTTCGGCGACCCAGGTATACTTTCCCCAAGTAAAAGGATGGAGGCTTGCATGGGATTGCGTTTCGGGTTGGCTCAGGCGGTGAGCGCTGTTTCCACCTGGGGCCTCAAGTATGTATTTCGGCGCCCGGCGGCCAATTTCCCCGGGAAGATCGCCCTGTATATCGACCCGCGCCTTGTTGCTGACCTGCGAGGAAGGGTGGACGCATCCATTTGCGTGGTGGGGACCAACGGCAAGACCACGGTGACGAACCTTCTGGCTGATGTCCTCCAAGCAGCGGGGAACACGGTGACTTGCAATCGCACGGGCGCCAACCTGGATTCCGGCGTGACCACGGCGCTTCTCCATTCCAAGCATGCCGATTGGGGTGTTTTCGAGTGCGACGAGCTTTGGCTGGCGAAGATCCTGCCGGGCTTGCAATCCCGTTACGTGCTTCTGCTCAACCTCTTCCGCGACCAGCTGGATCGCGTGGGGGAGATCGATCATATCCAAGAGAGCATCGCCGCCACGTTGCGAAAATCCCCGCAAACGACGCTGGTCTACAACGCTGACGATCCGCTTTGCCAGGCCATCGCCGATGCGGTGGAGAATCCCAAGGTGCCTTTCGGCATTGGGGAATCTATGGGTCTGGCGCAGAATACCGTGGCCGATGCCCGGATGTGCCAGCGCTGCTCCACCATGCTGGAATATGAATGGCGTCAGTACGGCCAGTTAGGGGGCTATATTTGTCCGAGTTGCGGTTTTGCTCGGAGCACCCCGGTCTACCAAGCGCGCGCCATCGTCTTCGGGGAGGATTCGACCCGCTTCACGGTGGAGGGGCCGAAGGGGAGCCATGAGGTCCATACCCACCTTGCCGGGGCGTATATGGTGTACAACCTGCTTGCAGTGAGTGCTTTGGCAGATTTGGCGGGAGCATCGCCAGAGGCGCTTGACCAGGCGATTCGCCAATTCAATCCCAAGAACGGGCGGCTTCAGCGCTACGAAATATGCGGTCACTCGGTGCTCTTGAATCTGGCGAAGAACCCCACGGGTTTCAACCAGAACCTGAAGATCGTCGTGGAGGGGGAGGGCCCCAAAGCCGTGGCCTTCTACATCAACGATAAAGAGGCCGACGGCCGCGATGTCTCATGGCTTTGGGACATAGATTTCCAGGAGCTCGCCGATGTTCCCGATCTGCTGGTATTCGCTGGCGGCATCCGCAAAAACGATATGCAGGTACGGCTGAAATATGCGGGAATCGATGCGCAGCTGGTGGACGGTGCACGGGATTTCTTCGATAAGGCCGTTGCTCTTTCCCCTGAGGCCAAACTCTATGTGATTGCGAATTACACCGCGCTGCCTGGAGTGAAGGCGCAGCTGGACGCTATGGCTCAAGGCTCCGATGGGGCGAAGGGGGAGCCGGTGTGCCCTGAGCGTTTCGGAGATGCGGTTGATTCCTCGGCCAAGGATGTCGCTGTTGCGCCCGATTCCGATGCCCCTAAGCTGGTCATCGCCCATCTGTATCCCACCCTGCTCAATCTTTATGGCGACGGCGGGAATGTGATCGTGCTCGCTGAGCGGGCGCGCCGCCAGGGACTTGATGTGGAGGTGCGCGCTATCAATCATGGTGATGCCATGGACTTAAGCGATGTGGACATCGTCTTCTCCGGCGGAGGCCCCGACCGAGAGCAGCGTTTGGCCTCCGAGGAGCTGTTCGCAAACGCCGATGAGCTGCGCCGCTACGTGGAAGATGGGGGCGTTATGCTGGCCATATGCGGAAGTTACCAGATCATCGGCCATCAATGGCTGATGGGTGATGAGGAGGTGGCTGGCCTGGGACTGGTGGACCTCACCACCAAGCGAGCTGAAGGCGGATCGCACAACAGGCTCATAGGGAACATCGCGCTGAAAAGCCCGCTTGCCCAGCATGCGGTGGTAGGTTATGAGAACCATGCCGGGCGTACGTATCTGGGTCCGGATACCCGGCCGTTCGGTACGGTGATCGGCGAGTGCGGCTTCGGCAACAACGATGCCGACAAAGCCGATGGCGTGTGTTACCGGAACGTGATAGGCACCTACCTCCATGGCCCGCTGCTGGCGAAGAATCCCGAGATAGCCGATGAGCTGCTGCGCCGAGCCCTGGAGCGGCGGGCGAGGCGCGAAGGAAAGCCGCCGTTCACGCTCAAGGTTCTTGATGATTCGGTCGAACTTGCCGCAAATGCCTTTATTTGTGAGAAACTGGGTGCTAACTGAAACCAACGCCTTGAATGACACCGTAAATGCAGCACAAGGAAGGATATTCTCATGGGCGATCGAAGGCGAAGGGGCGATCAAGGCAACTTCGACGACCGCAAATGGAATAGGGACCGGGATCAGCGCGACTTCGACTTTTCAGGGAGCGGGCGCTATGACCGGTCACACTACACTTCCGGCGCATCCCGTGATTCATCTGTGAAAACCGGACGTGGCCGCTCATTGCGTCGCGAATCGGGCTATGACAATCGCGGCCAGGTTGCCAGTGCGGGCGGTTTCGGGCGCCGGGTGGGCAGTCATAGCGTCTCGCGCCGCCGCCAGCCCTATGCCGATAGGTTCTTCGATGACATGCGCATAAAAGAGACCGACCCTTGGCCCGAAAAGCAACAGCAACCGCCGGCGGCAGCGGAGAACGCAGCTGCTGTCAAGCGGCTTGAAGATCTGAAGGCCGCCCATCCTTTGGTATCCCGTGAGCCTGTGGCCAGCTATTCCCGGGAATCACCCAACTATGCCCGGGGAGGGGACGTGTCGAGCTACTCCCGGGATTCCTATGGATCGGGGGCGGGCAAGAAGCATTCGTCCAAACGGCGGCGTAAGCTCCCCATCATTTTAGGGGCTGTGCTGGCAGTTGTGCTGTTGGGCGGCGGTGCGGCGTTTGCCTATATGAATAACATCACCGGCAATCTGCATAGCAATATAGATGACAACCTCCGCAACGCGCTGGTCAAGACCGATATGGCCAATGAGCCGTTCTACCTGCTGCTTTTGGGCACCGACGGATCAGCGGTGCGCGATGGCGATGCGGAGTTCGGCGGAATGTACCGCAGCGATTCCATGATGCTTGCGCGCATCGACCCGGTGGAGAAGAAGGTTGCGCTTGTGTCCATCGGGCGCGACACCATGGTGGATTTGCCAGGATACGGCGAGCAGAAGATCAATGCCGCTTACGGGTTGGGCGGTCCGGCGCTGGCCGTGGAGACGGTATCGCAGCTAGCCGGTGTGCCCATCTCCCATTATGCCCAAGTGGATTTCGATGGCTTCAGCGGTTTGGTGGACGCACTCGGGGGCATAGAGGTGGATGTTCCTGTGGCCATCGACGACTGGGAAGCCGGCGGTTCGCTGGAGGCGGGGGAGCAGACGCTCGATGGCGATGGTGCGCTGATTCTCTGCCGCTCGCGCAATACGTTCATCGACAATGCCCACCCCGACGCCATGCGCGCTGCCAATCAGCGCTTAGTGCTTTCGGCCATTGCCAAGAAGCTCCTTGATTCCGATATTGCCACCATTGCGGGATCGGTCCAGGCGCTTTCGCAGTTCGTGAGCACCGACTTGGAGATAACCGACATCATAGGCCTCGCTCAGACCATGAAGGGACTTGATTCGAGTCAGGACATTTTCACGGCCGCAGCCCCCACGACCAGCCAATACGTTGGTGATATGTGGTGCGAGTATATCGATAAGGGCGCTTGGAAGTCGATGATCGAGCGCATGAATAAGGGTTTGCCTCCGGCCGAGAGCACCATTGTGGATGAGACGACCGGTCTTGTGCTGAGCTCTTCGGGCGGTGAAGCCGGGTTGGATACCTCGCCCAAATATGCGTCGGTCACCGTGAAGAACGGCACGAACATCCAAGGAGCTGCCGCCCAGACCCGAACCAAGCTGATGGACAGCGGCTTCGTGAACGTGATGGTGGGCGACGTGGCTGAGGGCTATGCTTACCCGCACACGCTGGTGGTGTATAACAACGACAACGAAGAGTATGAGGCTGAGCAGATCGTTCGCTACATCGGTCAAGGTCAGGCGTTCAAAAACGACGGCAGCTACCTTTTGGTCGATGCCGATTTCCTTGTGATAATCGGCGAGGATTGGAAAGCGGAATCCTAGGGACACGATGAATTTCACCATTGTTTGCGTTGGGAAGCTGAAGGAGCGCTTCTGGAGCGATGCGTGCGCGGAGTACGTGAAGCGCTTGGGTGGCTATGGCAAGCTGCGCATCACGGAAGTGGCAGACGTGGATCCCGGTAAGGCTGGCGGCGAGGATGCGGCGTTGGAGAAAGAGGCTGCGGCGCTGCTGAAGGCGATTCCGGAACGCGCCCATACCATGCTCCTTGCCATTGATGGCCGGGAGCGCTCGAGCGAGGATCTGGCGCAGCATCTGGATGATCTGGCGCTTTCCGGCATCGGGGAGGCGGTATTCGTAATCGGTGGTTCTTGCGGCGTGGCGCCGTCTGTTCGCAAGCGCGCTGACGAGACGCTTTCCTTCGGGCCCATCACCCTGCCGCACAACCTGGCCCGCGTGGTGCTATTGGAACAGCTCTATCGTTGCGCGAAGATATCCCACCGCGAGCCCTACCACAAGTGAAAGCCACTGAGGAGGGCCCTCTCCGCACTCCAAGCCTCGCTCACGTACCCTTGTACGCCACGCTCGGCTTTCGCGCGGATAGGGCCCTCCTCAGTGGCTTTCACCAGATTGGTTTTTCTCTGCGCTCCAATCCAAGCCTCGCTTGCGTACCTCTGGGGTAAACTTGCATTGATTGTGAGAAAGGAATCCTATGCGATTCGTGTCTTGGAACGTCAATGGGCTTCGAGCCATCCTGAAGAAGAACTTCATGGAGGTTTTCGATGCTCTAGGGGCTGATATCTTCGCCGTTCAGGAAACGAAGCTCCAGGAAGGGCAAGTGGATCTGGATCTGCCGGGCTATCACCAATTCTGGAGTTACGCGCAGAAGAAGGGCTATTCCGGTACGGCGGTCTTCTCTAAGCGTGAGCCATTGCAGGTGCTTCACGGCCTGGGTGATGATTATCTTGACCAGGAGGGGCGCATCTGCGCTTTGGAGTTCCCGGAGTTCTGGTTCGTGGATGTTTACACGCCCAATTCCCAGGCGGAGTTGGCACGCATCGATCACCGGCTTCAGTGGGACGACGCTTTTCGCGAGTTCTGCCTTGGGCTGCAGGATGGAATGCTGCCCACAGGGGAGAAGACTCAGCCGAAGCCTGTGGTGATGTGCGGGGATTTCAATGTTGCCCATGAGGATATAGATCTGAAGAACCCCGATACCAATCGCGGGGTATCGGGTTTTTCCGATGAGGAGCGCGGTAAGCTCCAAGAGCTTTTGGATGCAGGGTTCGCCGATACGTTCCGGGCGCTTCATCCCCAGGCCACGGGGATGTACACCTGGTGGAACTATAGGTTTCGGGCTCGCAATACCAATGCGGGGTGGCGAATCGACTACTTCCTGGTCAGCCGTTCGTTAGTGTCGAAGATAGAGGCGGCCGACATCCTGACCGATGTCATGGGATCCGACCACTGCCCGGTAATGCTGGAGCTTGCCCTTTAGCGGCTGGAACATCCTGCTAAACTGGCCTAATCGAAGAAAGGAGCCATCATCATGAAATGCGTCATCTCCGTTTTAGGCAAAGACACCACGGGCATCGTGGCCGAAGTGGCTGTAGCCCTTCGCGAGTGCGGTGCGAATATCGACGATATAAGCCAAACCCTCCTGGGGGACATCTTCTCCATGACGATGATCGTCACCTTGCGCCCGGAAGTGGCGGACTTCAATACGGTGCAGGAGCGTTTGTCCCAGGCGGGAGAGTCCATCGGAGTGCAGATCACGCTTCAGCGCGAAGACGTGTTCCAGATGATGTATAAGATTTAGCACAGGATCCAGCGCAAACGCGAACCGAGGCGACACCATGGCAGTCATTGACGCCCACGCTCATATCTATCCTCAGAAGATCGCTGCGAAAGCCGTGGCGGCGGTAGGGGAGTTCTATGACTACGACGGCATGTTCGGCGCCGGTACGCCCGAGGATCTGTTGGCTATAGGCCAAAGCTCTCCCATCAGCCATTTCATCGTGCATTCCGTTGCCACTACGGCGCACTCTGTGAGGACCATCAATGACTTCATCGCGCAACAGTGCCGCGAGCACCCGGAATTCATCGGCTTCGGCACGATGCATCCGGATTGCGAAGACATGGAGGCGGAGGTAGAGCACGCCTTGGAGCAGGGACTCCATGGATTCAAATTGCATCCGGATACCCAGCGGGTGAACATGGACGACCCGCGTCTCATGGAGTTCTACCAAATCATCGCCGGCCGCGTGCCGCTGGTCATGCACACCGGAGATTACCGCTTCCACTACTCCAGCCCCGAGCACTTGGTGCGCATCTTGAAGGCGTTCCCCGACCTGGTGGTCGATGCGGCTCATATGGGTGGTTGGTCCATATACGATGTGGGTTATGACGTGCTTCACGAGGATCTGCTGAGGGCGGAGCGCCTATTCGTGGATGCATCGAGTTCGTTTGCCTGGACCGGACGGCGCCACATGCGCGAGCTCATCAATCTGTGGGGAGCCGACCGCGTGATGTATGGCAGCGATTATCCCATGTGGGACCCGGCTTTCGAGCTGAACGAAATGCTCGCCTGTGGTCTGAGCGATGACGAGCTTGAGCTCGTGTTGTGGCGCAATGCCGAGGCATTCGCCGGCGTGAAGGTTGGCTAAGCCTCTTCTGCGTCTTGGGGCTGCTCAAGGGTGGCGCGGATCTTATCCACACGCAGGTTGTCCATTTCCACGATCGTGAAATGCACTGCCTTCCTGCCATCTTCGCTCACAACGTCGATGGAGTCGTCTTTCGCGGGGATCCGGTCAAGGAGGGCAAGCAGCAAACCACCGGCGGTTTCGCATTCGTTGGCTTCAGCAGGCGTGAAACCGATGAGATTCACCACGTCATCGATGGGAAGCGAGCCGTCTATGAGGTAGTCGCCGGGGTCTATCTCGGTGATGGGTTCGTCAATGCCGTGATCGTATTCGTCGGAGATGCGCCCGACGATCTGCTCCATGATGTCGCTCATGGTAACGATGCCCGATGTGCCGCCGTGCTCGTCTACCACCACGGCGATCTTCGCATGCTTGCGCTGCAGCATGGTTAGAAGCTTGCTCACCGAGATACCTTCCGGCACCGCTTCGATGGGGCGTATAGGCAGGTCAGTTACTGTTTTTGCCGTATCGGCCGTGTAGAGGTCCTTCACGTGCACGAATCCCACGATGCGGTCTTTGCTGCCGCGGCATACAGGGTAACGGGTGAATTTGTAATTGCGGATATGCTGGAGGTTCTCTTCGAGCGAATCATCCAGATCCAGGCATACGACATCGGTGCGTGGCGTCATGATGGCTTCGGCGTCTTTGTCGCCAATGTCGAATACATTGTCCACGATCTCGTTTTGCGCAGCGTCGATGAAGCCGCCTTCGGTGCTCTCGTCGATGAGGATCTTGATCTCCTCGTCCGTGTAGGCTTCATGCTCGTTTCCAGGGTCGTGGCCTGTCAGGCGCACCACACCGTTCGTCAGCGAGTTGAATAGCCACATGATGGGGAAGGTGATGCGATAGAACCACACCAGCGGCGTGGCCGTGCGCAGCGCCCACCTTTCCGTGGCGAAGATGGCGAAGGATTTCGGGATGAGCTCACCTGCTACGACATGAAGAGTGGTCATGAGCAGGTAGCCGATGGCGATGGCGATGGCCTCTATGGCTGCCTCGGGCATGCCGATGGGTTCGAGCAAGGGACGGATGAGCGCGCTGAATGCCGGCTCACCCAGCCAGCCGAGTGCCAGAGAAGCCAGCGTGATGCCCAGCTGGCAAGCGGAAAGGTAAGCGTTGACGTTGTCGGTGATGCGCTTGGCGTTCTTCGCGCCCTTCTTCCCCTCCGAGACCGCCATCTCGATTTGTGAGCGGCGCACGCGCACCATGGCGAATTCGGCGATGACGAAAAACGCATTCATCAGCAGGAACAGAACTACGAGAATCAAGCTTATTCCAACAGACATGTAACGCTTAGCTCCTAAATCAGGTTGTTCATAAGCAGAGATTATAAGCTATATGCAACGGCATGACCCGGTTGTGGGCATTGTGTTGCGAAAGGGGAAAGAAATGGCAGACGGGGAGAAAAAGGGAATCGTAGCGGAATTCCGCGAGTTCATCGCCCAGGGTGATGTCATGGATATGGCTGTGGGCATCATCATCGGCGGTGCGTTCATGGCCATCGTAACGGCGTTGACGACCGATATCATCAATCCGCTCATCACGTTCGTTACCGGCGGTAATGGCACGGAGGTTGGGGGGCTTGTGGTCCCGGGTACCGACATCGACTTCGGGTCGTTCATCTCCGCCATAATCAACTTCCTCATCATCGCCCTGGTGGTGTTCTGCATGGTGAAGGGCGTGAACAAGATGCGCGATGTGGCCAAGCGCCGGTCGGGCGAGGCTGCAGAGGAGACCGTAGAGGTCCTGTGCCCGTTTTGCCTGGAAGAGGTGAAGGAAGGCGCTACGCGTTGCCCCCATTGCGCCGGCGCGTTCGATCATCCGGCTGGCGCTTAAGCCTTGCGGTGGCTGTTGCTGTGGCTGCTGCAGTCGGCCTTCGTTATGCTCGCGATCCCGAAATGGGGTATCGCAAGATAGAGGTCGGGTGCAGGGCGCTATTTTCCCAGGTGAGCGTCTAGCGGGCAATATGCGCGAGATATGGAGGCGGTGCGGTTCTCCTTGCAAAGCAGGAGTGCTTTGACTAGAATTAACTGTTGCTGCTTCGTTGTGAAGGCGGCGAACCAACATAGTGCGGGGTGGAGCAGTCTGGTCAGCTCGTCGGGCTCATAACCCGAAGGTCGGAGGTTCAAATCCTCCCCCCGCGACCAAGAATTTGCAGGTCAGAGGCTATTTCCTCTGACCTTTTCTCATAATCGGCCACGGCGTGATTCCCGCAGTTTCCAAGGTTCCGCTACTCGCGTGGTCAAATTTTCCAGTTATTCGCGTTTTTGGATGCCGCAGAGGCGTCTGATGGAGCCAGCTTACAGCAAAACCCCAGGTCATAGAATTCGGTGCGGATCAGAACGGCTCGAAACAGAGCGAAAAGCGCGAATAACTGGAAAATTTGACCACGAGTCCTGGCGCAGAGAGGGATTTAGGGCAGAGTCCATCTGCGGGCACTATGGTATAGTCGGAATTGCGATTCATATACAAGCTGTGTTCTCATGAAATGGAGCGATGCGCGTCATGGATACGATCCTGATAGATGCGGCCTATATCCTTGCGGGCGATAGCAAATTCCGTTTGAGCAGCCGTAAGGATAAGGGACAGTCGGTCGCTCTCAGCTTCACTTCCAATCAAGATAGCGATCTTGCGTTCTTGCATCTAGATGGCGATTTCTCCTATAGCCGCACCGGGTATTATCCGGAGAGCAACAGCTTTGAGCTATATCTTGGCGCTACCAGCGCGGCTAAGCTTTGCGGGATGCTGAAAAACGTTGTGGCCCACACCAATAACCCGGGGGAGAGCCCTGAGCTTCCGGAGTGGAAGCACGGCTCTGACGCTTCAGGACCGGAGATCATCGAGGAGTACAGCATCCAGGCGCGATCGATCACCATGGCGCATCCTGTGAATCTCAGCTTCAAGCCCAGGACGCTGGCGGGGTTCACCACCTATGTGGCGTTGACGCGCCCCTATGAGCGGCTTGAGGGAATGGGCGACTTCGTGTTCCGTTTGAAGTTCTGGCTAACCGAACGGTCGGTGCCAGAGCTTGAACTTCTCCAAAGGGCATTCCGGCAAGATTATGGGAAGCGAACCCAATTGGTGCATGTCACAATCACGTTCAGCGGCAGTGAGTTGTCGTTGTTGCAGCGCCAGCTGGAAGTGCTCGGTGGTCGCTATAAGAACGAGATGGCCAAGTGCCAGTAGCTTCAGATTGAGGAAATCAGCAGCATAGCCGCAGTTGGGCTGGATGGGTCGGATAGCAGGAAGGTATCTATGGCGAAGGTCTGCACCGGAACGGGTGACGCGGGAGAGACATCACTGTATTCGGGGGAGCGCATCTCGAAATGCAGCCCGCGCATGGAGGCCTGCGGATGCGTTGATGAGCTGCAGGCGCAATTGGGTCTTGCCCGCGCGCTTGTCGGCGATCCCGATGTTGCGGGAATCCTCCTGAAAGCGGAGGTTCTGCTGGTGGATGCCATGGCACAGCTTGCCGATGCAAACGGCGCAGAGCGCATCGATGCTGACGCAGTGCAGTGGGTGGAGGGTGTGATAGACGAATATACGCCCCAGGATTTCGGGTTTCAGGTCCCTGGAAACGATGTGCCTTCAGCCGCCCTTCATGTGGCTCGCACTGTAGCGCGTCGCGCGGAGCGGCGGATCTTGCGTTTGCACGCCGAAGAGCCTGTTGGGGCGGATATGCTCCGGTTCTTCAACCGTCTGTCGGATATGTGTTGGGTTTTGGCCTGCTCACTTGACCCGGATACACAGGAGTCGCGCAGCTAGCCTGCTCTATTGACGCCGCTAGACCGCCGCTAGACCAGCAGTGCGCAAGCGAATAGGGCGGTTGAGAGCATGAGAGCAACGGCATCGTTCAGCGAGAACCTGTCATTTCCCTCCGTGCAAGGCGTTTCGGTTGTGATTCCGCCATGTTGTGCGAATGCTTCAGCGATGCCGTCCACGCGCTTGAACGAATCCCTCAGGAGACCGATCAGCACGCGCCTATATGCGCCCAGCTTGGAACGCATCCGCGCGGCAAGGTGCTTGTCCGGCTTTGCCCCGTTCTTTTCTGCATTCTGCGAGAGGATGCGGAACTGCTCGATCAGCAGGGGAAGGGTTGAAAGGGCTACATCCAGCGCGATGATGAATGCATCGCCGCGGATTCCCACTTTCTGCAAAGGCGAGAGCATCCATGAGAGCGTCTCGATGAGCGATTGCGTGGTAGTGCAATGCATGAAGGCAACGCTCACCGCCATGAGGCACAGCAGCCGTACGACCATATACCCAGCGGTAAGCAAAGCGTCAAGGCGGATTGGGAGATCGATGACATAGAACAGCACCTCGCCGGTTTGGCAATAGAAGATCTGCGCCACCAGCGTGACCGCTAGGATGAAGGCGAGCGGCGCGAAAGATGCACGCATCTCGGCAAAGGTGACATGCGAAGCGACCGTTGTTCCCAAGGCGAATGCCGTGCAAAGCCCTAAGGACAGGAAGCTCTGCGCTTGGAATAGCGCCACGATGTAGACCAGAAGGCACAGCAGCTTCGTTCTGGTATCGACCGAGGCAAGCCGTGGGTTGCAGGACGGCCTGTCATCTGCGAAAGGAAGCAGCCTTTGCTTTGAAATATCGGGATGCTGGTTCATGGGAGCTCCTCTTTGGAGGCATCCACCAGGTATTTTGCCAGCAATCCGGTTATCGCTCCGGTGATGCATGCGGCTACGAACAGCACGGGCGCAGAGAACCAGACAAGGGTGGTTCCCAACAGAACGTTTGCAACCAACAGCTGCCCGATGTTGTGGAAGATGGCGCCCACTATGGCTGCCGGAACCGTACCCACGCCCGGCAGGCGGACGGTCAGTCCCATGGCCAAGGTGGCCATGAGGGTACCCGCCGCCGAGTATGCGATCATCACGGGCGAGCCGAAGAGGAAGCCCGCAGCCAGCACTTTGATGAGCGCAATGCAAAGGGCGCTTCTCAAATCCATGATGAGGAGTGCCGCGAGTACTACAGCGTTTGCAAGACCCAGCTTCACGCCTGGAACCGGGATGGGGATGGGGACGAACGTCTCAGCATAGCTCATGACCAGCGCAAAGGCAGAGAACATACCCACCAAGGCCCAGTGCCTGGTCTCTTCCAGGCTCATATGCATAGGCTGGATGGAGCGTGTATCCAGGCCATTCGGTGGAATGTCGTGCTTCTGTGCTTCCATAGGCGAATCTAGCGGCTCACCGCACTTGCGTCGTCGGAGCTGTCTTTCACGCCTATCACCTCGATGTAGAACTCGTGCGGCAGACAGATGATCCGTTGTCCGGGCGTGTGGATGCTGCCCTGGCGCATGCAATCGTGGTTCTTGCAGTTGGATTCGGTTACCTGGATGCTCCCGCTTTTAACGGTGACGATGTTGTATCCGAGCTCTGTTTCGATAGTGGCAGTGGTGTCTACATCGAGCGGGAACCGGTACGTCTCTCCTTCGCCGTCGTGGACGATGGCCGTCAGCGTTGATGCGCTGGCGGGGGAGGCGGAAAGCGAGGACATAAGGAAGCTCGCTGCCACCACGACGAGGATGATGGACACCACTATGATGTTCGAGCGGTGCTTTTGTTTCGATGTGGTCGTCATGGCATTCTCCCTTCCACGCCTTATGCAGGTCTTATGCAGACCCAACTGTCCCAGCCGAGAAGGCTGGAACTGCGTTTGCGCCTGATGTGCGCAAGGTGTTCCCTGTGCTATCCACCAGCACTGCCTCAACCGCAGGCTGCGCTTCTATCCAGTTCAGCGCATCTTGAATCTCCATCATGAACAGTGGTTTTGCGAGCGCTTCCCCTTCGGTGCCCGATGCGCCTATGATGCTTGCGCTCTCAATCCGGCTATCGGCAGGGAATCCGGTTCTTGGGTCGAGTATGTGCCAGTAGCGTTTCCCCTCCTGGGTGAAGCAGCGCTCCCTCAGCCCGCTTGTCACTACCGAGCCGTCTGTGGTCTCCACGCTCTGTACGAGGTCTCCGCTTTCCCCCAAAGGGTCCTGTATCCCAATGCGCCAAGGCTTGCCATCCGGCTGCGTCCCGATGGTGCGGATGGTGCCTCCTAAGTCCAAACACGCGCTTTGGCAGCCGGCTTGCGCAAGGATCTGCGCAAGGTCGTCTGCGATATAGCCTTTGGCGATGCCTCCCAAGTCGATGCGGGCCTGAGGGTCCAGCAGCTGGATGGTGTTCCCGTCTATCCTGACGTTGCGGTAGCTTACATGCGACACTGCTTCTTCTATGGCTTCATCGGCAGGTTTGATTCCCTCCTTGAAGTCCCAGAGCTCTGAAACGGCACCGATGGTGATGTCGAACAGCCCGTTGGTGAGGTCGCTGTATTCCAAGGATCGTTTGATGATGTCGGCTGTTTCGCTGTTGACATCGATCGGTTCGCCCTTGTTGGCATTCAGCCGCGCCACGTCGCTTTGCGGCTTCGTGCGTGAGAAGATCGATTCGAAATAGAAGCAGCGATCCATCAATGAATCGAGGGTCTTGCGATCGCAGAGCGCTTGTAAGGTTATGAACGTGTCGAAGGCGAAGGCGCTGGCGGAGAGCAGCCCATCAGGGGAGGGGCTGTAGGAATCGCTGCTTCCTGATGCGCCCGGATTCGCGTCTTTCCCAGTTGCGGAACCTCTCGCCGGGGCGCAACCCAGCGAGCCTGCGGCTGTTGCGAGGCAGCCCGCAGCCGCCCAGGCCAAGAACCGCCTTCTCGTCAAAAGTGATCTGTCAGGAAGTCTACCCACCGAAGATCCCTGTTGTGGAGATGATGGATGCAAGTGAGACAACGGCGATGGCGAGCCCCAAGACCAGGACCAGTACGTCGTAGGGCTTCAAGAGACGCTTCTCCTTCTCCTGTTCTGCCTTTTCTGCGTTTACGGTTGCCTTGCCTGTAAGTGCAGCGGCTCTGGGCTTGTCGTCGCCCGTTTGCGCGTCGGTTTCTCCCGATTCCCTGCGGTTTTTGCCCTTAATAACCTTGGCGATCTTCGCCCGCAGAAGGGTGATCTTCGTAAGGACGTACCCTACCGGGCAAGCGAAGTTGCAATAGATGCGGCGCGAGAACAGCGCGCCCACGAGGATGAGCGGCAGCAATGCCCACTGGATACCCACGCCGACCTGCCCGAATATCAGTGAGAACGGCTCATAGCTGGTGAATTCCAGGTTATGCAGCCCTAAGGCGAGCGCCAGGGAGATGAAGATGATGATGCCCGGAAGCCAGCGGAGGATCTTGCCTACAAGGGGGTTCAATGGCTTCTTGCCGATGGGGCCGCCGATGGCGAACACGACTTCTTCCAGAGCGCCGAAGGGGCAGATGTAAGAGCAATAGGAGTTCTTCCCCGTGACGATGATCAGCAGGAAGGCGCCGAACACCAAGAGGTACCATCGCAGGTAGTCGGATATGCTGGGCCAATCCAGCGAGAAGAACGCGACGAGCACCGAGAGCGTGATGAACTGCGCCGCCATGAAGCCCATCACCACGATGGAGTACACGCGACACGCCCACACCAGCACCTTGTTCTTCGACCAGCGCGTAACGGCGAACGCCAGGATGAGCATGATGAATACCAACACATCCAGATACCCCACGCTTATGCCTTTACCGTGCTGCTGGACCGACGTTCCCAGATAGTGTTCTCCGACGAAGGTCACGCCCTCCTCGACCGCGTTCGTCGCGGCATTGGAAGAGATGGTGGCGTGGCTGATGGCATTCACATTGGTATCGATGCTGAAGCCGTCGGCTATAGGGTCATCGACGAAATTCTTCTTGAAGAAGCCGCCGCCCAGCAGCTTGCGATAGTACGAGGGCGTTTCGTTTTGCGCATATGTCCGGGCATCCAAGACGGTCCCTTGCATATCCACAAGGGTCGCGATGATCACTTCCGATTGGTATCCATAGTGGCCGGTCAGCACGAGGTATCCCACCTCGGTGCCATCGTTTGAGACCTCATAGACGGGTGGTTCTTCGTTTACCCGCTCATACGCGTCGAACTCGTCGTAGTCGGTCAAGAACGACTCGTCTATGGGGTCGTGATGGAGGATATTCAGCACGAATAGCACGCCGATCACGGCACATCCCAAAGCGAAGAGGATCCTTTTGATCTGCTTCGAGGCACCTGCTCCTGTTTTCGCCGCCATGCTACGAAGCCTCCTTCCGGATGAAGGTGTTGTTGTTCTTCAGGAAGCCCAGGACCTTGCGCGCATAGATCGCCTCCACAAGCTCTTTGTCGCCGAAATCCGGTTCGTTGAGAAGCGCCCGCGCATACTGATCGCGGTATTCGCGTTTATAGGCGGCAACGTCCTCGTCGGTCACCTGGATGTCCTCGGCCTCGGCGATGGAGAAGATGGTGGCGTTCTCCACTGCAGTGCGCACCAGGTTCGCTTTGCAGAATTCGAACAGCTGGTCTTCGGTTATCCCGCTCACATAACAGAAAGAGCCGACGGACTTCTTATTCTCCACCAGCTTTTCGCGCAGTTCCCTCTCGGCGCGAGCCCCTTCTTCTTCAAGAGCTTCTTCGTCGATGTCGTATGTCGATTCCTCTATTATCGTGTTGATCAGCGCATTCAGGAAATCGGTCTCATCCCCGTCCACCTCGATGATGCGGCCCACGTGGGGTCCGGGGACGAAGTTGGTCATTATCTCTTTCATTCAGCGGCTCTCTCTCGAAAGGATGTACGCTCTATACGGTATCGGATAACACGTATATCCCCCTAAGGCTCTAGGGGGATATACGTGCGAGGGAAGTTTTGGTCTTTAGGCTGCTTCCGCCTCGGCTGCCGCTGCGTTTGCGGCATCGGCATTGCCGGAGGCGGGTTTTATGCGACCCACGCGGAAGCCGATGATGGCTAGGACGATGCCGATGCCGCCGAAGATGAGAAGGCCCATGGCAGAAGACTGAGGTTCCCCTTCCAGGGTGGAGGCATATGCCCAGTCGATGCCGAACGCGATTGCCAGGATCCCGAGAATCCAGAGGATCAGGACGCCTGCGCGCCTGCCGCCCTTCATCTCGATCTTGCTGTAGTGGAGGACGAGGAACAGGATGCCTGCGCCCACCAGTGCTCCGATGATGCTGTATACGAACATTTCCACAAAGCCCATTGAGTCCACATCCTCTCTTTAGATGTCTTTACGCCAGAAATCGGTCAGGGTCTGCTCGTCGGGGATGCCGCCGTAGCCGAAGAATCCGTCGAAGAAACGAGCGACGCTGCCGAAGCCGGGGATGGCGGTCATGACGCGCAGCACGTCATGATGCCAGATCTGGGGCTTGTTGTAGGGGCATACGCCGATGCAGATGCCGCAGTCGTTGCCCTTCAGTGGCAAGTACCAGTTGATCAGGCATTTCTGGGCATCCAACTGATACTTCTTGATGCCATCCCAAGCGCAGAGGCTGGTGGGCTTGTTCTCGGGGTCGTTGATGCTGAGGTGCGTGATGGCCTGAGAGGGGCAGCTGTCGGCGCACACCTGGCATGTCTCGCAGAATTCGGTCACGCCGAATGACTTGGGTTCGTCGTACTCGAATTCAGCGTCGGTGTACACCTTCGCCAAACGTACGCGCGGACCGTACTCCTCGGTCACCAGGATGCTCATGCGGCTGCCTTCGCCCAGGCCTGCGCGGATGGCTTCGGCGACGCTGGGTGAGGCGTTGTTGCCGCAGTGATAGGTGTTATAGCCCAGCTTGCGGAGGAACTGCGCAAGGCGCAGGCCCACTTCGGCCATGCGCGAGTAAGCGGTATAGGTGGCACCGGTCTCAATCATGGAGCCGGTGGCCTTGAAGCATTCGTAGTCCATCTCGAATGCCAGGACGATGACCGATTTGGGCTCGAAGCCGAAATCCATCGGGCGGCTCACATTCACTTTCTCCTTGATGAGGTTGCCCTCCATGTCCGTAGGCATGGCGACTTCGGTCGCATAGACGAAGCGCTCATCGTAAGGGGCGATGCCCACCAGGTCGGCACCGAACACCTTGGCAGCCTTCTTGATCGCATAGGAGGCTTGCGCAGGATTGTCGAACTCGTATTTCTCCTCGGCAACGTCGAATCCGCCCTTGCCGCCGTTGGGGAAGCTCTCGCTTATTTGCCCGTACATGGTGAGCGGGACGAGTTCGCCGCTCGGCGTGGTGATGTGCACGCAGCTGTCGTAGGAGCGGCCTGCGCCGGTCACATCGGCTCCCATCAGGTGATAGGTTGCTTGGCCGCCGCCTTCGAATGCATAGTCTATCTGGGTGTATCCCGGATCACCATAGGTGAAGGGCGTTTCCGGGTTGGCGCCGGTCCACTGGTCGAACAGATCCTGATTATCGCGGTCATCGGGCGGAATCATGCCTTTAGGAACAAGGCGCGCTCTCATGAATGCGACGTTCTTGCCCTCGAACCTCTCAAGGTTGGGATCGATCTCCAGCATCTCATCTATAGAGGAGAAGGTTCTCGCCTCCGCCTTCTCGGCTGTGCCTGCAACCCCGAACAGCGATGCCATGCCTATGGCTCCGCCTGCTGCTGCGCCGAGCTTCAGGAAGTTCCGACGGCTGAGCCCGCCGATATCGCTCTTTGCGGTTTCCATTCGTGCCCCTTTCTCTGGAACGTTGAGGAATGATCTTGCGGAGTGCTCCGCATGCGTCCGGTCTGATTGACCTAATGCAAATGTTGACGAATCGTTGCTTTGAATGAATGTACTCATAGGGGGTAGATGCATATATACCCCTCGGAGGGGTAGGCTTTGACGAGGGGTTTTGCATTTAAGCAAAATGAGGTGTTGTATTTTGTGATAGGGTTTTCTAGGGTCATGTCAGACCGTTCTTCCATCAATTATCCGCAAAAGGGATCGACCAGTGAATGAAGCGAAAAGAAATCCTTCGTCGTTCTTACGAACAATCTGGCCGAAGGGGCCCCATCCGGTCTTCTTCCTAATCGCATTCGCGCTGTTCGATGTTGAGCACTACAACGTTTTCAACAACATAGCGGTGATCAAGCTGTTCTCCGACCACGATTGGATGAGGTCGACCGGCTTGAACCTGTTCTCCATCGTGGTCACCTGCTGCGGGTTCTTGGTACTCATGTTCCTATTCCGGAAAAAACGGTATGCCATGAGCGATTTCAAGGGGCTGGCAGTGGTTTGCGTCGTGATCTTCTGCGTTCCCATCCTGTGGTGGTTGTCGCGCTTCGTCTTCCACTCGGAGGCTCTCGGTTATGTCGGGTTTGCGCTGTTCGCATTCGGCCACCTTTGCTTCCTTCCCTCCATCGTGAAGAACCTGGCTGTGGTAGGCCCCCGTCATGCGCTGGTCATCTATGCCTTCGCAATGGTGATCGAAGCCCTTGTTGAGCCCTTCATCGGCAACATGCCCCCTTTGGCATTGGATGTGCTGATCGCAATCACGCCGATCGGTTTGCTCGCCTCCCTGCAAGGTGCGACGAAGACGGCCCCGGTTGCCATCGTGCTGAAACGGGATTCCAAGACGAAGATCCCCAAGGTGCTGGTAGGGACGCTCATCGTTACCGGCATGCTCTCCGGAGTGTATGCCGATATGGGCGTGCGCGGTTGGGAGGGGGTGCCGGTTCCCGCCTCGATCGCCGAGAGCGTTCTGGCCGGTGCGGTCATCGTGTTCTTCTTAGCGTCATCCCGGTTGAATTACAATCGCATAATCTATCTTATCGGCATCCCGCTCATGGTGTATGGCGTGCTCCTCCTTACGACCGAGACCTTGCCTCAGGAGCTCACGGGCTTCCTCGTATTCCAGTTCGGATACGATTTTCTCTATGCGGGGCTCTGGTCCCTGTACAGCTATCTCATCAGGTATTCGACTTTCAATTACTACTGGCTTGCCATCTCTGCGGCATTCGGCACCTTCTTCGGGAGGTCGATCTCCATTTTCTCTATCGAGATCCTCAAGGCATTCCCTGAGCTCACCGCATATCTGAACCTCTTCGTTTTGACGGTCCTCTTCGGCGCTATGGTCGCAGCGATCATGTTCTACGGGCAGAACAACATGAAAAGCGGGTGGGGGAGCATCAAGCCGCAAGACGACTTCCTCTCATCTGATGTCCACGAGCGCAATTACAGCGCCATAGCGGCCATGTCCGAACTGACACCGCGCGAGAAGGATGTGCTGAGGCTGCTGTCTAAGGGCAATAACGCCAAGTCCATCAGCGAGAAGCTCTGCATCTCGCCCGGTACTGCGAAGACCCATGTGAAGCATGTCTATGGGAAGCTGGGTGTGCATTCCCAACAGGAGCTCATAGATATGGTGGAGCAGAACGAGATGCAGCTGCAAGAGAAGTAACCCGGCGCTTGTCGGTTGAAAGGCTACCGATGAGCGGCGGTTTTACAAGGAGAAAGGAGGGAATGCGCACGGGCCTTCACGCCACGCGAAGGCGAAAGGCGGAACCGTAAAGGAGTTGAATGTTCCGTCTGCGTGGTTTAGTATCCATCCAAATGGCTTTGTGGGCTGTCTCGGATAGACAGTGCGATTCGCCTCGGGGAATGCAGGTGGGAATCCTGCGCTATACCAGTAACCGTAAAGCTCTGCTGCAAATACCATCGGGGAAGCGGCAGACGAAGTCGGAGTACCGAGCCTACAATCGAAGCCCTGGGAGAAAAGAGAAGAAAATGTTTGTCAAATCAGAGCGTACCCCCCGATCCATCCCGTTTTTCCGCGCATTCGCCTTAAGCGCCCTCGCTGTGGCGATGCTGTCATTCGCCCTGCTCTCGGGTTGCGCGTCCGGCCAAGCAAGCCAGTCCGCAGCCACCGCATCCGGCTCGTCGCAGGCTGCTTCCAGCGCATCATCCGTCTCGGCCCAGCAAAACCAGGTTATCGAGGCGACGGTCGTTGTGAAGAATGCGGACGATCCCGCCGCTGCCCCTCAGACCTATACGGTTGAGGTGGCATCGGATAACGCAACGGCATTCGATGCCATCGAAGCTGCCGATATGGATATAGTCATCGAGGACGGGCAATACGGGAAATACATCACCTCCATCGGCGGCAAAGCTGCGGCCGGTACCTCTGGTTGGGTATATACCGTGAACGGCGAACAGGTCATGGAGTCCATCGACAGCTATCAGCTGGCCGATGGCGACACGATAGAGCTCGAATACATCTCCATGTAGGCGATGCGGACCGCTTTCTCGTCCCTTCATCCGTTGGTCGTCTTCTCGTTCTTCGTGGGTGCGATCATCCTGTGCGTGATAGTCCAGCATCCCTTGTTTCAGTTCGTTGGGCTGCTTGCCTCAGTGGTTTTGTATGTGACCATCCGGGGCAGATCCGGATGGAAGATGGCCTTGGGCATGATGGGCGTCATCGCTGCCCTTACCTTGATCAACCCGCTTTTCAATACGCGGGGCGATACGGTGCTCTTCCTTGTATTCGGGCGGCCGTTCACCTTGCAGGCGATGGCGTATGGGCTGTCGACCGGCATCATGTTCGCAACCATGCTCCTGTGGTTCGCAAGCTATAGCCGCATGGTCACAAGCGATAGGTTCACCTATCTCTTCGGCGGCATGGCCCCGGCATTCACGTTGGTCCTCACCATGGCGTTGCGATTGGTTCCCTCCTATCAGCGCAAGGCGACGCAGATCTCCATCGCGAGGAGGTGCATCGGCAGGTCGGCTTTCGACGGAAGCTTGGGTGCCCGGATTGAAAACGGGGCATCGGTGCTCTCGGCGCTCACCACGTGGGCGCTCGAGGGGGGCGTGACCATGGCGGATTCCATGCGCGCGCGAGGATACGGGGTGGGGAGGCGGTCATCGTTCGCGCGGTATTGCTTCGGCTTCTGCAACGGCTCGGTATTCGCGATCCTGCTCGCCTCGTTCCTCGTTGCGAGCATTTGCATTGCAGGTGGGGCGGCATCCATAGAGTATACTCCTGCAATCGTCCTGCCACCTTGGGGGGCTTTCGAGACCGCTGGTTTCACAGCATTCTCGGTGTTCGTGTTCATTCCATCCATCGTCAATGCGAGAGAGGCTGCTGTATGGCGCTTTTCGATATCCAGGAACTGACCTTCTCGTATCCCGACGCATCCCGGCAAGCGCTTCGCAAAATCAGTTTCCAGGTGCAGGCAGGGGAGTATCTGTGCATCTGCGGGAAGAGCGGATGCGGGAAAACGACGTTGCTTCGTCACCTGAAGTCAGTTCTGACCCCCTTCGGCGAGACGTCGGGCCGCGTGCTATTCGATGGGGTTCAACTTTCCCAGGTTCCCGAAAGGGAGCAGGTGAGCCGTATCGGGTTCGTCATGCAGAACCCCGATGCGCAGGTGGTGACCGATAAGGTGTGGCATGAGCTCGCTTTCGGACTGGAGAGCTTGGGGTGCGATCAATCCGTTATGCGGCTTCGCGTTGCCGAGATGGCAAGCTACTTCGGAATCCAGGATTGGTTCCATCGCAACGTAGCCGAGTTGTCCGGAGGCCAGAAACAGCTTCTTAACCTGGCTTCCATCATGGCCATGCAGCCGGATGTGCTCATCCTGGATGAGCCGACCAGCCAGCTTGATCCCATAGCGGCTTCGGATTTCCTGAACACGGTGAAGAAGATCAATCTGGAGTTGGGAACGACAATCATCATCACCGAGCACCGGCTGGAGGACATCTACGCGAGTGCAGATAATGTGCTTGCGATGAGCGATGGCGGCATTGCTGCCTATGGGCCTCCTCGTGAGGTTGCAAGCGCCCTTTACGCTTCGGGAGATGATATGACGTTCTCGCTTCCGTCCCCTGTGCGCATCTTCTATGGTGTGAATGAGGGCTTTGCGCAGGATGCCTCGACGGATGAATGCGCGTTAACGGTGAGGGAGGGGCGCACCTGGCTCTCAGAGTATGTTGAGTCGCATCCGCCTGACGAGAGGGGTTTCCCGGAGGTTCCGTTCGATGATGAGGTTGAAAACCCGGCAGTGAGCCTCAAAGAAGTGTGGTTCCGCTACGAAAGGGAGGCACCAGATGTGCTACGCGGCGTTGATCTTGAAATCCCAGCGGGCTGCCTCTATGCGATCGTAGGCGGGAACGGAACCGGCAAATCAACCTTGCTCAAGAGCATTTGCGGCGTGGTGAAGCCGTATCGCGGCAAGATCCGGATCCTCGGGCGCCCCTTGAAGGCGTGGAGCGAGAAGAAGCTGTTCTGTGGCGGGGTGGCGATGTTGCCGCAAGACCCTCAGAACCTGTTCGTGAAGAAGACGGTCCGCGCCGATTTGGAAGAGATGCTCTCTCCCGGTGATGCGGATAGGGAAGAGCGCATCGCCGAGGTCGTGCGGATGTGCGATCTGGGAGGGTTTTTGGATTCCCATCCTTACGATTTATCGGGCGGAGAGCAACAAAGGGCGGCCCTTGCAAAGGTGCTGCTCACCAAGCCGAAGGTGCTTCTTCTGGACGAGCCGACGAAGGGGATAGACTGCTTCTTCAAGCGCGAGCTTGCGAGGGTCATGAGAAGACTCGTTGAAGATGGCGTGAGCATCATCATGGTCTCGCACGATGTGGAGTTCTGCGCACGACATGCCGATGCCATCTCCATGTTCTTCGACGGCTCGGTGGTGACGACGAACCTCCCACGCCGCTTCTTCTCTTCCAACAGCTTCTACACAACGGCCGCGAATCGGATGAGCCGCCATGTCTTCTCGAATGCCATCACCGATGAGGATGTGATCGAACTATGCCTGAGCTAGAGCAGGGGAGAGAGCCGGAGCAAACACAAGGGGCGGCCCAGACGGAAGACGGCCTTGCGCCATCGAGGAAGAGCCCGGTTTTCGTGATTTCGCTCGTTGCTGCAATCGTCATTGCGATCGGAGCCGTGATCGCAGGTGCGCTTGTGGGCGGAAGGTCCTATGTGGTTGCAAGCATCGTTGTGGTGATCTGCGCCATCGTTCCGTTCTTCGTGCAGTTCGAGAGCAGGCGCCCCCAGGCAAGGGAGCTGGTGACGATTGCGGTCATGTGCGCGCTCGCCGTAGCGGCAAGGGTCGCTTTCATCTGGGTTCCCCACTTCAAACCCATGGCTGCCATCATCATGATCTCCGGGGTGGCGTTCGGTGCCTCATCGGGTTTCCTTGTGGGATCCGTTGCGGCTCTTGCAAGCGGTTTCATCTTTGGACAGGGACCGTGGACCCCCTGGCAGATGCTCGCGTTCGGCCTTTGCGGCTGCGTGTTCGGGCTGCTTGCGGACAAGGGGATATTCCCCCGTAACGACCTCTCGCTGAAGCAGCGCGTTGGTCTAAGCGTGTGCGGCGGCCTGTTCATCATCGTGATCGCCGGTCCGGTGTTGGATACCAGTTCGTTGTTCTATATGATCTCGTCCATAACGCCAGAGGCCGTTGCAGCGGTCTATATCGCAGGTTTCCCTATAAACGTCACCCATGGCATCGCTACATTCCTCACGCTTCTCCTGTTGGCGAACCCCATTCTTTCCAAGCTGCAGCGCGTGCGCAGGAAATACGGGATGTCCTAGCCGTTCAGAGTCCGGAAGGATTCAAGCAGCGATAGCGTACGTGCGTTAGTTCAGGAAGTCCTCCAATATCTCCTGTTCGGCTTCTTCGTCGGTGAGCCCCAGCGTCATCAGCTTCACGATCTGGTCGCCGGCGATCTTGCCGATGGCCGCCTCATGTATCAGCTGCGCATCTTCGCTTGCAGCCTCGATACCCGGGATGGCAGTCACTTTCGCGTTGCCCATGATGATGGCATCGCATTGCACGTGACCGCGGCAAGCTGCGTTACCGATAACCAACGGGTTGAATATCTGCACAGAATCGTCTTGAGCCACCGAGCGCGAGATGACCTGCACGCTGGAGTCATCACCGTTCAGCTCAACCTTCATGTTGGATGTGGCCGTTTGCTTATCGTGGGTGAGCAGTTTCTCGGTGAGGACCAATCGCGCCCCATCGGCAAGCTCGGCATTGGTGTCGCGCACGGTGGAGGTCACGCCGCGCAGCTGTATCATCTCCATCTCGCAGGAAGAGCCTTCTTCCATCACCACATTGGTGACGGGGTTCAAAATGCGATCCCCCGTGCCCTCGCCTTCGCCATAATGCTTCTCCACATATTTGATGTGGGAGTTCTTCCCGCAATAGAACGTGTGGATGCCGTCATGCTCCGAAGCCGCATGGCTGGAGTTGTGAATGCCGCATCCCGCAATGATGGTGATATCGCAATCCTCGCCGATGTAGAAGGTGTTGTATACGACGTCTTTCAGGCCCGATTGCGTCACGATGACCGGGATGAACACGGTTTCGCCTTTGGTGCCGGGCGCGATGTGGATGTCGATGCCCGGGTGATCGGTCTTAGTGGATATCTCGATGTTCGCCGAGGAATGGCGCTCCACCAGCTCGCCATCCTTGCGTATGTTGAAAGCCCCCTTCGGCATGCCGTGGATGTTGGCAATGGCCGCAAGAAGGTCCTCATCAATGGGGTCGAGTACTGCTTTTTCTGCCATGATGATGCTCCTCAGTTAGCAAGTGGTTGGGATCTCGGTGAGATGAAGCTCGGTGGGCTCCGTAAGCTGGCAGCCGGGAACGCCCTTGGAAACGAATCCGAGCTTCGGCATGATCTCGCTGGGCGTGCCCGTCTCGCAGATCCTGCCATCGCGGAGCACGACCACCTCGTCTGCCAGGGAGATGATGCGCTCTTGATGCGAGATGATCACGATGGAACGGCCGCCCTGAGCATCGTGGATATCCCGGAACGTCTCGGTGAGGCGGTCGAAACTCCACAGGTCGATGCCTGCCTCAGGCTCGTCATAAATCGCCAGTTGCGGGTCGCGGGCAAGGATGGTGGCGATCTCTATGCGTTTCACCTCGCCACCTGACAGGCTCTTGTCCACCTCGCGCGTGAGGTAGCTTGCAGAGCACAGCCCCACCTTCGCGAGGTATTCATTGCAAGCCAGCATGGGCAGCTTGCGGCCCGCAGCGATATCCAGAAGCTTCTTCACCGTCATGCCCTTGAAACGTGCTGGCTGTTGGAAGCCATAGCCTATGCCCATACGAGCGCGGTCGGTGATGGATGCTTCGGTGATATCCTCGCCATTGAACAGGATGCGACCCGAAGTGGGTTTCTCGATGCCCATCACCAACTTGGCCAAAGTGGATTTCCCGCCCCCGTTAGGCCCGGTGATAACCATGAACCGGTTATCGGGAACGGTAAGCGAGAGCCCGTCGATGATGCGCTTCTTCTGGGAAGAGTCCGTCTCCGATGTAACCTCGAAGACGATATCAGAAAGCTCTAACACGTTGAATCTCCTAACTACACTCTCATTTATTCCTAGCCATGGTAGCACTAGCCGCGAAATATGGCACCGAACAGCACCGTAACAAATGATTGAGTGGCATACTGCGACCCCTGCATCCGTGCCTTGGGAACCGAACCGTGGCGAATCCTATGCAAAGCCGTTAACCAGGTGTCTACCGGGGGCGGTACAATGGGGATAGCAGACAGGCTTCGCTCTCCGTTTTGGAAGTGCCCGAGGAGGAACCGTATGCAGCAGATGACCGAAGAGGAATTCGAAGATGCCGTGCAAGAGGCGCTTGACGGCATGCCCGCTCGGTTCATGGACGCGTTGGAGAACGTCGCCATCTTCATAGCCGACGAGCCTGACGAAGAGGACTACCAGGCTTTAGAGGACCCGGAATGCTTGGGAGGCACCCTCATCGGCGACGAGCTGCTGGGGCTTTATGATGGCATTCCCCTTCCCGAGCGCGCCGATTGCTACGACATGGATGTACCTGACACCATCACCATCTTCAAGGGTCCCCATGAGCGCTCGTTCCAAACCCGTGAAGAAGTGGTGGATGAGGTGCGTAAGACCGTGATTCACGAGATAGGCCATTATTTCGGCCTGGATGATGACCGCCTCTATGAGATGGGCTACTGAGTGAGCGGCGGGGTGGGGTTGCGGTGCAGGCCTGTCATGGCTGGGGCCTTGAGTGCCGGTGCGCATCCCTATAGAATCTGGGAATGACCAGCAAGAAAGCCAGTGAGCAAGGAGACAGATGATGTTCAAAGCCTACGAGATCAAACCGGATATCTACTGGGTTGGCGTGATTGAATGGAATGAGCGCTACATCCATGGATTCACCATGCCCCAAGGTTCCACGAATAACGCCTTCCTCATCATGGATGAATCCATAACATTGATCGACACTTGCACTCCGGGATTTGAAGGCGAGCTGCTTGAGCGCATCGCTGACGTGGTGGATCCTGCGCGCATAGACTACATCGTGTCCAACCACAGCGAGAAGGACCACGCTGGGTCGCTGGCGAAGGTGCTTGCAGCGGCCCCGCAGGCGAAGGTGGTCACAAGCGATCCTAAAGGGCTTGCCATTCTGAAGACCTATCTTGGGGAAGAGCGGGAATTCGTACCCGTGAGAAGCGGTGATACCCTTTCCATCGGCAAGCGTACGTTGCAGTTCATCCACACGCCCATGGTGCATTGGCCCGACAACATGGTGACCTACAGCGCCGCTGACAAGGTGCTTTTCTCCAATGATGCTTTCGGCCAGTTCCTCGCCACCTCCCATCGCTTCGATGACGAGGTGGATGCCTGTGCGCTTTTCGCTCATGCGAAGAAGTATTTCGCGAACATCATCATGCCCTTCGCCCGCCAGACCGCCAAGGCCGTTGCCGCTGTGCGCGAACTGGATTTGGAGCTTATCGCCCCGGCTCACGGACTTATCTGGCGCTCTTCCATCGAGCGCATCCTTGATCAGTACGAGCAGTGGTGCGCACTTGAACCCCAGGATTCGGCTGTGGTGGCCTATTCGTCCATGTATGGCGCTACCGAGCGCATGGCGCAGGCCATCACCGAGGCGTTTATGGCCGCAGGTGTTGCCGTGCGGCTCTTCGATATCCGCCAAAGCGATATCTCCGACATCATGGTGGAGGTCATGGACGCGAAGTACGTGGCAGTGGGCTCTTCTACTCACAACAACACGGTGCTGCCGCCGACCGGTGAATTCCTCACTTATCTGAAGGGCCTAGCCCCTAAAGGGCGCACCGGCATCGCCTTCGGTTCCTATGGCTGGGCCGCCGCAGGGCCGAAGGAGATATCCAGCGTGATGGAAGGGGCCGGCTTCACCATGGCCCTTGAACCGCAAACCTGCGATTGGAATGATGACGCAGCGGGCAATGAGGCCCTTTTCAAGGCTGTGACCGATCTGGTGGCAGATAACAGGTAATATCCGGACGCTTGCAAGACGAGGCGACACGGATCACGGCTGAGTAGCAGCTATGAGCAGGTCAAGCGCTAGGCGGTTCGGGCGTTTCGGTCTGACGCGTTTTGCGCGGGTTCGCTAGAGCTGCTTGTCCCAAGCTATGAAGGCCCATGAGACTTCACGGGGCCGGTTCAGCTGCAGGGCCTGAGGGTTTCGGGGGTCTGCGGCTGAAGTCAGGTTGTCTTCAAGCCAACGGCGCAAGCGCGGCCGAACCGACTCAAGCTGGCTGGTGGCTGCGGGATCCAGGACTCCTTTCACCATGGCAAGGTATTTCTCCTCGGCGTCGGCCATGCTTTCGAACCGGTCATTGCGGGACGTGTGGATATAGGTGAGCTCCGGCTCGAATCCCAAGCCGATGAGGATGCCGATGGCGTAGACGGCATCGAAGCCCGGTGCCCATGGCAGCCCCAGCTCCTGCAGCATGCGGTCGTGAATGCGGGGGGATGCGCCGGTGGATAGCGTGATGCAGATGCGGCGGCGTGCAGTGGCGGAAAGCTTCTCCAATGCTCCTTGGAGGTCGTTGGCGGCTATGGAGCGCGATGCCACGCAGATGTCGAAGCTTCCAGGCTCCACGCCTTCGGCCTGCCAGTCGTCTTCCCATGAGAGCTCCATGGTGCGCACGGTTCGGATGTGCTCTGCGTTGAGCTTCGTTTGAAGACGCTCCAGCATAACGCTGGAGAAATCCGCTGCCAGCACTTCGTGGCCTTGCTGGCCTAAGGGGATGGAGAGATTACCCGTACCGCATCCCATGTCGAAGATCGAATCGGTGGGACGCACCCCAGCTAGAGCGAGAAAGCGCTCAACATAGGAATCCGGTGAGTCCTTTTGACTGAAGGTGCGGGCACGCTCATTCCAGTAGGCTGCATCGTGATCCATGGTGTGCTCTTGCTGGCGCGCCTGCCACAGCTCGTTCCATTCGCGGGCGCTATGGGGTGTGGTCTGGTCCATGGCGGCTCCTCTCGTCTTCCATGCAAGCGTATCACAGCCGGGCAGCCCGCGACACCGAAATATACTTATCTCAGGATAATATTTGCAATGGTTGGCATAACCGTGGAGGCGGCTTAGAATAACCTGCGGCAAGGATGGGCAAGGGAAAGGGTGGCTGTGGAATATCTCATCGTGTGCCCTTTGGCCCTTATCGCCGGGTTCGTGGATGCGGTGGCTGGAGGCGGTGGCCTCATCTCGTTGCCGGCATTCTTCTTCGCTGGCATACCGCCTCATGTGGCGATAGCAACCAATAAGCTCTCAAGCACCTTGGGTACCACGGTGGCCACGGTTCGCTATGCGCTCTTCGGATATATGGCCAAGGCTTTCGTTGCAGTGGGCGTGGCCTGCGGTCTTACGGGATCGGCCCTCGGCGCCAGTTTGGCGCTTCTGGTCGATGACTCGCTGCTCATGATGTTCATGCTCGTCGCTTTGCCGTTCGTGGCTTTCTTCGTTTTGCGTACGAAGGATCTGGACAAGTACGCGCGCAACCCATTGCCGCGCGGTCAAGCGCTTGCCATCACAGCTGCTGTGGCCTTGGTGGTGGGGGCCTATGATGGCTTCTATGGGCCGGGAACGGGAACGTTCCTCATGATCTTGCTTACCGTGGCGGCCCATCAGGATGTGCGCAGCGCTGCGGGCACCACTAAGGCCATCAACCTGTCCACCAACTTCGCTGCGCTCGTGGTCTTCTTGGTGAATGGCGCGGTGCTCATCCCCTTGGGGCTTGCAGCCGGTGCGTTCAATATCGCGGGGAATTGGGTGGGCTCCACCATGTTCAGCAAGAAAGGGGCCGGCATTCTGCGCCCCTTGATGCTGGTGGTCATTGGGCTTTTCGCGGTGCGTCTCGTTGTGGATCTCCTGGGTTAGGGAGTCTTTTAACGCCGAGGGCTTGTGGCGAAAGAGGCATCACCCGTGATGGCCGTAGCGGTGCCCTTGGCCGGAATCGTGGCCTTGGCCCGTGCCCTGATCTTGGCCATAGCCATAGCCATAGCCCCAACCGTGGTTCTGGCCTGAGCCTTGTCCCTGACCGTTGCTTTGCCCATGGCCCTCGCAGGCGTCTATGCGGTCTCGCAGCTCGCGCATGGAAAGCGTCTCGCATTCCTCGAGGGTCACTGTGGAGTCCAGGGCCATGAGCTCTTGGGCTGCCGTATAGCGCCCGCAGCCCATGCCGTGATCATGGGCTTCTGCACGAGCGGCCTGAGTGACGCTTTCACAAGCGCTTTGGCAGGGCAGCGTAGCTATGCAAGCCTCGCTTGCAGTCATAAGAGCCTGTTGTTGGCTTTGGCTGTCGGTGACCACGCTGAATTGCACGAACGAATCAGGTGTCAGATAGGCTGCGAATGCGGCGCTGGCGGTGAGCTCGGCGATAGCCTGTTCATAGGGGAGTCCTTTGAGGTCCAGGTCGGCAAGCACCATGCTTCCATCATCGTTCATCGCCTGAGTGCCGATCACTTTGTCGAAGCGGTTCACTTGCAGCTCTATCGAGGGATTCATATCGATGTCCACGAACGCGGTGGGGGTTGAGTTGATATGCTGCACGCCGAAAAGAGCTGCCACTAAGATAAGACAGGCAGCTGCAGCGCTGATGAACCATCCCCGATGATGCCGTTTCGGTGCGAAGGAGGCGTGTAGCACGTTCTCGTGGTCTGGCGCTGCGCTGACCTGCAGCGCTTCGATGGCGCGAAGGGCACCCTGCTTCGCTTCATCGGGGATCTGCACGCCATCGAAGGCATCGCGCACGAGCGTATCGAGCTTCTCGTCGTTCATGAGAGCGCCTCCTTCAGCATCTTCCTGCCGCGGGAAATCCATGAGTATACGGTATTCACCGGCGCATCCAGCAGCTTCGCAATCTCCGGGGCCGTATAGCCCTCATAGATCGCCAGATAGAGCGGCAAGCGCGGCGGGTCGTCCAATGAACGGAAGGCATCGAGCACTTCGCTCTGGAGCGATCCGGGCTGCTCGGCCGGGTCTTTCGCCGGTATGGCTGCACAACCGGCGTCTTGATCCAATGATTGGTCGGTTCTGCAGCTTGCGCGCAACATGTCTTTGCATTGATTGGAGGCCACTTTGATTAACCATGCTTTGCGGTGCTCTTCGTCGCTGAACTGGGCAGAATCCGCTAAGGCGTATTTGATGAACGCCTCTTGGAAGGCATCCTGGGCATCTTGCTCTGCGCGAAAGAAGTTCGCACAAACACGCCATACCGTTGGGCCATGGATGTCGATAGCCTGCTCGATGTCCTTCTTATCCCTCAAAGGCAGCCTTTCAGTACGGCTTAACCCCTATGGCAGCCGTGTCCAGCACCGTGGTGACCATAGCCACCCTGGCCGCTTGCGGCGGCGCCGTAGCCGGACCCAGCGCCCCGGCCGTAGTTGTCGCACTGGCCGTTGCCGTCGGCATCAACGTAACCGGGGCACGCACCGTTGCCGTTGCCATGCAGGCAGCCATTGCCGTAGTTGTCGCATACGCCATCGCCATCGGCATCGACGAAGCCAGGGCAAGCTTGGCCAGCGCCATTACCCCAGCGCTGGGCATGGTTGCAATTCGCGGTGTCGTAGTTGTCGCATACGCCATCGCCGTCGGCATCAACGTAGCCGGGGCACTGAGTCACAGGGGTCGTTTGTGCATCAGAGGCTTCCTGTGCGGCTTTCGTCTCCTGGATGCTCCGGGGCGCAGCTCCGATGCTTTGCGCGGCAGCTGTGCAGTTTCCTTCGGCACAGGGAGGAATGGTTGCCGAGGCCGTCGGAATGCCTCCCTGGGCGAAAGCGAGGGCTGGGATGGCAAGCGCAACGCAGACTGCGGTTGCAAGGATGGCGATGAGCGTTCTCTTCATGGGTCGTTTCCTCCTATTTCGAACCGTTCCTACTTATAACACGATTCATCTTCGCCAATCCGTGCAAATGAGTTGAAATTATTTTGCAATGGATGTCTAGCGGCGAACGCTCTTTCAAAGACGCGCGCATTAGGCATGTGCTCCTAGCGATGAGATGCGGTCAGGGCGTATAATGGATGCATTCTCATTTCCCAGGCAACGGGCGATCTCGCAGCGCTGCCGCAAGACCGATGGGGCAGGAGGCTTCCATGGCAAAACCCAAAGTGTATTTCTCAAAGGAGCTAACGCCGGAAAACGTGGTGCGCATGTATGAGCATTTGGGAGTGAAGCTGCCTGGCAAGGTGGCGGTGAAGGTCCATTCCGGTGAGGAGGGCAATCAGAACTACCTGCGGCCCGAGTTCATGATTCCCATGGTCCGGGAGGTGGATGGCACCATTGTGGAGTGCAATACCGCCTACGATGGCGCTCGGGATACCACCGAGAAACATGAGAAGCTCATGAAAGAGCACGGCTGGGCCGATGTCTTCGCCGTGGATATCATGGATGCGGAAGGCCCCGACCTGGTATTCCCCATCGAGAACGGCCGGGTGCTCAAAGAGAATCGCGTGGGCAAGAATCTAGCAAACTACCAGTCCATGCTCGTGCTCTCCCATTTCAAGGGGCATCCCATGGGCGGTTTCGGCGGGGCGCTGAAGCAGCTCTCCATCGGGTGCGCATCGAATCAGGGCAAGGTGAATATCCATACCGGCGCCGCCACGTTGAATCAGGGCGAGTTCTGGGACAAGCATGCCGAGCAGGATGACTTCCTGGAGGCGATGGCCGAGGCGGCCGAAACCGTGGTCAACCACTTCGGCAGCAACCTGGCCTATATAAACATCGCCTGCAATCTCTCAGTGGACTGCGATTGCTGCGCTGTGGCAGAAGATCCCTGCATGGCCGACATAGGCATCTTCGCCTCCTTGGATCCCGCGGCCATCGATCAGGCTTGCATCGATGCGGTTATGGCATCGGATGACCCGGGACGCGACCATTTCATGGAGCGGGTGAACTCAAAGCATGGCATTAAGACCATCGAGGACGCTGAGCGTTTGGGTTATGGGTCCCGCGACTACGAGCTGGTGGTCGTCTAATACGGCATCGAGGTCGATGGCCCGCACTTCTCCGTGAAGGACTAGCGGTCCTTAGGGTAACGGGAAGATTGCCGGGGCCTTGGGGTTTGCCAACGGCCCGCCATTCCGGCCATGGTGGCCTCCATCAAGCGCTATACCTGAGAGGTGGTATGCAAAGCGCTCATAAGGAGGAGATCATGGGATGCACAACGCTGCTCGTCGGCAGGAAAGCTACGAATGATGGTTCAACGCTGGTGGCCCGCAACGAGGATTGCGGGAATGGCTCTTTCAATCCCAAGTGTATGGTAGTGGTGGAGCCGAAAGACCAGCCACGGACCTATACCGGGGTGAATAGCCACCTCACTATGGAGTTGCCCGATAACCCGCTGCGCTATGTTTGCGTACCCAATGCCGATAGCGAAGACGGTGTGTGGGGCGAGGCGGGCATCAACGCCGCCAACGTGTCCATGACGGCCACGGAGACGATCTCCGGTAATTCCCGCGTGCTTGGAGCCGATCCCTTGGTGTGTTACAAACCCGCGAAGGGAAAGCCGGGCGACAGCGATTACGAGGCTGAAGTGCCCGGTGGCATTGGGGAAGAAGACCTGGTCACCATAATCCTGCCCTATATCCGCAGCGCCAAGGAAGGCGTGGGGCGCATGGGTGCGCTCCTGGAGCAGTTCGGTACCTACGAGATGAACGGCGTGGCGTTCGGCGACGAGAAGGATATATGGTACATCGAGACCATAGGCGGCCATCACTGGATCGCTCGCCGCGTACCGGACGATTGCTACGTGGCCCAACCCAACCGCCTTGGCATTGACAAGCTTGATCTGTCCGATGCGCTCGGCGCCCAGCATGACTTCATGTGCAGTGCCGATCTGCCCCAATGGATGGCCGAGAATCACCTGGATGTCACCATGGGCCAGGATGCCGCATCTGAGAGCTCTGCCGGCGAGGAGTTCTGCGGCATTCCCCGGGTGTTCAATCCGCGTCAGGCATTCAGCAGCTACACGTGGCTTGATATCGTGTACAACAACCCCCGGGCCTGGTACATCTGCAGCGTGCTCAACCCGTCGGATCCTGCTTTCAAGGGGGCGGATGCACATTTCGGCCCCGAGTCCATGGATATACCCTGGTGCATGGTGCCTGAGGTCAAGCTCTCCGTCATGGATGTGAAGGATGTCCTTTCCTCCACCTATGAGGGAACCATCTATGACCCGTATGGCCGTCAAGGTACCGAGGAGAGCCGAAGCCGTTTCCGCGAGATCGGCATCAATCGCACTTGTGAGTGCTCTGTGCTGCAGATCCGCCCCTATGCGCCGGCTGCGGCTCGCGGAGTGCAGTGGGTGTCGTTCGGGTCCGGCCCGTTCAACACCTCCATCGCGATCTTCAGCAACGTGTCCAAGCTGCCTGCTTATCTTGATACGCCTCTGCAGGTGACCACCGATTCGTTCTATTGGACAGACCGGCTCGTGGCCGCTTTGGCGGATCCGGAGTACTTCGCCAATATGGAGGCTATCTCGGCCTATCAGCAGGAAACGATAGCTGCCGGCTATGCATCTTTGCGTGAAGTGGATAAAGCCTTAGAGGAGCTGGGAAGCGACGCAGGCAACCAAGAGGCCATGGCGCTTTTGGAGAGCGCGAATGAGAAGCTCACGGCCAAGGTCAAAGAGGGTAATGACAAACTGCTGCAAAGCGTGCTGTTCACCCGCAGCCTGCATATGAAAAACGCCTTCGGCGCGTCAGATCATTAGGGAAACCGTTTCAATCGGTTCCGCAACGGCGCGGCGCCGGCCCTATGGGTCGGCGCCGTGTTGGATCAGGATTCGGTTTTCTTTCCGTAAAGGCTATCGCCGATAGAGGAATTCCCTTTCGCCGGCTCCTATCTCGAAGTGGAGTTTGGCGATGCCTTTGTCCATGCGGGCGAAGGGGCCGCGTTTAGTGGTGCAGCGTACCAACGGAAGGCCTTCGGCCGTTTCGCCTTCCCACTTGAAGCGGAACTTCTGCTGATTCAAAGCCGTGGGCGCAAGCAGCGCGGCATCCACGCCCCGCTGAAACCACTCAGGGGCATCGTCGTAATTCGGGGCTACGACCTGGGGAGCGACGGACTTGTGAGGTTTGCCTTGGTTGGTGCCGATCCCCAAAGCAATTACCGCTGCCAGCTTCTCGCTGGGCTCTATGGTGTAGCGGTTTTTCACTACGCGGAAGGTTCCGCCAACCCAGCAGGTGTTGAGGCCGAGCTGCTGAGCGAGCAGCACGAGCTTCTCGCCGGCATAACCCAGCGCTTCGTCGAGGCTACGGGAATCGGGGCCCACCAAAGCGAAGTAGTTCCGCACGTTTTGGAACTTGCCATAGCGGGCCTTGAACCCGGTGAATGCGTGGGGCTCGTCGCGAACGAGCTGGATGGATACATTGCCTTCTTCGTTCACCTGCGCCATTTTGTCCTGCAGCCGGGCGACGGCCTCATCGGGCAGGGGTTCATCGGTGAACGAGCGAACCGCATGGCGTTGCCTCAGTGCTTCTTCGAGGGAGATCATAGCGATTCTTCCTTTCTCTGGGTTAAATCGATTATAGCCATTGGCTTTCCGTCAAAACATCGTAGCGTTGCGGTTTCCCGCCGATTCGTCCACGGGAAAGTTAACTGTTCTAAACAAAGCGTCAACCATTGACGCTTTGTCACCTGTGTCCATTGACCTGATGTCAATCTCTCGGATAACCTCGAATCATGGTTAAAGGAAACGGCAGGATGCCATGGGGAAACAGGCAGAGAGAAAACGGATGCAGAAGGGGGCCGCAAAGGCCGCCCGATCCGTGCGCGCCCTCCCCAAAAGCACCGATGAGCGTCGGGCTGAGATAATCGAAGCCGCCCGCGAGCTCTATGACGAGCGGGGCCTTGCCCATACCACCATCAAGGATATCGCAGAGCGCGTGGGCGTGACCCGGTCGCTTTTCTACCATTACTTCCCCAATAAGGAAGCTGTCACTTCAGCGGTGATGGATACCTACATCGCCGATTTCATCGAGCTGCTCCAGCACTGGAACGAGAGCCGTCCCGCAGGGGATGTGGAATACGGGCTGGTCAGCATCGTACGCGTTCTGCGCTTGGGGCTTTTCGAGGAAGAGGCGTTCCGCTTCGCCTTGGTATCCCAGGAAAACGCCGCATTGTACTTGGAATTCGTGAACAGGGTGGCGGCTCATACGGCAACGTACATCATAGACACCACCGTGCAGGATTACGCGCGTAACCACGAGATACGCATCTCGCATCTTTATGAGACGTTCTACATTCTCATCTTAGGGGTAATAGGGTATCTGCGTAAACACCCCGACGCTGACGATCAGACCATCGCCGACGTGATTGCGCAGACGCTCCATTTGGATAGGCCGTAGAGAAGGAGGTAATCATGTCATCGGATGCTCGCGGTCAAAGTACCATCCTGAAATGGGTGGGGGTGTTGGCGGTGTCTCTCGCCGTCATACTCTTAGCTGGGTTCGTTCTCTTCGATGTTGGCGGCCCAAATGCAACGTATCAATGGGTGGGAGTCTTCATGGTGCTGATAGCGTTGATTCTCCTGAACGAATTTGCGCGTCGGACAAAAGCTGGCGGCATATTCATGTTCATCGGAGTTTGTGGTGCCATGACGGTCTACTGCATAGCCGTTGAGGTAGGTGCGGCCATGGGAGCCGAGTGGGCGCTCAACAATCCCACGTATACCACCATGGGCGGCTGGTTCCACTATGCGAAGGTCTATGCTGCCACAGCTGGATGCATCGGCTTCATGATGCTGAAGTACAGCTGGGGCAAGGTTGGACGTTCCCATTGGTTCAAGGCGTTCCCGTTCGTCATCGTGGCCATCAACATCCTGATCGCCGTGGCGAGCGACTTCGAGAGCGCCATTGTGGCTTGGGATTCCAGCTTTGTCACCGATGAGGGTGTGCTCCTGAACGGCGGCCCGCATAATGTGCTCAACGGCATCGCCGGGCTTCTGAACATCGCCTGCATGACCGGTTGGTTTGGCATTTACATCTCCAAGAAGCGCCAAGACATGCTGTGGCCTGACATGACCTGGGT
>CAZKKN010000010.1:0-46064 GCA_964553375.1 uncultured Eggerthellaceae bacterium | reverse complement strand
TCACTTTTTCATTTTCCCGCAAATGCATTACAATATTGAAATTGCAACTGCACAAGCTGCACAAACCGCACGAACCAACCAAACCAACCGACTCGAGGCGATGCTCGAATGCGTACCCGCACTCTTTCAAAAAGCACGAACAAAAGCCGCACCTCCACCAGCGCAGATAATCCTGCGCCCAAACTTACAAGGAAAACCTTCGCCGTCCTCGATTGCATCAGGCAAAACCCCAAGTCAAAACAACAAGAAATCGCAAACAAGACCAATCTTTCCATCGGCACGGTAAACAATGCCCTGAAGCAACTCACAGAAGCAGGGCTCATCCTGGGCAACAAGTCATCGGAGCGCAAGCTTTCCCCAGCAGGCGAACAGGCGCTGAAGCCATTCGAGGTCGATAACGCGATCATCATGGCAGCAGGGCTCTCTTCCAGATTCGCACCCATCTCCTATGAAAAGCCCAAAGGCCTTCTTACCGTTCAGGGCGAAGTGTTGATAGAGCGCCAAATCAAGCAACTCAAAAACGCAGGCATAGACGACATCATCGTCGTGGTTGGCTATAAACAAGAGCTGTTCTTCTATCTTGAGGATAAGTACGGCGTAACCATCGTCGTCAATCACGAATTCGCAACAAGGAACAACAATTCCTCCCTCTATGCGGTTCGCGACAAGCTCAGCAACTCCCTCATTTGCTCCTCGGATGTCTACTACGCAGAAAACCCGTTCTCGAAATGCGAGTGGAGCGCCTATTACGCCACCGAACTCGCTGATGGACCCACGCAAGAATGGTGCGTCACCCTTAGCTCCCATGACCGGATCAAAGCGGTCACCATAGGAGGCTCCAACTCCCCGTACATGATCGGACACGCCTACTTCGACAAGGAATTCTCCGAGAGGTTCCGCCGGATACTCATTAACGAATACGACCTCCCGCAAACTGCAGACAAGCTCTGGGAAGAGCTATACATCGACCACATAGAAGAGCTGCCGATGATAGCACGCATCTTCAATCGTGGCACGATCTACGAGTTCGACTCCCTCGATGACCTTCGCAAGTTCGATCCGCACTTCCTTGAAAACGTCGACTCAACAGCCTTCGATAACATCTCAGCCACGCTGGGATGCACGAAATCGGAGATACGCGACATATTCCCACTGAAGCAGGGACTCACTAACCTCTCATGTCATTTCAAGACAAACGAAGGCGAATATGTCTACCGCCATCCCGGCGTAGGGACAGAGCAGTTGATCGACCGCGCCGCTGAAGTCAAGGCTCTCCAGCTTGCAAAACAGATGGGCATAGATGACACGTTCATCTATGCTGACCCCGAAAAAGGTTGGAAGCTCTCACGCTATATAGCGAACGCACGGGTTTTGGATCCCCAAAACGAAAGCCAATTGAGTCGCGCAATGGGAATTGCGCGCACACTCCATGAATCAGGCATGGCAATTGAAAGAGAGTTCGATTTCTACGAGGAAAGCAAGCGCTATGAGACGATCCTGCGGAAGAACGGCCCTATAGAAGCAGCAGATTATGCGACGCTAGCCTCTGAAGTGGATAGGCTTCACAGCTTCATCTTGTTGGATGCCGCCGATATCTGCCTTTGCCACAACGACTTCTTCCCCTTGAACCTGCTGCTTGATGAAAACGATGAGATCTCGCTTATCGACTGGGAGTATGCGGGTATGGCCGATTACGCCAACGACTTCGGCACGTTCGTCGTTACAAGCCAGCTTTCGGAGGATGAAGCCCGCCATGCGCTTGACTTGTATTTCGGACGTCCAGCAACACCTGAAGAAGTACGCCACAACTTCGCATTCGTCGCCTTTGCAGGATGGTGCTGGTATGTATGGTCCCTGGTTAAAGAATCAGAGGGGGACAACGTGGGTGAATGGCTGTATATCTACTACAGATATGCAAAGGAATACCTAGGAAAAGCCTTGGACTTATATGAGGCAAATGAGGCGAATTAAAAAGAGGAGACGTCAATCAACATGAAGTACGGATTATCGAGCGGTCTTTTATGGGGTTTGGACACCGTGATTCTGGGAATCGGGCTTGCCCTGAGTCCCTATATCGACACTGCGGAGGCCATCGCCTTGGCCGCAATCGTCGGAGCCGCCCTCCACGATGTCTTTTGCGCATTTTGGCTATTCCTGTACATGGCCATCCGCCGACGCCTCAAAGATACCCTCGCCGCCCTGAAGACACGAAGCGGAAAAGTTGTCATGCTGGGCGCACTGCTAGGAGGTCCTGTCGGTATGACCGGCTATGTTATAGCCATCAACAATATCGGCGCCGGCTATACGGCCATCATCTCATCATTCTATCCGGCCTTCGGGACGGTTATGGCGGTGCTATTGCTGAAAGAGAAGATGGCGATCAAGCAAGTAGTTGCGTTGTTTGTGGCCTTAGCGGGCATAATAGCCATGGGATACTTGAGCTCTGATACAACGGTTGTAGGCGACCCGGTTGTAGGGCTGCTGGGTGCCCTTGCATGCGTAGTTGGCTGGGGGTCGGAGGCCGTTCTATGCGCTTGGGGAATGCGGGACGACTCGGTCGACAACGAAACAGCTCTTCAGATCAGGGAAACCACATCGGCTCTCGTTTACTGCGTCGTGGTTCTGCCGATATTCGGTGCGTGGCTTTTCACCTTGTCGGCGATTCCAACAGCTGCGACTGGCATCGTGTCTCTCGCCGGGTTAGCCGGTGCGGTGTCATATCTTTTCTACTACAAGGCGATATCGGTCATCGGTGCTGCAAAAGGCATGGCTTTGAATATCTCGTACTCCGCATGGGCAGTGCTCTTCGGCGTGATCCTGTTAGGCGCGATCCCTGGCCCGCTGGAGATAGTGTGCTGCATAGCCATCCTATGCGGCACGATCCTTGCTGCATGCGATTGGAATGAGTTATTCAGCCGGACCAAGAGACCGGAGAAAAGCTAGCGAACCCGCGAATTGCGCCATTGATTCTCATTTCGCCCCATAAGCCCAGTACTTATTCAGCAGGAAGTTGATCGGCACTGAGATGGGAATGTTAATCACCCAGGCCAGATACTCGGAAATGCCGCATACATCAACCCAGAGCCACAACAGGAACGAACACAGGAAAATCCCCGTCACAGAGTAACAGGCATAGCTCTTGAGCAGCGCCTTCCACCACACGCGGGACTGATCGCCCTCAAGGCGGAATACATAACGGTTATTCCAGAAAAACGAGTTCAGCACGCTAATAGAGAACGCTAGGAAATTCGCTAACAGATAAGGCATGCCCAAGAATACCAACAGCGAATAGATTGCGAAATTCACTGCTGTATTGGAAACACCCACCAGGCCGAATTTCACGAACTGGATAAAGCTCTCTCCATGCGACTTCGTCATCTTCCGTCCCCGGATCAGGCCGTCCGCTCGCCTTCAAGCGTCTCGGCAACGATAAACCGCGGTCGTCCTTGCACCTCGTCATAGATGCGCGCGATGTAATACCCGATCACGCCCAAACTGATCATAATCAAACTGGACATGAAGAGCAGCAGCAAGATCACCGTAGTAAAGCCGCCGATGGCCTCTCCCATAAACCACTGCACAAGCGACACAGCTCCGAAAATCACCGCAACCACAAGGGCGATGACTCCCAAAACCGTCACAATCTGCATGGGCGCCGATGAAAAAGATGTGATGTTCTTCAGAGCATACTTCGTCAACGACCAGCCGCTCCATTTGCTCTCCCCCGCCTGGCGCTCTCGCACCTTGTAGGGAACCTCACCCTTCTTGAACCCAACCCAGTAAGACAGGGCCCGGAAGAATACACCACGCTCGGGCATGGCATTCACCGCGTCAATCACTTTGCGATCCAAAAGCTTGAAATCGGAAGAATCCGTCAAATCCATGCCCATGGCTTTGCTGATCAGGCCATAAAACGACCCGGCCAACGCTCCATGAAACGCCCCCTCGGGCCCTCGGTCGGATTTAACGCCCTCCACCACCTCATAGCCATCCTGCCACAAGCGGTACATCTCAACGATGGCCTCTGGCGGATGCTGTAAATCACAATCGATAACCACGCAGCAATCGCCTTGAGCGCTCTCCAATCCTGCCGCTATGGCAGCTTCTTTGCCGAAATTCCTGCTGAACCTTATTCCCTTCACGGAGTCGTCCCCCAGCAACTCCTTAGCAGATCCGATTGCCTCCCACGTTCCATCTCCAGAACCATCATCAACGAAAAGCAATTCAAAAGGAATGTCCGCACAAGCCAGAACCGAAACGATCTCCTTTGCCGCAAGTGGCACCATCTCCGCTTCGTTATAGGCGGGCACAATCACCGTAAGCATCAGTATTCCTCACTCAATCTCACGAAAACCACGCCATCGACCATCTTGCAATAACCCGCCTGAGGAAAAACCGGCATTGCATCGATCGCTTCATCATAAGCCGGGTTTTCCAGGTAAGGCTCTAAATCGGTCAAGCGGATAGGATAGGCCATGACATTCTTGAAATAATAGCCGTAGGAGAACAGTCCCGTAACCGCCATCTCACTACGCAATCCCGTTGCATACATGGAATCATCGGGCAGACCTTCCGGCGGATAACCCGTTCGAATGCCTGTCATAAACGTATTCTGATCGAGTCTTCCAAACAACGCCACGGGCGTCTGCCCCACAACGTAGCCTTCTGTTCTATCGATCTCATCCACAATACGCGTCATCGCGGAGTAGGTTGATTCGAACTCCAAATCTTTCTTCAGCGAAACCTGATTGGCGTAAATCACGTTACTCCCAACAACTACGATGCAAATCGCACTCAAAACAAGCTGACTCACTTCGGCAATGGCGCCGCTCTTGAGCGCACCATAACCGGAAGAATCGTATTCATGGAAAGAAGTCCGTAATATCAAACTGGAGATGAGAGTCGCTACGATCAAATAGAGCAGATTGAATGAATAAATCGTAAGACCCGTCCGCAATCCATTGCCAAAAACGGATGCACAACTTGCTGCTAAAGGCATCAAAGCCAAGAATAGAACAGCAAGCCCGATGGAGCCAATGCCAAGTCTCTTTCTTTTCGCAATCAAGCAAAGAACCGCAGGGATCGAGATAAGAGCCAGAGCATTTAATACACCCGCCAAGAGCATCGCATAGGTCTCTGGAGATAGCGGATATGCAAAGGAGGAAAGATAAGCCTCCCCCACAAGAGAGAGGAGCTCACCGCCAAAGAGCGCAGAGCCCATATTATTAAGCGAATTGTAAGAGCTCGCAGGCGAATACTGGAAAACCCACTGCACACCCTTATAGCAAACCATATAACCTAATGCAGCAAATGCCAGCACCGCAAGCATTTGCGCAGCCTGAATCAAAACCACCTTGACTTGGGTCCCATCCAAAACAAGCTTCACCAAATAGAGGAGCATCAGAACAAGGGCAACCTGCACAAATGCCTGATAAAGCGCAAGGGAGGCGACCAGAGCGCACACAGAAAGCACCTTGGACAGCCAGCTCTTCCTCACGCAGAGCACTACGCAAACGACGCTCAGCAGCAACGCCAACATGTAACAATCGAAATCCTTTATATAAGTTGCATTGATCAACGTATTGCAAGCATTGACCGAAAGCACGCCGCATAGTCCAAGGATTAATAGCTTATTATCTACCCCGAATAGCCTGACCATAAGCGTAATAGCGACGGCAAGATAGAAAGACCCCAGCACCCCAATAAGAAACGGCGCTGTTATACCTCCGCGTAGCAAATAATAAAGCGGGGAGAGAAACCGGCCATTATCGATTGTGGAGTAAATGATCTCGAGTCCGGTTAACTCATTGACATACAGCGAATCATGGGAGAACGAAAGGGACGTCCATCGATAAAGGAAGCCGAGCACCATGAAGAAGAACGTACAAATCAGCACCCACTTGAATACATCCCGAAATGTGTCCACACGATGCCTGAAATAGCTTCCTATGTTGGCCCATATCCCCGTTTAAGGCACCTCCAACTTTTACATCCGCATTAAAAACTGTACGAGCCGTAGCCTTTATAATAATCGACCGCCAAGAGCGCAGTGAGCACTTGGCTTTTCTCCAATGTATTGCCTGTATGGAAAAGCCGCTCTGCATCGACGAGCATCTTTACGGGAACATCGACCGATGCATCGGCAAAAACCCCATTCACCCACTCGCCTATTCTGGGATTCTTCTTCGCCCAAAGATCGAATGGGGTCATGCCGCCATAATGCCCTTCATCTTTCCTGGAGAGAACACGCCCGATCTTCCGTTTCGCCCGTTCTACGAAGATGCTTCTATCGGATGCCAGGACAGGAAGGCCAGTCTTCTCCCACCGATAGCTCGCAGCCCTAGGATAGTATTCTGCAATCCAGCGTTTGTAGAGCCGATGGCCGATGCGCTTTTCCTCAGGAATGCTCAAGCAGAAGTCGAGAAAATCAACATCAAGGAAGGGGGATGCCACCTCCGTATACTGCCGACGAAGGAAGTGAGACGAAAGCGTGCCCAGAAAGGCCCGGACGCAGAATAGATATTGCTCGCGATCGGACCATTGCGAGAAATCGATAGTTGGCATCTTATCCGCCAGTACCGAGGAATACATCTGAGCATGATCGATCACATTCTTCTCCGCTGGACTGCTTAGAAAAGAACCGATGATCACATCACCGATCTGTCCCGTATGCTCTATTCCAAAGCTCATCATATCCAGCGCCCGAAGCAAGGATTCGCCACCGGATATGCCGGTATAAAGCCCTAGTCCATAGTTTCTGGCCACTATCCTTTTCGCATCGAAGATGAAAGATGCGTCGTCCAGTGATTTGAAAAGGAACTCATTGCCCAGATCCGCGGCAATCTCCTCAGCGATCACCTCATCCAGATAACCCGCCTGACAATACGTGATATTCAACGCATGCCCGTATCCCAATTCGGACGCAACCCAGGTAGTCATCCTGGAGTCCAACCCACCACTCAAGTCTGCAAGATGCCGGTAACCGTACTCTGCATCCTTATCGAATTCTCGCGAAACCGCTACCCGGAAGCGCCTATCCAGCTCATCAAGCAACTCTTTTTCCGTAGCTTGGGACAAATCACGCGAATCTGCCTTGGGAATATAGTAGCGATGGGTTGAGAATGACCCGTCAGATGCAAGTTTCAGATAGCATCCCGGTAGCAATCGTTTAATCGAAGTCGCATAGGTTGAATCGTCCACCATATAGCCGTATGTGAGCATGGCATAGAACGCCTGCTTATCAATGGTGATAGGCTCGTTCAGCGACTTCATTCCACGCAAAATGGAATCCAACTCGGAAGCGACGATGAAGCGGCCTTGTTCGTCAACGAAATAGAAAACGGCATTATCGCCATAATGGTTGGTGAAGACCGTCCATTCACGGTTCTCTTTACTATAAAACGCGCCGGAGAAGGACCCTCGGAAAGCGGAGAAGAACCCTTCGCCCTCGCGTTCCCGCATAGCGACAAGCAACCCAGGTATGTCTTTGCATCCATAGGCATCGAACAGTTCCGCCTTGTTCAGAAGAACGCCTTCCAGGATCAAAAAATAGCGCTCGTCCTCGTAAAAGCACTTATCATCAACGAATTTATCGAGGGTGGAACGAGAAATGAATTGGTCATCAAGCACCGCCTCTTCCTCAACGCGATGACTTGCTCGGCCAAACGAAGCAGCACGACAATTGCTGATGTAGAATCCTGGCATTATGCTTTCCCAATCTCCCTCATATCAAATGTGCGCCCTCATTCTATCTATGCTACTCAACACCCTCTTCCGGCAGGCGCCGGATAGTATAAGCATAGAATGAGCAATTCAGGACAGAACTTACAACCATAGTGATCAATTGCGTAAAAGCAGCGCCTTCCATGGAATACGCCGGGATGAGCATAACGCAACAGGCGATATTGACCACAATGGCGACCACTCCCACAAAAGAATTGACCAATAATTTACGCTGAGTCACCAACAAATTACCTGCAGGAATACGAAAAACAGCCTGGATGAAGAAGCCTATCATCAGAATCTGAAAAGCGGGAACGATATCCGTATATTGCTCACCGAACATTATTTGAATAATGGGAGTTGCCAGCAAGCAAATCAAGGCCGTGAGCAAACCCATAACCAAGATACTGCCCCCGAGGAGCCTCAGGTAATTCCGCCGCGTCCATAATCCATTATTCCTGTTTCTTGCAAAATAAGGATAGGCATAAGTCATCAGAGCACTCGGAATGAACGTCAATCCAGTGGGAATGAGAGTGGCAACCTGGTAACTTGCAATCGTTGTATCGTTTCCGATGAACTGACCAATGAAGAAGGTTCCCGTAAGATAGAAAACAGAGGAAAGACCGTTATTGAATGCGGACAGCCCGGAGATCTTCCAAAAATCCTTTTTCTCCGGCTTGCTAAGCCTATCACCTCGATCGCGTTCGTGGTATTTCAAGCAAAGATACACATAGGCAAGGGTATAGGCGAGAATCTGCCCCAGCACCAACCCCAGGGCCCCCAACAAGAATGCACCGCCTATGGAGCAGATCAGCATGAGGACAGATTGAATATTAAGCGCCAAACCATATTCTTTATTCATCAGGTCCACGCGCAAACGGGTTACTTTTATCTCATAAAGCAACATAACGAGGGGATAGATGCAATAGAGCATCAAAAGCGGTTGAGCGCTGGTGATTTGCAATGGAACCAAAAGAGCGACAAGGAAGATACAAACGCCCATCGCCAAGTCGATTACCACACCCCAACGATAACCATAATAGAAAACACCGAGGAATTTACCCTTTTGATCGAACATCTCGCTGCATATCTGCAGAATTGCAGAGGCAACACCGAATCCATTGAAGATTATGAAGAAACTGGCAATATTGTAAGCATAGGCATATACGCCATAGTCCGCTTTGGAGAGAAGCCGCACAAGCACGAAACTGAGAACCACGGAGAGAACTTTATTGACCGTGCTCGCTCCGAAAATATGAAAAAACCCCGTACGAAGAAGGGATTTGAGGATATTTCCGTTAGCTTCTTTCGATTCTTGGTCTGCCATGCTTCTCGTACTACTGGGGAATACTTGTTTCTATTATACCAACGCCGTAAGTCGCAGGCCGAAACGGGTTCCGTAAGGAAGACGATAGAAAAGGGATACGGCTGAGTAGCGGAAAGCCGCTATGCACCGAAACGATAGCGATTACAAACGCAAGCCGCTAGAACAAATTGTAGAATCACTGAAGCGTAGCTCCAAGCTTATTTCTAATGGAGAGTCATTACTGTGAGCATAAACCGTCCTTTCTTAAAAGCCGCGTTTGCCATCCTCCCCTATGCCGGACTTATGGTCTTAAGCATTGCTTTTTTCTCTCTCGCGCACTACGACGGCTACTCCATTGCCAGATGTACAGACGAAGCTGCACAGATTCTGCCTGGGCTGACCCTTTTAGAGAATCAGCTTTTGAGCGGGGGCGGTTTCTGGAATTGGAATTATGGCTTGGGTGGGGATGTCGTCTCAGAACTGGCGTATTATTACTCTCTTTCTCCAACATTCTATTTTGACCTGTTGATAAAATACATCCTCGGATTTGCTGGGGGAAATCTGGCTCAGCAAGTCCAAGCCAACCTCTTCATCAGCGCTATCCATCAAACACTAATCATGTGGGCGATGTATGCATTCCTCCGAAGCGAGAAACTGAATAGGTCCTTTTCATTCATCGGTGCGACCATCTACGGAATGAGCATCTGGATAATATGGTTCAGCTGCGCTTTCAGCTTCATGGTCCCTGCAGCCCTTTGGCTTCCTATCCTTGTCTGGGCCTTCAATCGCTATAGACGCTCGGGAAAATGGGTAGCGCTTTCAGCCTCCATTGGATTAACGGTTGCGAATAACTTCTATTTTGGCTATCAAACTTGTCTTTTCCTCATAACCCTTTTCTTCTGCTTCAGTTATCGGAAAGGCGAAAAACCGAGCACCTACTTAATGCATCTGGCAAAACTAGCAGGGATAACCATCATCGGGCTTCTCCTTTCAGCTGTCTCTTTCCTGGTTGCTTGCGATGCGTTGGTTGCGGCCGACAGGACTCCCGTTCCCATACAGGTCTCGCTATGGCCAAATTGGGACACCTTGTCAAGGATCCCTGAGCTTCTTTTCATGGGTTCCCTGGACGATTGCCTGATCAGCATTCCCGCTTTCTGCATCCTTTTCCTCTTGATTCGCTGGAAAGACCTGGCAGGTGACGACCGGAAACGAACTTTGCTGACGATATTCTGGCTGATATGCCTTTTCATACCTTTCACCGGCAACATAATGAATGGATTCAGCGCAAGCCTCACCCGTTGGCACTTTATCGTACAATTCATGCTTGCTTGGAGCATTCCGCATTGGCTTCAACTCTATAGCGATAACAAACCATCTCGCCTAGGCGTATTCGTCGTAGCTGCAGTCATAGCGATAGTTGCTGCTGCTCAATGCGTTACAGATACTACGCTGGACTATTTCCTCCTTTTCGCACTTGGCGCGCAACTGGCATCATGCACCGTTGTTTATCTCCTCGGTCGACCCCAAACCCAGGAAGTTGCAAAGGCAGAATCACGATCAAAGCCAAAAACGGTGATTGATGCCGTTTTGGCTTTATGCATTGCCATAGGTGCTTTTTCTCTAAGCTACCATCATCTGACCTTATCAGCCGTTCAGTGCAGCGCTGAAACCGTGCAGGATGTCGTCTTCCAAACAACCACGTCCCTTGAGAAGGCGCAATCCCACGGAAATACATCCGATAAGCTCGAACGCATCGATGATGTCTTCATGACAACAAGCGGAACGAGAGCGGATAATTGGAGCTGGCTTACCGAACAACCTTCGACCGCCTGTTATAACTCAATGATAAACGGCAACCTTCACAGATGGTTCAAACGCGATAACGATATCTCATCATTTGCTGTTACCCCAAGTTTTTACAGGGGTTTCGACAACCGATATTTCCTTGAAACGGCTTGGGGAGTCACATACAAAATCGGTATTGATCAGTTCAATCAGACCAATACCAATGATATGGAGCCTTATGGACGCTTTACCGCTTACAAGGGAAGCGCAGGGGATACGATTTATAGGAATGAACTGAACGTAGGCCTCGATCTTTGGTACGAATCCGTTCTCCCCGAATCCGAATATGAAGCGATGGATTACGCCGAAAGGGATGCCGCTCTTCTGCAAAGCGTGGTTGTGCCCGATGCCATCGCCGAACGTTATCCGATAAGCGAACTGGACGATGTAACAGATACAACTGCACTCTCCCTTAATGATGCGACTTTAGTTGATTGTCATCTGAACGCTGATTCGGTCCTCATAGCCGAAGACGGATGCACTATCACCTTCCCCTTCGAGCAGCGTGGTAATACGCAAAACGGAGAATGGCTTTTCAGCTGTATAGTCACCCCGCTTGATGATCAGGAATTCACTTTAATCGTCAACAAAAAGGGTCAGCAGAAAATGCCTTCAACCTATCCTTGGTCCTATCCCCTCTATGAGTATTCTTTTTCCCTTCCGGGCGACACAGAAGAACTCACCCTCCAATTTACACCCGGGCGCTACAAACTGGAGAACATACGTTTAGCCTACAACTCCTATGAAAAAGTCGATGAATGGGTGGCAGCGCGAAATGCGGAGAATCTTGAGGATATTTCTATTGAGGGAGATACCATTACAGGCGATATCAAATGCACCCAAAATGGCATTATGGTGTTGAACATCCCTTATTCAAAAGGTTGGTCTTGCTCGGTAGACGATACCCCCACCGAGCTCTTTCCGGCCAATGGGGTCTTTACCGGCTTCGAGCTTTCTGCTGGTGACCATATAGTATCTTTGATATACGCCCCCCCCCATTGGAAAATCGGGCTCCTCCTTACGCTGGGTACCTGTTGCGCTCTGATTATCTATACTGGAATCAAACGATTCTCGAAGCGCCGTATGAAGTCACCACATGAAGACACATCGAAAGCTAGAGGGAAGAATCACTTCTAATGGAAACCGGAACAAATGCAAACAGTAAGAAGAAGCTGTTCATTTTCACTGATGGCTTCCCGTATGGAAAAGGCGAAAAACCGTTCGTAGGACCCGAAATAGAGTTTCTTCGCCATAATTTCGATGTGACGATCGTTTCCAACGCAACATCGGATCTACTAGCAGATACTGCGAATGCCAGTGAACTGCCAGAGAACGTAGGTCTTTGCATAATAAGGAAAAAGGGGAAGCTCCGCCGCGCCATGCGCATCCCGAGCATATTCTTTTCCAAAGCCGGCCGTCGCGAGGTGAAAAAAATACTCGCAACAAAAGAGAAGGTCACCGGAAGGCTCGTAGATGCATTCAAACGTTACGCTAATGCAATGGAGATTCGTCGTTTTTGCAGAGCCGAAGGCCTTTTCGATGATTGTGACAACTCGATTTTCTATAGCTATTGGCTGGTAGATTATGCTTTTGCCCTTGCTCTAGAAAAAGAATCGAGAACGGATTTGCGCTTAATCAGTCGAACGCATGGTTACGATCTGTTTGACTTCAGAAACGAAAACGGACGGCAACCATTCCAAGAGAGCATCATCGCAGCATGCAATGCATTAGTATTTGCATCCGAGAAATCGAAAAAGTATCTCGCTGAGCACCCTTTGATCCGCATGCCATCCGATATCTCCTATGTGAATAGGATTGGAACGGAAGCGACAACCGAGCAACCTGGTTGGGAAAAACCTCGTAATGGAAGGTTCAGGCTTGTCAGTTGCTCAAATGTAATCCCATTGAAACGAGTCGAATTGATAGCGGAAGCCCTGACGCTACTGGATGATTACGACATCGACTGGATACATTTCGGTGAAGGAGAGTCCTTGGCGAAATTGAAGGCCTATGCTTCTGACCATGATCTGAACGCAACTTTTGCAGGTTATGCTTCGAATGACAAAATAAAGCAGTTCTATCAAAACCAACGAATCGACGCCTTTATCAGCACGTCATCTACCGAAGGAGGATGCCCCGTATCGATATCGGAGGCCCTCTCTTTCGGAATACCCATTATCGGCACCGATGTGGGCGGCATCTCAGAACAAATCGAGGGAAACGGCATCTTGCTTTCCGCCAACCCCACCGCAAAGGAAGTCGCTGCAGCAATACAGAAAATGATTCTGCAAGACGGCGAACATACCATGCAAATGAGATGCAATTCAAAAAGAATTTGGGAACAACGATTCAACCGCGACGCAAACCTACAGGCACTGGAAGCGATATTGCAGAATCTTTGACTATATGCAGCGGATCACCCAATCAGAAGAAGAAGCGAAATACCCTGTTCTTGAAAAGCAAGAACGCAGACGTTGTTCCAACGGCGATGATGAAACACCACGTCAGAAGCGATGATAGGACTGGCTCTGTCGGCATAAACAGGGTTGAAACCCATATCAGCCCGTACTGAGCAACATAAATCACCGTGCTTGCAAAACGGAGGCGCTTCGCAGATTTCACCGCCCATGGAAGCTGACTCATAGAATCCTTCTGGGTGGCAAGAACAAGTAGAAGCAAGATCACCCAAGGAATCGTAAAATACATGCTCGTGTCGGTGGATGGAGGCACCGATGCACGCACTAAAGTAACCTCAACGATATAGAGAACAACTGAAAGAAGGAATAGCAACACGGCACTCCTTCTCGACAATTTCACCGATCTGACCAGGCTCCCGACCAGGATAAGCGGAAACCCAAAGAATACACCATTGCGTGTCGTAAGAAATACCGCGTAATACTGGTTTAAAATGTCCAACCCCCCCCCATCAATAAATGGACGGTAGGAGTTCATCAGTGTTCCTATAACATAAATACCTATGGCTAGAGGAATAGCGAAGGCTTTCCGATAGGTTAGAGCGAAAAGGAACACACCGACGATTGTCGCTACGAGGTACCACAGATATGATGGTGACTGCATCACCAGCGTCTGAGCCCACAAAGCAAGGCCCCTCAGGCCTTGCTCAGGAAAAACGCCCGCAAGCTGCAAGGGGGCATAGATGATCTCCCATATGCAATACATCTTGAAGATCCGCAAGATGTATCTCTTAGCAATGGCGCCTTTATTGGCCGGGTCTGCTTCGATCTTAGCTGAAAGGAAGTATCCGGAAGCAGCGAAGAAGAATGGAACACCTAAACGGGAGATGTACTGAGCAACGGTACCTTGGAGGCTATCAGCAGTTGCAACATGCAACAATGGGATAGCACAGGCAAAGAGATACTTCAAAACATCGATGGTGATGTTCTCCTTGCCTGAAGGCCCTATGGCTTGAATGCTAGTCGATTGCATTGCAAACGACTGAGCACACTCGCTCAATATCTTCTTCGCACAAAAACGCCGAGAAAGGCAGCCCGAAATTACGCGCCGCATAATCCTCCGCCACCGGATAGGACTCGTCGTTGCAGGCTTTGAAGGCCTTCATCGCATGCAGACACTTCGGGTAGTAAATCAACGAGGGGACACTCGCATCGTTCATAGCCGCCATTACCATCTCACGCTCTGCAGAATCTTTAGCCAGCAAGATGTATTGGGCATAGGCGCTGCGGCAATCCGGCTCTACAAAAGGGACGCTGATCACATCTCGCAGCGCGGCATCATAGGCCTTGGCAACTTCCTGCCTGCGCTCCATCTCCTCATCGAGATGCGCCAATTTCACACGGAGGACCGCTGCCTGCAGATTATCGAGTCGGCTATTCATGCCGATTCGCACATTATCGTATTTGCTGGACCCCTTACCATGAACCTTGATCGACCGAATCAGCTCTGCAATGCCCTCATCATTTGTGAATACAGCCCCGCCATCGCCGTAGCAGCCGAGTGGCTTTGAGGGGAAGAAGGATGTCGCTGCGATGTCTCCCAGCGACCCGAGCTTGCGTCCCTTGTAGATGCCACCGGTTCCCTGGGCACCATCCTCGATGAGCAGAAGGCCATGCTTCTTGCAGATGGCGCTCAACTCATCATAGGCAGCAGGGTTGCCAAGGAAATCCACAGCGACAACCGCCTTGGGAACAAGCTTGCCCGCTTCTTTCACCTCGCAGATGCGCTTCTCAAGGGCTGCGGGATCAAGATTGTAGGAAACAGGATCGATATCGACGAATACCGGTGTGGCACCCAGCATCGCAGCTGGCTCGATGGAGGCGATGAAAGTCATGTCGGGACAAAAGACCGCATCCCCCGATCCAATACCATAAGCCATGTAGATAAGCTGCAACGCTTCGGTTCCATTGCCGCAGGTGATGCAGTGCTCAACTCCGATGTAGGATGCCAATTCCTCCTCGAAAGCATTCACCTCTGCACCCCCGATGAATGCCGCATCGGATATCACCTGGGCAATTGCGGGGTCGAATTCATCCTTATAGGCTTTGTATTGGGATTTAAGATCGATAAACTCCATGGTTCCCCCTCATCCGATTTCACGCAGGCCATTTCGGCCATCACTCTCATAGCGCCGTCCACATGATGTGCACTCATTGGCTTCATCGAGCCTCTCACCACACCGGCAAACATAGCCGATCACTTTGGCAGGATTGCCAACGGCCAAGCCGTGGGCGGGAATGTTGCTTGCCACCACTGCTCCAGAGCCGATCAAGGCATATTCCCCTATGTCGTGGCCACATACGACCACGCACTGAGCGCCCAAGCTAGCGCCTCTGCCCACATGGGTCTTCAAGTAGTACTCTCCATCCCTGGCGCGCGGAAACTCGCAGCGAGGAATGCTCACGTTGGTGAATGTCATGGAAGGACCGCAGAATACGTAGTCTTCCAAGGTCACACCGTCATAGACGTTCACATTGTTCTGCAACTTGCAATGGCTGCCAACGCTTGCGCCATTATCCACAAAAGCATTTTGGCCTATATTGCACTCTTCACCTACTACCGCATTAGAGCAGATGTGAGCATTGGCCCAGATACGCGTTCCCTTACCCACTGTGGCACCCGCGTCCACCATGGCGCGCTCGTGGATGAAAACGCCATCCATTCTTTTATCGTCAGCGAAGACCATAGATTAACAGCCCTTCAAGCAATCGCGCGAATATACCTTATCCGCCACGTCCTCTAAGCAGGCATCCAAACGATTCGCCAAGATAACATCGCAAAGCGCCTTGAACTCCTCGATGTTGCCAACCACCTTGAATCCATTGAATTCCGCGCCGTTAAGGGTAGGTTCATAGATAACCACGTCGTGACCATCGGCCCTCAACTGCTCAATGATGTCTTGGATAGCCGAAGAACGGAAATTGTCGGATCCTTGTTTCATAGTGAGCCGATAGGCTCCTATCGTCCCCTCGCCCGTAGAGCATTCGGCCACACGAGCCGCAGCGCGCTGCGCGATGAACGCCTTGCGCGTCCTATTAGCCTCAACCACGGCCCCTACCACATTTTGAGGAATCCCCTCGAATTCCGCGAGCAGCTGCTTGGTATCCTTGGGCAAGCAATAGCCGCCGTAGCCAAATGAGGGATTGCAGTAAGCTACGCCGATACGGGGATCAAGCGTCACCCCTTCGATGAGGTTGGTCGCATTCAAATCATTGAGTTCAGCATAAGTGTCCAATTCATTGAAGAATGCCACCCGCGTGGCAAGGTACGTATTCGCGAACAGCTTTACCGCTTCTGCCTCTGTGGATGACATCACGATAACCGGTGGGTCATCCAAAGAGGCCGCCTTCGCAAGCAGCTTGGCAAAAAATTCTGCGTCTTCTCTCGTTGCTGCACCCTCATTCGGATAACCCGCAATGATGCGGCTTGGATAGAGATTGTCGAAAAGCGCCTTTCCCTCCCTGAGGAATTCTGGGGAGAAGACCAACCGGCCTTCCGGATAGCGAGCGGCGATCCCTTCAGTGAATCCAACGGGAATGGTGGACTTGATAACCACCAACGCTTCCGGATTCACCTTAAAAGCCAACGCGATGACATCCTCAACGAAAGAGGTATCGAAGCTATTGGTCTCATCGTCATAGTTCGTGGGCACCGCCACTACGATGATCTGAGCCTGAGCATAGGCGGCATCCCCGTCGAGCGTCGCTGACAGGTTGAGCTCACCGGAACCGAGGTAGCGATGGATCTCCGCATCCTCAATCGGGGATTTCCCCGCATTCACAGCATCGATCTTCTCCGGCACCACATCCACCAATGTGACTTCGCAGTCCGAGGCGAGCAGGCAAGCAATCGAAAGGCCAACGTACCCTGCACCGGCAACAGCAATCTTAAGCATCGTCCATCGTTTCCTCTATCGAATAATGCAGCCGATATTCCAATCTCAGATAAGCGCTTCATCCGCCATATCGAGAGAAGAGAAATCAGTTAAAGGCAGTTTAACGGGTTCGCCCGTTTTCTGGCTTTTATAAATCGCAAGAACCATCTCTAAAGCGTTTCTGCCCGCTACCGCATCAACATAAGGCGCCCTATCGTCCTTTATGGCTTCGATTACATCGGCGTAGAGTAGCGTATGGCCATTTCCGTAGACATTCGATGTCTCTTCCTGAAGGCCCTTGTTGGAATCATCGCAAGCGCTCTCATCGGCGAAATCCCACACATCGATATTGTTCGTAGATGTGCCGCCTATCTTCGCAGTCCCGTTCTCACCGAAGATATACAGGGTTTCCTCGAGATTCTTCGGGTAAACGTTCGCAGTGCCCTCAATAGTGCCAATCGCCCCATTAGCGAACTTCACCACAGCCATGCCAACATCTTCCGCTTCAAGGTAATGGTGGAACTGCTGACGGGTTGCTCCGTAGACTTCCGTGACCTCGTCTCCCATCATCCAACGCAACAGATCGATTCCATGAATGCACTGATTCATGAGGGTGCCACCGTCCTGCTCCCAGGTCCCACGCCAGGGGGCCTGGTCGTAGTATTGCTTCCCGCGATTCCAGCGCACATGGATCGAGCCATGGGAGAGCTTACCGAAGCGGCCGGCTTCCAAAGCCTTCCGCAATTCTTGGATAGCGATGTTGAAGCGATTCTGATGGCAAGCGGATACTTTCACGCCTCTCGCCTCGGCACGTCTGATTATCTCCTCTGCATCTTCTATGGACATGGCCATGGGCTTTTCGATTATCACATTCTTGCCCGCATCGATGCAGTCAAGGGCGATCTGAGCATGCTTGCCGCTTTCGGTGGCGATGGCAACTAGCTCTATCTCGGGATGGGCGGCCAGCATCTCCCGGTAGTCTTCAAAGCGCTCCGCATCAGGAAAAGCACCGCAATCGGCCTTTTCAAGCATGACATCATATTTCGTTGGATCGACGTCGCAAAGCGCCACGATATCCAAATCGTTATTTGCTGCAGCTTTGATATGGTTCACTGCGATACGACCGCAACCTATGAGTGCATATTTCATAGCAATGACTTTCTTCCCTGGCTTTATAATAGGCACCGATTCCAACTTCGAAGTACTCAGACACTTCGAAAGATAATTGTATTTCATCGAGACAGGTGAAGGTTTTAGAATCTATGGATTCGGGCATTATTCAGGGCAAAGAGCCACAAGTGGAAACAGAGATAGCTGCTATAGAAACAAGCGGGCAAAACGGGCTTCCTGAACCCATCACCGGTGCCTATCTCTGTTCCGATTACGAAGCCGCCATCGCAGAATACGGGAGCTTCTCCGGAAAAATCCACTCACAAGTTGCCGCATTGAATGATGCGGGGCTGCATTGCACCATCGAGACCTACAGCAAACCCCAATCCTTTTTCAAAAAGGCTATCCGCTGGCTTCCTTTCACGCCTACCTTCGAGAAATGGCCTGATGCATCAAGGGTGGCATCCTATGATTATGTCTACATGCGAAAACCTGTTTTCACCAAGAGCTTTCTGCGCTATCTTGCAACCCTTAAATCCCTGAATCCCAGTATCCAGCTCATCATGGAGTTGCCAACCTATCCTTACGATAAGGAATTCGACACCCCCAGGAAGAAACTGACCCTTGCTAAGGAAAAACACCACAGAAAGCAATTACATAACAACCTCGACAGAATAGCGGACCTTTCTGGCCATGAAACCATATTCGATGTTCCCACTGTGCAAGTAATCAACGGAATAGACTTTGAGAATACTCCTGCTCGATTGCCGTCGTTCACAAAAGGGATAATGAACGTCCTTTCCGTTTCTGGCTGCCAACCCTGGCATGGCCTCGATCGGATACTCCGAGGACTATCCGATTATTATTCCCAGGACGATCAGCCTGTTTCCATCTTCTTGCACCTAGTGGGTGAAGGGCCAGAACTTGAGAACCTGAAGCATCTCGCAAAAGAATTGGGCCTCGATCAACACATCCGATTCTATGGGGAGATGAAACGGGCAGATATCGGCGAACTCTACAATCGATGCACCTTGGCATTCGAAAGCCTCGGATGGCACCGAACCGGTGTCACCCGTTCATCTTCAATCAAGTCCCGCGAGTACTTCGCAAAAGGCATTCCCTTTATCTATTCATGCCAGTTGGATGTCTTCGAGAAAGACTCCGTTGATTTCTGCTTGAGGATACCGTCTGACGATACTCCAGTGGATTTCAATCAAATCGCCGCATTTCATGAAGCTCTCTATGGCAAAGAAGAAGAACAGGATCTCATTGAGCGCATAAGGCGCTATGGTGAAAACCATGTCTCCATGGACAAGGCGATGAGCGATGTTATCGCATTCATCCAAAATGAAAACCCAAGCTTTTGAAAAGAGGAACGATGACCGACCGCGACTACCTCGCTTTTGAAGAGATCAGGCAGGAGGAGTTGAAAATCCTCGATGCCTTTGACGCTTTCTGTCGTAAGCATTCCCTATCTTATTCCCTCGCATACGGTTCGCTTCTGGGAGCAGTACGGCACAACGGCATCATTCCTTGGGACGATGACATCGATGTCCTTATGGCGCGTCCGGACTATGAACGTATGCTATCCATAGATGAACCTATCTCTCAGACCCTGGATTTGTGCTTTGCGAATGCCCGCACAACAGAAGGGGACGTAGTACCCTATCCCTCCACCTATACGAAACTGGTGAATAAGAAGATCGCAACTTTCGAAGCCAACGTTATCATCGATTTGAACCAGTACCTGTTCATCGACATATTCCCCCTGGATGGCACTGACGAGCTGAATCGCCATTCCAAGTTCTTAAAAGATTATTGGAACAAGGCGCTGTTACTCGGTTCCTGTCTGACCCGCAGCTCTTCTCCGGCAAAAGAACTGGTCAAAAAATGCCTGCGTCCTTTCGCGGGCAACCCTTTCGATCTTGCCCGGGAGCTAGATGAGAACCTGCGGGATCTCGACTGGGAATCATCACAAGTTGTCAGCGATATAGCTTCGAGCACACCCGCATGGTTCTATCAATTATCGAAAGATGAAATCTTGCAGACCATCGAGTTGGATTTCGAAGGCCGCAAACTTCCCGCGATGAGTTGTTGGCAGCAGGCGCTCGAGACGTGGTACGGCAAAGATTTCATGGAGCTACCACCGGAAAACGAGCGCGTCTCCCACCAGATGAAAGCTTGGCGGCTCGATTAACCCTCGCTCATTCAGCCGAACAGAAACGGTATCACATCGTGCTGGTCTTCCAGCAGCTGCGCAACCCACCAAACCACGAAAATCGAAAATGAACCGATATAGGCCAAGATCCTTGTTCGCTTGTTCATCATCGACGCAACATTCGGAATGAAGGAGACGAAGGCGATCGTATAGAACCAAAGCAACCGGTTGATGAGGAAGCTCTTCGAAAAGGCCACGCCGATGAAAGTTGCGAAGATGACAAGAGGGAAAAGGATGGCAACCATATCGTCATCCCGGTAGCGCTTCCCTGGTTTCATCAGCAAATAGGCAACGCACACGATCGCGAACAGCAACAAATAGAGATAAACGATACGCCCCTCATAATCCGAAGAGAAGATGTCGATGTTCTTCTTCCCGTCATACATCCCATAATAGGGAAAGAGCGCGATGAAGATCTCAACGATGAACCGCAAGGAAGCCGTGCAGAGAATGGCAATGACAGCGAGCAGACCGATGAACCGACGGACATCGCGCGTTCGACGCATCAGCAGCAGACAAAGAATCGCCGGAGCCAGCGCAATAGCGGTCGTATGGATTCCAACAGCACAGAGAAAGAGAATCCACCCTTTAATCGATTTGACCCCCGCCTGCGAGAAATACAAATAGCCGTTTATCGCCAGAGCAATGGCAACATATTGACGCATCCCGTTCATGGATTGGAAATAGAACGCCAAAAGCACGAAAAGCGCAGTTGAAATCACTACATTGGTCGAAGTCCTATAGATGAAGTGCGCGATGCCGAAGCCTATGATGAAGGAATTGACGATGAGCACGAATCGATAGTCGCCGAATAAGAGGGCGATGAGCCAATTGTAAGCAACGTAAACAGGCGCCGTAATCCGGGAAGCGCTAAAGGCTTCTGTGAGCGATGAGCTATCCTGCACGTAAGTGAACAGCCAATAATAGGTGGTCGTGTCGGTGCCGATGGCGGTATCGCGAGCCGCCGCAATGACCATCAGCGTGGAAAACGACAGAGCAAGATACCAAAACCGCTGATTAATCCCCCGGATTTGGAACACAAGGGCAAACGCCAGGATCAGGACCAGTTGGACTATATAGACGACCATGAGCGCTCGCCCTATTGGCTATGAAGCACTTTGCGATAGCCCTTGCAAAATGCCGTGAAGGCCGTTTTTCCCATGGAAGCGAACGTTGCGGCGATCTTCTCGCGTTTACGTGCGCAAGGATCGGAGAGCACCACCCCGCGAAACTTCTTCAATTCCTGCCATAGAACATCGCGGTCGGCTTTCATAGAAACGGGGACCTGCGAGAAGATAACGCGATTCACCGCAAAGCACCGTGAGGAGACTGCTGCCTCCAATTCCGGATACCACGTGCAGATATCGCTATATACTTGCTGTGTCACCGCAATGCACGATGCGGTTTTCTCTTGTGAATACGAACGACGCATGATCCCCGTATCCCGCTGTCGGTAAGCATAAAGCTCCGTTGAATCCAAAACGGCCACCGGTCCTGCTTTGCGTACCATCTTATAAGTTGTCGCAAGGTCCTCGAAAAGCAAGCCCTCCGGGAACATGCCGTCTTCGATTAAATCCCGATGGCAAAGACGCCACACGGATCCATTCCAGCTTTTCTGGTAAAGCAGCTCCGTTTGGTACTCGACCTCTGTTTCCAGGGTTGCATCTGCTGCCTCGTCAATGGTCTGCGCAAGGCGTGGCTCGTGACCATCATAGAAACTCACGCCATGGCGCACGGTAGCCATCAAGCAGCCATGCTCATCAATCTGCCGATAGAGGGCTTCAAGGAAAACGGGGGAGATGTAATCGTCACTATCGATGAAAGCGTAATACTCCCCCGTCGCCACTTCTATACCGCCATTGCGAGCCCCGCTCAAACCGCGATTCTTCTGGTGAACGGCAACAACATTGGGAAAGCGCTCAGCGTACTCATCGCAAATGGAGCCACTCTCATCGGTTGATCCATCATCTACAAGGATGATCTCGGTATTAGGATACGTCTGCCCCAGTATGCTATCAACGCACTCGGGCAGGTATTGGGCAATGTTGTAAACAGGCACGATAACCGAGATGAGAGGTAGCGATCTATCCATGGATTTCCGCTCCATCCCCTTGAACGCGCTGGAGATAGTAATCCTGTAAGCGGCCACCTTCCTGAGCTGAATCGAAACCGTTCAGCGTCACCTCGGCGCTATGGCTTCGCCGCCGAGGCATCTCCTTATTCAGGGTGACCAGGATATGCTCCGCCCACTCCAAGGCATCCTTATCCAAACCGATGAACTGACCCAAGTCGCAAAACGCTGCTTCCGGCGTGATCTCGGTAGAGAAGAACACCGGCAACCCAGCGCACTGCGCTTCCAAACCAACTACCGGCAATCCCTCGTAAAGGCTCGGAAGCAAGAAGGCGTCCATAGCTTGGTACAGGCCATAGATATCCTCCCGGCGCCCAAGGTAATCAACGCAATCCTCAAGCCCTTCCGTCCGCACGTATTGAAGCATCTGATCGCGCAGGGGCCCGTCTCCTACCAGCACCAATAGAGTATCGGGGTCAAGCTCGTGAACAAACTTGAATATCTCCAATAAGAACAGCGGATTCTTCTGAGGAACGAAGCGCCCGACGAACCCCAAAACCTTCTTCCCTTCCCACCTCATCTCTAAGCGAACGCGCTTGCGCTCCTCTGCATCAAATGAGCTTTTGGTGGGATCGATCGCCGTCTTGAACACTTCAACGCGGCCTTCATCGAACAGACCATCGCCGAACTGCCAACGCCCGCAATCCTCTCCGCAAGAAAAGAAATCTGTTGCGAAGAGTTTTGAGGCGGGCTTGAGCGCCTTTTTGATATAGGTCTTGAATTCCTTCTCATGCGCCATGGAAAGGCTTTCCGATATCCGAACCGGAATGCCGCATTGCTTGGCAACGAAGAGCGGAAACACATTCATGGTGCTGTTGTAGGCATGCATCACATCGAACCGCTGCTCTTCGCAGATCTTCTTCAAATCGGCCATGTTCTTCAAGATATTCTGATACGGGGCGATGTAATGAACCACGCCGCCATTCTCCTTTATGGCCTCCTCGGGAACAGCCTGAGAATCGCTATCGCAGATGAAATGGTACTGAACAGCGGAAGGGTCGGTATGCAGGAAGTATTCCATGACCAGGGTCTTCTTGCCGCCAGAGTCCATCTTCCCCATTATGATGGCAGCCTTCAAGGGCTTTTTGCTCGAGTCTTCCATAACCACAGCTCACTCTAGCGAATCGAGGAAATCCCGCGTTTTCTGGATGACGTAATCGAGGTCCCCTTTATCCATGTTGTAGTACAAGGGAAGCCTTACCAGCCTGTCGCTATCGGCCGTGGTGTGTTCGTCCTCGCCATGGAAGCGTCCATAGAGCCGTCCGGCCGGCGCGCTATGAAGCGGCACATAATGGAAGACGCAGAGCACGCCTTGCTCTTTCATGTAATCGATGAATGCCGTCCGAGTCTCCAGATCCTTCAACTTGATATAGAACATGTGGGCATTGTGCACGCACTGGTCGGGAATGGTCTGCCACTCGATGATCCCGCGCTGCTCATATTCGGCCAAAGCCGTGCGATAGGCATGCCAGATGGACAGCCTGTCGTCATTGATCTTGTCTGCCTCCTGCAGTTGAGCCCACAGATAGGCTGCATTCATATCGGAGGGAAGATAGCTTGACCCGATGTCAACCCAATTGTACTTATCCACCTGTCCCCGGAAGAACTGAGAGCGATTGGTTCCCTTCTCACGAATGATCTCCGCCCGCTCCGTATAGTCTGGGTTGTTGATGATGAGCGCACCGCCCTCGCCCATGGAGTAGTTCTTCGTCTCATGGAAGCTGTAGCATCCGAAATCGCCTATGGTGCCTAAAGCCTTTCCTTTGTAGGTGCTCATCACACCTTGGGCTGCATCCTCCACGACGAGCAATCCATGCTTGTGGGCAATGTCCATGATGCAATCCATCTCGCAAGCGACTCCGGCGTAATGCACCACGCAAATCGCCTTCGTCTTCTCGGTCAGAGCCGCTTCGATCTTATCTTCGTCTATATTCATCGTATCGGGACGTATATCAACGAAGACCAGGTTCGCCCCAGCCATGACGAATGCAGTGGCTGTGGAGGTGAAGGTATAACTCGGCAAAATAACTTCGTCACCTTCATGGAAATCGCATAGAAGGGCCGCCATCTCAAGTGCGCTCGTACCGCTCGTAGTCAAAAGCGCCTTAGGTGCGTCGAAGCGGTCCTCGAACCAACCGTTGCATTTCTTAGTGAACTCCCCATCGCCGCAGATCTTGTGGTTATCCACGGCCTGAGCGATGTATTCGAACTCCGTCCCCACAAAAGGAGGCACGTTAAAATGGATCACGAGGTTGTCCCTTTCACTTCCTATGATGCACTATTCGGTACAGTAAACGAATCCGACAAGATTCGCATGAGCGCGCCTCAATTGAGACACCGTCGCTTCAAGATCTTTCATCGAGTCGGCCCATTGGCGTACCACCAATAAAGTAATGCCCGCCTTCTCAGCAACGTAGGCTGTTTCGATGTCACCAACCAAACTCTTTGCATCGATGAGAATCATGTTCGATGTCCCACAGAAATCGTCATTCAGGGATTGCGCGACCATTAACGAATCGCTTCCCTCGGCATGAATCGCCTCTTGCAGCGCAGCCAAAACAGACTCATTGTGGCTATGGTCAGATACAGGAACAAGGCAAATCGATTGATTGGCCGTCTCGGAAAGCGAGAAGCGGATATTCGCCAAGAGCCGCTTCCCCTCTTCCCCGTCGGGGCAATTCTCGAATAGTGCAAGGCCGGATTCTTCCTCCACGCTCTGCTTACTCAAAACGGGCCGACGAATCATGTTGATCAAAACGAGAATGCACAGCGCTATGATCAAGCCAACAAGGAATGCACCGACCACGAAGCCGAGCTTCTTTTGGTCAGCATCTTCAACCACGGTAGCTTCATTGAATTCTACGGCGAAGGGAATGACATTCTTCTGCGCCGTATCGGAGTAGAACGCTTCCGCTTTCGCAATCACATTCAAAGCGGTTTGATTGGCCCACTCCGCCGCCTTATCGGCATTCCCACCCGTTGCATTGATTGACACTACCGTCTTAGTTGCATCATAGGCAACCGTCACAGCCGCATCGGATTGAATGCCGTTGATTGACGAAGACTCACTGACTGCAAGGCCAGCTACAGCTTGTCCTTGGGAGTTAGGGACTACGGTTGCTGTCGCCGTATAAGACGCAGGCGTTGGAGCGATAATGAAAGCATAAAGCGCATAAGCTGAGGCGAAAACGATAGGGATAGCTACCACTAAAACCCAAAAGCGCTTCACCAATTGCCATAATTCAGAAATCGTCACGAATGAACCCTCTCATCGGTTACCAATGAACTCACCTTATCATTTCTTAACTGTTAGCATCAAAAAAGAGGTCTCTTCTTCATATTTCCCGATAAAAGCAGCTTGTTTCCCCCGTATGGCACGCAGGGCCCGCGGGCTTCACAAGGGCCAGCAGCGTATCCCCGTCGCAATCGTAGCGCAGCTCCACCAGCTCCTGGGTGTTTCCGCTGGTCTCCCCCTTATGCCACAGCTCACCGCGACTCCTGGACCAAAACCAGGTGGTCGCCTGCTCCAGGGTGCGCCTCAGGGATTCCTCGTTCATCCAGGCCATCATGAGCACATCTTTCGTGGCTGCATCCTGAACAATGCAGGGAATCAGCCCCCGCTCATCAAATCTCAGCTCCGAAAAATCCATAATCACCCCGATAGAACCGCTTCGCACGCAATCGCCTCACCCGGAATCACTTCCGCCGCAGCTTCCTCCTTAAAGCTGTAATTATACGGTAAGGGGTGCGCTCGCGAGGCTTTTCTGCCAAAGGTTCATGGATGAAGTGAATCCACTGGGGCTCCTTTTCGGCAGAAAGCGCCACCACCAGCGCATCGGGGTCGTCAGCCAAGTGCCCCAGCAGCCGCCGCGAAGGCCCGTCCAGAAGGCCGAAGTCGATTAACCCCTCCGCCTCCAGATCCACCATGTCATGCATCCACTTGTTAGCGAAAGGCCCCCGGTAATCAGGGGCGATGCGGTTGAAGTTCCACATGTAGCTTCCCATACGCAGCGCTCCGACAACAGGACCGAAAACCTCCAAGTCCCCCGCAGGCCGCTGCCGCAGGAACTCCAACGCCCGGTCGAACTCATCGCAGACCAGATACACCTTGTCGGTGGAGTTACTGCTGGATGCCTGGTTATCCACCCGGTAATGCATGAACGCCTGCTGCAGCACTACCACGGTTTGGGCCGCCATCAGCGTCATCTGGGCAAACGAGGTATCCTGAAACGCCGCGCCGGGCGTCTTCGCGAACTCGATGCCGCCGTCGCGAATGAGGTCTGCACGATAGAGCCCCGACCAGATGCACGGCCGCGCCAGCAGAAGCTGCGGGTAATCACGCGGATCAATCCCCTGGCCATAGGGGATGTCCATCCCTGCGAAAAGATCCACCAGCCTATCGGTGCCATCCACCAGCTCGTAGTAATTGCTACGCACCACATCGGCGGCTGCATCCACCGCCGCGCGCACGTATGCCTCGTACATGTTCAGAGCCGGGTAGTCATCGGGCTCTACGATGCCGATGTAGTCACCCGTCGCCTTCGCCAGCCCCTGGTTCATGGAGTCCCCATAGCCGCTATTCTGCTTATCGATGCGCACGATGCGCGGGTCCACCGCGGCAAACTCCGCGATGATAGCCGCAGAGGAATCGGTGGATCCATCATTGATGCAGATGATCTCCAGGTTGCGATAGGTCTGGCCGCACACGGCGTCCAGGCACTGGCGCAGATAATCCTGCGCGTTGTAGATGGGAATGAGGACGGACACCTTGGGACTGGGCATGCTCATCACAACCTCACTGGGATTCCTTGGCTTCGCATATACTCCTTCACCTGGCGAATCGTCAATTCGCCGAAGTGGAAAACGCTCGCTGCCAGCACGGCGTCGGCCTCGCCTTCCAGGATGCCTTGGGCGAAATGCTCCAGCTCCCCCACGCCGCCGCTGGCGATAACCGGGATGTCCACGGCACGGGCGACCGCGCGCGTAAGGGCGCAGTCGAAGCCATCGCGGCTGCCATCGCGGTCCATGCTGGTGAGCAGGATCTCCCCCGCGCCACGTCGGGCCGCTTCGCGCGCCCACTCCACCGCATCCAGGCCCGTGGCCTTGCGGCCCCCGGCCACATAGACCTCCCATTTGTTGGGATTGTCCGCCCGCTGCTTGGCGTCGATGGCCACGATGATCGCCTGGCGCCCGAAGGAGCGGCTCGCCTGGGTGATGAGACCCGGGTCGACAACAGCCGCCGAGTTCACCGACACCTTATCGGCGCCAGCGGCGATCATGCGCCGGATATCCTCCACGCTGCGAAAACCCCCGCCCACGGTGTAGGGCAGATGCAGCTCTTCGCTTGCCCGACTGGCCAGTTCCACCGTTGTGGCCCGGTCATCGCTGGTGGCCGTGATGTCCAGGAAGATCACCTCATCGGCTTTCTGCTGGTCATAGCGCTGAGCAAGCTCTATGGGGTCGCCCGCATCGCGCAAGTCCACGAAATTGACGCCCTTCACCACGCGACCGTCGGCCACATCCATGCACGGTATCACGCGTTTGGTCAGCACCTTCGCCTCCTAGCCTAGCGGCCCAAAACCTTGCGCGGCAGGGCGGACAGAATGCGACCCAGCCGGTAGGAGCCGCTCTTCTCGTATTCCCCTTCTTTCTGGCGGCGGCCATCGGCCTGCCCCCAAGCCCACATTTGGCGCGGGGTGAGGTGCGCATCCGGCCCCAGAAGCTCGCAGACATAGCCCATGGCCGGGGAGCCGTAAGCCGCAAGGGCGTCGATCACGCGCTCCTTCGGCCAGCGGTCCATGATGGCTTCCAGGGTCTGCAGCTTATCCTGGGGACGCACGTCCTGAAGCCAGTTGCGCAACAAGACTCCCAGCTGGTCATTCCAGTGGAATTCGTAGACGTCCGCCAGCTCCGCATGGGCTTTCGGCCCCTGGGCATCCAGAAACGCCTCTATGGCTTCCACGTGGTCTATCAGCCGCAACGAGCGCTGGAACTCTTCGGCCGTCTGGCCTTCGTGCTCGCTTGCGCCATCGCCCAGGTGGTAGGTATAGAAACGGCACTGGGGCAGCCCGCGGTAAATCTCCGCGAAGAAACTGATGGCGAAGTATTCCAGGGCATCTTCCCCAGCATCGGCCCACACGTCGCCCAGCGCGTCGAAGGCACGTCTGACCAGCGGTGCCGGATAGGCCTTGCAGGCTACGCTGAAAGCATAAGCGTGGTCTTTGAAGCAGGAAGTCAGGATCTTGCGGCCATAAAGCTCGCCGCTCACAGGCGAGAACCACTTCTCTATGGCCTTCACGCGGGCTTGGGCCACCTTTCCCCCATCGGTAGTGGCGCGCGTGGCGAAATGCAGGATGTCATAAGGGGCCTGGGCGAATTCCGCCGCTGCTCGGGCGGCTGTTTCCGGCGCCAACTCGTCATCGCCATCCAGGAACATGACCAGCTGGCCGGTCGCCTGCTCCAAGCCGGCGCGGCGCGCGTTGTGGGCGCCGCGGTTCTGAGGTAAGGCGACCACCGTGATGCGCGGGTCGATGCGTGCAAAGCGCTCCATCGCTTGCAGCGTGTCGTCCGTACTGCCGTCGTCCACGGCGACGATCTGCAGATTCCCGTGGGTTTGGGTCGTGCAGGATTCCAAGGCCCGGGCGATATACTCCCCATCGTTGTAACCCGGAACGATGATGCTCACGCGGATGTCCGCTGCATCCAACATATCGTGTCCTCCCTTGGCTCCGCATCAGGATCGTCTGGAGCATCATTGCAAGCTCGCAAAAATGCATTGTTCCTAGTCAGTATAACTAAATCAGCCCCGAAAGGGCCTGAATGCATCTACCTCTACGGAATCGGTAAATCCACCCCGAAATGCCCGGGCGCCTTCGCTTCTACGGAATCGGTAAATCATTCCCATAAGGCCCCGGGCACCCTGCCCTACGGAATCGGCAAATCATTCCCGAAATGTCCGAGTGTCTTCGCTTCTTCAGAATCGGTAAATCATTCCCATAAGGCCCCGGACGCCCCACCCCTATGGAATCAGTGAATCATTCCCATAAGGTCCCGGACGCCCCACCCCTATGAGTCGAGGGTCAGATAGGATGGAATAGTAAAAGATTGCGATGGATCCCAAGATATCCATGGGTCACAGCAGATTCGAGAGCGCCCAATAACCAGGGAAAACTGCGGGCCATGGCAGATTTGTCGAATCTTTGTCAGATTCGCTTCCCTCTTCGACAGACCGAAAGAAAACATCTGTTAGAAACGTTGGAACGAAAAGGTGCATCTGGCGGTTAAAACCGGAAGATTGCAGCGCTACGCTGGCTTCATGCTAGCAATCATCAACAACATCTCAGCGCTTCGCTTCTGGTGCATGACCGAAACCGCAGTCCATGAGGTCTCTGCCCCTTTCGCCTTGGGCAACGACACCCACCCGGCGACCTCCTATCCTGCAACCTCACACCCATCGGTCTCCTTTCCTCCGAGCTCCTATCCAGAGACCCCACACCCTGCTTCGGATGATCAAGACCGCCCCTGTTACGATTTCAGCAACGGGCCACTTCATTTGCTCGTCGAACCCGATTCCCACCGGAAGCCCTCAAGGCAATTCATTCGCCACACGCTTTCAAGGAGCTACCCCACCGGTGCGTTTCGCCGCCTCGATAGCCGAACAGCCATCGTTTCCCCAGAGCTCTGCTTCGTTGAGATGGGCACCGTGCTCCCCTTCTGCAAGCTGGTGGAGCTAGGCAATTTCCTCTGCGGCACCTATACCATGAACCCCAATGCCCCAGACCTCAACACGAAGCCGCCCCTGACCACCAAAGCCTCACTTACCCGATTCGTCAGCCAATGCGAACAACTTCATGGAATCGCCGCTGCCAAACGAGCCCTTGCTTACCTTTGCGAGGGCGCAGCTTCGCCGCGAGAGAATAAAATCGCAACCCTTCTCGTTTTACCCTCCCAGCAGGGAGGTTATGGATTTCCCTTGCCGCAGATGAACCATCGATTCATCTTTCCCAAAACCGCAGCGCGACTATTCGGCCACGACCACGTAGTGATTGACCTCTACTGGCCTGAATGCAAGTTGGCAATCGAATACGACGGCTTCGACTATCACTCTTCAGAGCGAGCTCTAACCCGAGATAGACGCAAGAGCTCTGAACTAAATCACTATGGCATCACCGTTATCCGCGTTGACAAAACGCAAGTCTGCTCACCCCAAGCTTTCTTCGTTCTTGCCAAGAAGCTCTTCCATCAGATGGGAAAGCGTCTGCGTAAACCCTCGCCTGCTACTTTGCGCGCAAGAAGGGAGACATTCTATCGACTCATGAAATGAGCTCCTGGCTGCTGAAGCGAGATCCTGCTCGGCGCACATTGCAAGTCCGCCCCAACCCACGCCAGGGCAAGCCCGCCCCAACCCATAACAGCATAAGCGCATCCCGGCCCGCAACAGAGCAAACGCGCTCCAATCCAAAACAGGAAAGGATGAAGCCATGAGCAGAACCGAGAATTCTCAAATTTACCGCATCGGCCACCACCGCAACCCCTATCACCGCCTTAAGAAGCAGCGGAGAATGCAATGGAACCGCCGCCAGCAAGTAATAGAAGAGCATGAATCGAATGGCAGTAAAGAACTCGTGGCTGTTTTTCCCGGATTATGGGAGAGAAATGGAGTCTGTCCCACCCAAAACAAAGGTGCAGTGGCAAGAAAACCCGGATTATGGGAGGGTATATCGCCAAAACGCCTAGGACTCATTTTGCTGCATTTGCATTTCCCCAGTTCAAAAGCGAGCACGATTGTAATGTTCATAAGACAACTCCACTGAGAGATGCTTTACCCTCCCATAATCCGGGTTTTTCTGCCGCTGCAACCCGATTTCCCGATTTCATATGTACGATTAGATGGATGATGACATGTGGCGAGGCTCTGCGAAGTGATAAAGCGCAGACCAGGTAGTCTGATGCGATAAAAAACAAGCCCCTACAGGCAGCATCGGAGAAAGCTCTTTGGAATACTTTGAGAAAGATGAAGGTGAGGGAAGGTGGCACCGGAGCTTTCAGCTCCCGCAGCGAGCGCAAGCGAGCGAGGAGCGAAAGTGTAGGTGCTACCTTCGCTTTCGGGGCGCGCATGGAGCATAGGCGAATGGGAGCTGGTCGAATGGGAGCGAGCCGCGCAGGTGCGAAGCTAAGAAAGCGCAAGGGCTTCGCGGAGGTCAAGCGCTCCCTCGTAGATGGCTCGACCTGCGATGACACCCTCGATGCATGGAGCGACATCAGGAGCACAGAGGTTGCGGATATCCTGAAGGTCCGCCACCCCGCCGCTGGCGATAACCGGATGCCCGAAAGCGGCAACCATGGTCACGTAGGCCTGAACATCGATGCCCGTTTGCATCCCATCGCGGGAGATATCCGTGTACACCATATGCTCATATCCCAGCTGAGCCATCCGGCGCGCAAGGTCGTGAGCATCCACTCCCGAGCCTTCCGTCCAGCCGGTCACTGCCACCTCGCCTCCGTTCGCATCAATGCCGCAAGCGAGCATGGAACCGTATTCCTCAATGGCAGCCTGGGCGAAATCAGGGTCGCGCACCAAAGCGGTGCCAAGCACCATGCGGCTCGCGCCGGCATCGGCCAGGCGAGCCAGGCTCTCAAGGGAGCGCAGACCACCGCCCACTTCCACCCGAAGCGAGGTGGCTCCCAAGATGCGCTCTATCACCGGCGCATTGTCGGCTCGACCGGACTTCGCACCGTCCAGATCCACCACGTGGAGCCACTCCGCACCGGCATCCTCGAAGAGCTTCGCTTGCTCCACCGGATCAGCGTTATAGGTGGTCACCTGGGCATAATCGCCTTTGGCAAGGCGCACTGCCTTTCCATCCAGAATGTCAACGGCGGGAAGAATGTACATTGCAGATCCTTTCAAGCAGGGGATTAAGAGGTGACGCAGTGGCGAGAGGCGGCATTGAGGCCGATTCTGCAGGCCGAGAAAACCGTGGTATAACTCACCGCGGTTTTCGAGAGCCGAAGCCTTAGGCCGAGATGCCGCCTCTCGGCACTTGAACTTAAGCGGACGAAACGCCCGCCCGCGGCACTCGAGCTCAAGCAGCGAATCTCCACTACTGAACCGCCTTCGCGATGCGAACGAAATTCTGAAGCAGCCGCGCCCCTGCATCGGAGCTCTTCTCGGGGTGGAACTGCACGGCGAAGCATGCATCGCTCAAGGCCACAGCGCAGGGGAACGGAACCGAGTGGGTGGTGGTGGCGATGGTGAATGGGTTTTCGGGCACAGCGAAGCTATGGGTGAAGTAGAAATGCTCACCTGAGGGGATTCCAGCGAACAGGGGGTTCCCGACCGCACTCGCGGCCGAATCCTCAGCCGCATCCGCAGCTTGAGCGCCGCCGCAATAATCCACGGTGTTCCACCCCACATGGGGGATCTTATAGGTGCGCCCGGCAGCATCCTGGGCAGGAAGCGAGCCCACCACCCCGGGGATGAGCCCAAGGCCCGGGGTCACCGCACCCGCATCAGCGTGCTCCTCCCCCGCCTCGAATAGCAGGTGCATGCCCAAGCAGATTCCCAAGAAGGGGATGCCCGCCTGGATGCGTTCGCGCAGAACCGGCGCCTGACCCAGCGCCTCCAAAGACCGGGCAGCCTCGGTGAAAGAGCCCACGCCGGGAAGCACGATGGCGCGCGCAGAAGCGATTCGGGCAGGGTCGTCGGTGATGCGCGCATCGGCACCCACACCCCGCAAACCCCGCTCCACGCTTTTGAGGTTTCCCTTGTGGTAGTCAACAACCGCGATCACAGCGCACCTTTCGTGGAGGGCAGCTGCCCCTCGGCTCGCGGATCCAACTCCACGGCGCAGCGCAGGGCGCGGGCTACGGCCTTGAACATCGCCTCGATGATATGGTGCGCGTTTTCCCCCGCCATCTGTACGATGTGCAGTGTGATCCCCGCATTGGCCGCGAAGGCGATGAAGAACTCGCGGGCAAGCGCGGAATCGAACTCGCCGACCATCTGCAGCGGTACCGAGGCCTGCCAATAGCAGCCGCCACGACCGGAGAAATCAAGCGACGCCAAGATGAGCGCTTCGTCCATGGGCAGCGTACAGGCCCCATAGCGCCTGATCCCGCGCTTGTCGCCTATGGCCTGGGCGAAAGCCTGCCCAAGCACAATGCCGCAATCCTCCACGGTGTGGTGTCCGTCCACCTGCAAGTCCCCCTCGGCGCTTACCGAAAGGTCGAACATCCCGTGACGGCCGAACGCCTGGAGCATGTGGTCGAAGAATCCGATTCCTGTGGCCGCCTTCACCTGGCCTGTGCCATCGAGGTCAAGCTTCACGGTGATGTCGGTTTCCTTCGTCGTGCGTGTGATTTCTGCGGTTCGCGTCACGGTGGGTCCTTTCACTTCGCAACCGGTGATCCGGCCTTCTATCGTCTAATCGAGCGCCTTTTGCAACTCCTGGAGGAATCGGTTGTTCTCCTCGGGGTTGCCGATGGAAACCCGAAGGCAGTTCTCCAGATAGGGCGTCCGCGAGAAATCGCGCACCAGCACGCCGCCATCGAGCAGCTGCTGCCAAACCGCCGCAGCATCGGAGGTCACATCCAGCTCGAACAGGATGTAGTTGGACTCGGAAGGGTGCGCGGTCACGCCGGGCAGCTCGTTAAGCTCCTGATAGACCCGGTCGCGCTCCTCGATGATCTGGTCGATGGCAGGCTCGAAGATCGCCCGATTCTCATAGACCACCCGGCCCACGGCCTGGGAGAGCGCATCCACCGAATAGGGCTGGCGCACCCGCATGAGCTCGCGGATGACCTCCTCGCTGCCAAGGACATAGCCCAGCCGCACGCCGGCAAGAGAGAACGCCTTGGAGAACGTGCGCAGAATGAGCAGGTTGGGGAAGCTATCGAGCAGCGGGCGCACCGTATTGCGCGAGAACTCGAAATAAGCCTCGTCCACCAGCACCAGGGTGTCGGCCGCCTCCAGCATGCCGCGCACCGCGGAGAAATCCACCAGGTTGCCGCTGGGGTTGTTGGGGCTGGCCACAATCGTATAATCGATGTCGCCAGCCAAAAGGCGCCCCACCACAGACGCTTCGTCCATGGAAAAATCGGCCAGTCGCGGTACGTCCACCACCTGGGTATTCGTAAGCTGTGCGTTGTTGCGATAGACGCTGAAGGTTGGGGGCATGTTCAAGAACTTGCGCCCGGGGCCGCCCCAGGCCAGAGCGATGTTGAAAAGCAACTCATCGCCGCCGTTGCCGATGAGCACCTGCTCGCGGCTCAGGCCGTTGGCCTCAGCGATCATGTCGCGCAGGTCGTTGGCCAGCGGGTCAGGATAGCGGTTGAGCGCGGTCTTGCGTATCTCGTGCTCGATCTGACGGCGGATCTCCTGCGGCACATCGGCTGTGTTCTCGTTGGCCGACAGCATCACCTCTGCCGGGATGTATTTTGGATCATAGGGCTCCACCGCCGCCAGCTGGGGAGCCGAAGGGCGCAAAGCGGCCATCAGGCGTCGTCCCCTTCGCCAACGCCAGCGCCCGCGACCGCACCTTCGCCTTCGCCAGCGCCCGCGCCCGGTGCCACCTTCTTGCCCTGAAGGTGCTTCTGGCGCAGCTCCACCGACACCGCGTGGGCCCAAAGTCCCTCGTGGCGGGCGATGGACGAGATCATATCCGCATCGCGCATCAGGGCTTTCTCGGAATACTGGATGATGGAGGACTTCTTCACGAAGTGCTCAACCGAAAGCGGCGAAGAATAGCGCGCCGTGCCACCGGTGGGCAGCGTGTGATTGGGACCAGCCACGTAGTCGCCCACCGCTTCGGGCGTCCACTCGCCCAGGAAGATGGCTCCGGCATGGCGTATGGCCCCCAGCGAATCCATGGGGTTTGCGATATGCAGCTCCAAGTGCTCCGGCGCTATAGCATTCACCACATCCAGGGCCTGCTCCAAATCCGCCGCGATAACGCAAAGCCCCTGATTGGCAAGGGAGGCGCTGGTTATCTCAGCCCGGGTGCTCGTCTCCATATGCTTGTCTATTGCCGCCTTCACCTGATCGGCGTAATCGGTGCTGAAGGTGATGAGATAGCAGGTGGCAAGCGGGTCGTGTTCGGCCTGGGCCATCAGGTCTATGGCCACGAGCGCAGGGTCGGCCGTTTCATCGGCCACGACGCATACCTCACTGGGACCTGCGATCATATCTATCCCCACGTCCCCGTTAACGATCTTCTTAGCGGCCGCCACATAGGCGTTGCCGGGGCCGGTGATCTTATCCACCCGCTTGATCTGCGCCGTGCCATAGGCCAAAGCCGCGATGGCCTGGGCGCCGCCCACGGTGTAGACCTCGGTCACGCCGGCGAGCGTGCAGGCTTTCATGATGGCAGCATCCAACTCGCCGTCATCGCCGCTCGTGGGCGGCGTTACCACCACGATGCGCTTCACGCCGGCAACGCTTGCCGGGATGGCGTTCATCAGCAGCGTGGAAGGATAAAGCGCCCGGCCGCCCGGCACATAGATGCCCACGGAATCGAGCGGGGTGATCTTCGCCCCCACAAGCGCCCCGTCTTCGCGCACACTGAACCAGCTCTGCTCCAGCTGGCGCTCGTGGAAGTCGCGGATCTGCTTGGCGGCCTGCTCAAGGGCGCAGGCAAGCTGAGCGGGGCAATCGGCCGCGCGCTGCTCGATGTAATCCTGGGGAACGCGGAAGTCTTCCACCACCACGCCGTCGAAGCGCTCGGTGTAATCCCGCAGGGCAACATCGCCTTGCTCGCGAACTGCTTCCACGATGCTCGTGGCAGCCTCGAGGGCCTGGGGGTTGAACGCCCCTGTTCGCTGAAGGTGTTCCCCGGTGAAACGCTCGTCTGCATCTAAGATCACGCGACGCATATGTTGTCCTTTCGTCTTCGTTGCGGGACTAGTTTACTGCAAAGATCCGTCCCGTTCTTGATTCGCGACCCATTCGACACAAGAGCGTAGGGTCTTGTTTGGGTCTTGGATACTAGACTTTCCCCGGCGTTACCTTCAGGCCGTGGGCCTGGGCCTGCACTTGAAGCGCGCGTGCGAGCTCCCGAACGCGCGGGTCGGTGCGGAAACTGGCGGCATTGGCGAAGAAACGCGCAGTGGAAGCCAGTACCTCATCGGTGATGACCAGGTTGTTCTCCTTCAGGGTGCGGCCGGTGGCGGTTATGTCCACGATGCATTCGGACATACCGGTAAGCGGTCCCAACTCAATGTTGCCATGGAGCTCTACGATCTCCACCTGGGTGCCGCGCCGGGCGAAATGCTGGCGGGCTATGCGCGGGTATTTCGTCGCCACCCGAAGCGAGCCCAGTTTGCGGTAGTGCTCTTGCACCGCGTCGGCTGTGCCCTCAAGCTGAGCCACGATGAAGCGGCAAGCGCCGAAGCGCAAGTCAGCCAACTCCACCACGTCGGCATCGCACTCCAAAAGCGAATCCTCGCCGCAGATCCCGCAATCGGCGGCGCCGCTTTCCACGAAAACCGGCGCATCGGAGGGACGCACGATGATGTAATCCACCCCGGGGTTGCGGATGATGAGCGAGCGGCCCGGGTCATCCAGGCCGGTCACATCAAGACCGGCCTGGGCCAAAGCCGCAATGGAATCGGCGTTCAACGAGCCTTTGGGCACTGCCACCCGCAAAGGCCGGTTCCCGCTTTCGGCAGTGCTTTCAGCCGCCGAGGAAGCCGCCATAGCATCTTCCAGATTGAAGGCGAACCCAGCAGCAGGGCGATCCTTGCCGAAACGACCCAAAAGCCCATCGTAGCGCCCACCACCGCCAAGGGGGTTTCCCACGCCCTGGGCGAATGCCTGGAAGATGATGCCCGTGTAGTAATCGAAGGAGCCCATGACCGAGAAATCAACCAGGATATGGTCTTTCATCCCCGCGGCCACCAGCCTCTCGTAAATCCCCTGGAACTCGTCAAGGGGGGCAGCGCACCCCAAGGGGGAGACGAGCGCCCGCACGGCCTCGATGGCTTCGGCGCCCCCGATTATGCGAGCAAGCTGGGCGATGGCCTCGGCAACCGGAGCCGCAGCTGGGGGCGCTTCGGCGCATAAGGCGTCAAGGTCCACGAAGTTGGACTGATGGAATGCCTCGAGAACCGATGCCTTCCACGACTCGGGAGCTTGGGCCTGGCAGAGCAGCGCGCGCAGGACGGCAACGGTGGCCAGGGATAACTTGAAGTCCTTCACCCCTGCTGCCTCCAAAGCCTGGATGAAGAGGCCGATCACCTCTTCATCGGCGCCGAGGCCCGAGAGGCCGATCAGCTCTATGCCCATCTGCTTCTTCTCACGCATTTCCGCCCGCAGCTGGCCGCCGGCCTCGCGGAAGACGCGCTGGATATAGCGGAAGCGCAGCGGGCGGTCGTCGTCCGGCAGGCGCGTCGCCCCCATGCGCGCCACCTGCAACGTGACGTCGGGGCGCATGGTCACAAGCTCTCCGGTGGCATCGAAGAACTTGAATGGCGTGACCGGAACGCGGCCGCCCGCCTCCATGACATCCATGCGCTCCAGGGTTGGAGTCTCAAGCGGCACGTAGCCCCTGCTCGCAAAGAGGTCCTGGACGCGGCGCACAATGCGCTCACGCTCGATGGCCTCATCGGCTAGCACATCGCGAAATCCCGATGGCGTAGTGTATTCCATAGTTTTCCTTCCTCAAACCCAGCGGCATGGTCAAAAATTCCAGTTATTCGCGATTTTTCGCTCGCTTTTCGCCCATTTGCAGCTCATTGCAAATCATGACCTGCGGTTTTACATCCCAAAAAGCCACGGGACGCTTGGAAAACCGCGAATAACTGGAATTTTTGACCACAAGCCGCATCGGCGACTCGAAATCTGGAAATCCAGCTTACTTCGTTCTGCGCACCTTGCTTTGCTCTAGGCGAACTGCTTCGTTCCGTGTACTTTATCACAGTAGAGTGATAAAGTACACGGGAATGCACACTTTTCCTAAAGGGATCCGCGAAAGGCGCCTTATCCCAGCTTCTGAGCAAGAAGCTCGTTGATGACCTTGGGGTTTCCTTGACCACCAGTGGCTTTCATGCACTGCCCAACGAAAAAGCCCATGAGGCCGGTCTTGCCGCCGCGATACTGCTCCACCTTTTCCGGGTTGTCCGCGAGCACCTGATCCACCACAGCCTCAATGGCGCCGGCGTCGGAGACCTGCTTCATGCCGCGCTCTTCCACGATGGCTGCCGGGTCCTTATCCTCCTCCAACACGGCGGCGAAGACCTCCTTGGCCTGCTTCGATGAGATCTCATCGGCTGCCAGGAGCTCCACCAACTGCACACCGCGGGCCGGCGTGAAAGCCGACTCGGAGAAATCAATCCCCTCGCCTGCATTCACATAGGCGGTGATGTCGTTGAGTGCGAGGTTCGCGAGCGGCTTAGCCAACTCACGGGCGCGATCCGCCGCCACCGCGCAGGCGGCCTCGAAGAACTCCATGGTGAAATCCTGATCCACCAGATGGCGCGCATCATAGGCCGAAAGCCCGAAGCTTTCCTGGTAGCGCTGGGCCTTTTGGTCGGGCAGCTCCGGCAAAAGGGCCCGCACGCCCTCGATGAAGTCATCGGAGAGGTCGTAAGGTGCCAGGTCCGGATCGGGGAACATGCGGTAGTCGTCGGCGGTCTCCTTCACACGCATCACGATAGTGCGCTTCTGAGAGGGATCCCAGTGGCGGGTCTCCTGATAGATCTGACCGCCCTCCTCCAGCACCTCTGCCTGACGGCAGATCTCGTAGGCCAGGCCATCGTGAAGGTTCTTGAAGGAGTTGATGTTCTTGAGCTCGGTCTTCACACCCAGCTCCTTGCTGCCACGGCGGCGCAAGGACACGTTGCCGTCGGCCCGCAGGGAGCCTTCCTCCATGGAGCAATCGGAGATTCCCAGGGTGAGGAAGATGGAGCGCAGCTTCTGCATGAACAGGCGCGCCTCCTCGGGAGTGCGCAGGTCGGGCTCGGTCACGAGCTCGATGAGCGGCGTGCCGGCGCGGTTGTAGTCCACCAGGGAATGGGTGGCGCCGGCGATACGGCCCTCGCCGCCGCCGATGTGGACCATCTTACCGGCATCCTCCTCCATGTGGATGCGCGTGATGCCCACATGGGCCGAGTACCCGTCGGCCGTACGCGTGATGTTCTCGGCCGTGTCGCCCTCTGCGAGGTCCTTCCAAAAGAGGCGCTCCTCGGCACCGCGCCCGTCGATAGCCAGGTCAAGCCAGCCGTCCATGCAAAATGCCTTGGGCCCTTGGGTAGTCTGGAAGTTCTTGGCCATATCCGGGTACATGTAGCCTTTGCGGTAGAACATGGTGTGCTTCTCGATACGGCAATTGGTGGCCAACCCGGCAAGCACGATGCTTTGGATGGCGGCGCGATTGGGCACCGGCAGCGCCCCGGGCATGCCAAGGCACACCGGGCAGGTGTGGGTGTTGGGTTCGGCACCGAACTCCAGCTTGCAGCCGCAGAACATCTTGGTGTTCAGCTTCGTGAGCTCGCAGTGGACCTCCAGCCCAATGACCGCTTCCCAGTCCTTGAGCACTTCTTCCATGGTTTTCATGCTATTCACCAGCCTTACAGGCGAAATCAGGAGCCAAAGGCGCCTTGCCGTAGACGCCCTCCAGGGCCGCGGCGACCCGCAGCATGTTCTGATCTTGGAACGGCGGGGCGATGAGCTGGGCGCCTATGGGCAGCCCCGTGTCGGCCCCCAGGCCCACCGGAAACGACATGCCGCCATTGCCGGCAATATTGATGGAAATGGTGAACATATCTGAGAGATACATGCTGGTGGGGTCGCTAATCTCACCGAACTTGAACGCGGTGCGGGGAGATGTGGGCGCCAGGATGCACTGGCACGACTCGAAGGCCTTGGTGTAGTCGGCCGTGATGAGCGTGCGCACCTGCTGAGCGGGATAGTAGTACTTGTCATAAACCCCCGCGGAAAGCAGGTAGCTGCCCAGCATGATGCGCCGGCGCGCCTCGGGGCCGAATCCCTTGGCGCGGCTCGCCTCATATTGACTCCCCAGGTCCTTGTGACCGGGGTCGCGGAAGCCGTAGCGCACCGAATCGAAGCGCGCGAGGTTGCTGAACGCCTCGCAAGGACCTAAAACATAATAGGCGCTCATGGCAGCCTGGGCATTGGGAAGGTCCACTTCCACCAGCTGGGCCCCAAGCCCCTCAAGCTTGGAAGCAACTTCGCAGATCTTGGCTTTGACCTCAGGATCCATGCCATCGGCTTCCATGAACGCAGGCACGATGCCAATGCGCATGCCGTCTACGCCCGCATCCAGATCAGCCGTGAAATCCGTGGTCACGGGCTGGCTTGTGCAGTCCAGCGGGTCGTGGCCGGCGATGGCGTTCAACGTGAGGGCCGCGTCCTCCACGCTGCGGGCGAAGGGTCCCACCTGGTCCAGGGAGCTGCCGAAGGCCACCACACCATAGCGGGAGACCACGCCGTAAGTGGGCTTCACCGCCACGACGCCGCAAAAGCTTCCCGGCTGGCGGATGGAGCCGCCGGTATCGCTTCCCAATGTGACGGTAACCAAACCCGCCGCCACAGCCGCAGCACTGCCACCCGACGAGCCCCCGGGCACGCGCTGGGCGTCCCACGGGTTAAGAGTGGGGCCGAAAGCCGAGGTCTCGGTGGAAGACCCGAAAGCGAATTCATCCATGTTCAACTTGCCCAAGGGAATGGCCCCGGCGGCCAAGGTGCGCTCCACGCAGGTGGCCGTGAAAGGCGAGACGTAGTCTTGGAGCATGGCCGACGAACAGGTGGTATGGGTCCCCGTGAGGTTCATGTTGTCCTTGAAGGCAACCGGCACGCCGGCCAAAGGCCCGCAAGCCTCCAGGGCGTCATCGGCGATGGCCGCATCCACCCGGGCCGCCGCTGCAAGCGCCAACTCTTCAGTGACCTCCAAGAAAGCATGGAGCTTGGGATCGAAGGCCTCCACGCGGTTAAGGGCGGCTTGAGCCACCTCCTGGGCGGTGAAGTCTTTGGCTTTCAGACCGGCTTGGATCTGAGCCACGGAAAGCGCGGGCAGGGAATCCAAGGTAGCCGGAGCAGCCGAAGCAGCTTGCGCAGCCATCAGCGATCACCCCCCTCGCCGAGAATGGAGGGGATGAGGAAGCAGCCATCCTGCTGGGCCGGGGCGTTTTCCAAAGCCACAGCGTGGGAGAAGCCAGGGGTTTCCACGTCCTCGCGCATCACGTTGGATAGCGACCCAATGGGGTGGAAAGTGGGCGTGACCCCTTCCAAGTCATATTCCGTAATGGGCTTGAGGCTCTCGATGATCTGGTTGAGGTCGGTGGTCATCTGGGCCACCTCGTCTTCGGTCAGGGCGATGCGCGTGTATTCCGCGATGTCGCGTACGTCCCGTTCGCTTACATATTGTGTTTGTGTTGCCATGGGCGTCCTTGGGTCGGGAATGTTTAACCCGACCATTATACCCAAGGGGTGGTCCCTGCGCTTTACGGCTCTGTTAGGAGATGATGAAGGCTTGCTGGCCCAGGTCGTTGTAATTGGCGCGGAAGGCATCCAGATCGAAGGAAACCACGGCCCCCTGCATGGGGTCGGCCACATAGACCAGGCCGGCTACGGTGTCGTAGCCCACCAGCGCCATGCAATGCTCCGGCGTGAACCAGGTGAGCGCCTCGCCGTCCACATACCAGGTCACGCTGTAGTGGCCGGTCTGGTTGTATTGCGTGGCCCAGAGGATGACCGGGATGCCGCGTTCCACATAGGGGAAGAGGGCATCGAGCGGCGTGCCGGTAAGATCGGTGACCGTGAGCGGCGAGTTCACCGAAGCCAGGTAGGCGCGAGCCGTGGCCTCAAGCACCGGCGCATAGCAGCCGTAAGCGTCGCTGTTGCGCGGGTCGCCCACGAACTCGCGATAGAAATTTGCCTGTCCGACCGGCGCTTTGGGCAGGAAGGTGTCGGAGAGGTATCCCTTGTCCACGGGAACGCCCTCATAGGCGAGCACCGCAGCGAGCGTGGTGACCTCACATCCATTGGGAAGCTCGGGGTATTGGGAGAGCGCGGCGAAATCCGAAAGCAGCACGTCGGTGGCGGGCGCGGCCGGCTCCTCTGTTGCCGAGGCCTCTTCAGATGCGGCTTCAGCCGAAGCCTCCGCGCTTTCCGCCGAGGCCGCTTTGTCGTGTGCTTCCAGCTTATCGGCGCTTTCGGATTCAGACGAAGCGGGACTGGCAGCACAGCCCGCCAGGGCGAGCAGCGCACAAGCCAGCAGCGCAGTTACGAGCTTCTTCATGGTTCAACCTCCTGGAGCGTTTAGGGTGCGAGCGGGTATGGACGTGCGGCGCCCGGCGTGCCCGGCGTGCCGGGCGTGTCGGGGGCGTCCGGTACGCGGGGGCGTGTCGGCCGCAATAGGGCGCCCGGCGCAATCGGACGCCCGAGCGTTTTACACGTCGCCGTAGTCAAGGGGCGCGTTGGGGTCCTTGGAGATGAAGCGCGTGAGCACATAGCCGCGCTTGCCGTTATATTCCACCTCTGACCAGCCGCCACCGGCATCGCCGATATAAGTCACCGGTTCACGCACGTTTATGCGCACGATGGCCGTGGCGTTCGTGGATTTGGATGCGCGCAAGGTGACGAAATCGCTCGCGCAGACATACCAGGTGTTCGAGGCCTTCTTCGCCTCGGCTTCGGCATCGGCTTTGGCCTGGGCATCCTTCTGAGCGTTCGCCTGGTCACGCAAAGCCGTGGCCTTCTGCTTCAGGCTGTCCACATCGCTTTGGGCAACACCGCCATCGATAGCAGCCTGACCTGCGGCATTGATCACCTCAGGAGTGAGCGCGTCGGCAGCGAGGGGTTTGAGCGTCCACTTCAGCGGCTCTGAGGAACCGGTGGCGCTCACCACGAATGCGATGCTCGTCGGATCGAAGCCGTACATGCCGCCGTTGGCATTGAAGGGTGAAGCGAGCGGGGTTGCGGTATAGCTGCCCAGGGGCACCTCAACCTTGCCGGTGCCGTCGATGTAGAAGGTCTCTTGGAAGGAAGCAGACTCCTCTGTCGTGGTGCCCTTGATCTCCAGAGCCACGGGCGTGCCGAACTCAGCCGAGTAATCCTCGCCGGTGAACGTGACATCCAGCGAGGTCGTAGTAGACGTTGCCGCCGCACTCTGGGAGCTCTTGGCCGAAGACTCCTTGCCCAAGAAGGGCAGGCCGGGGCCGGCGAAGTGATAGGCGGCCAAACCGCCCACCAGCGCCAAGATGACGACTACCACCACGATGGCGATGACCATCGGTTTCTTCGAGCGGGTCATCTGAGGGGCGGGAGGAGCGACGTAGTTCGTCGCCGGCTGAGTCACCGATTGGGTTGCCGGCTGGCTTACCGGGGGCATGACCTGGGTGGTTGCCGGTGCCGCGAGGGAATCGAGGGCTTGGGTCTTCGCCTGCTCGTCTATAACGGAAGCGACAGGGGCGCTCGCAGGCGCGGGCGCAGGTGCAGGCGCTGGTGCCGGCTTCGCCGTTTCGACCGCCTCGGCCGCTTCCACGAATTCCGTCGCGCCGCATTCGGTGCAGAAACGCGCATCGGCATCCACCACCGCCCCGCAGCTCTTGCAGCGGCGCACGGTAGTTTCAGCGCTCGGGGCACTGACGGCATCCGAGGCGCTCTCATCCCGCTTAGCGCCGCAAGCAGTGCAGAATGCAGCATCTTCCGCAAGCGGAGCGCCGCAACTAGGGCAAGTGGACGAAGCTTGAGGCTCTGGAGGCACGGAGTTTCCGCAATGAGTGCAAAACGCGTCGCCTTGCTTTAGCGGCTTTCCGCAGTTCGGGCAATCCATACTATCACCTCTTCAGTCACATTATGATTGAAGAGTATAGCAAAGCGCGGTCAGCGTATTTGGAATTCGTTCACGAAATGCTTGATGAGCGCCGCGGAGGTGGGGGTGCAAAGCTCGCCTTCCAGCTTCTCTTCGCAAAGCGGAATGCCCGTGGCCAGGATGGCCGCCGTGGCCGGGGTGGGGATATCGAGCAGCCCGTGGGCGCAGCGGACCTGGCCACTGCCAGTTTGTACCGGGGTTGCCAGGACGAAATCGGGGTGCAGGTAGGCGAAGGCGTCACAGATCATGAGCGAGTTGAGGAGGCTCTCGCCATTCCCCACCTCGTGGAAGTGAGTCGCATCCACGTCGCAGCCGTGGACTTGGGCCTCGGCGCGGGCAAGGATCTCGTAGACGGCCGACATGGAGTCCTTGACCGCTTGGGAAATGGCGAGCCCTTGGATGGTCTGGCGCACCTCAACGATGCCATGATGGTGCTTTTTCGGCATGCGGGCGCCCATCACGTCGGTCATGACGACCGCCCAACCGGTCTCGCCGAGTTTGGAGCGGAGCTGATTTGCCAAGGATGAGCGGCGGGCGTCTTGGGATAGATCGAGAAAAAGCTGCATGGGGGTCTCCTTTTCCCTGAGGTCGTGGGACTGGGTCGCGTATGACGGGTCGTGGGGCTGGGTCGTGGGGTTGCCGCAGGTGCTACCGCAAGGCTCAGGCCGTGTGGTTGATGAGGCTTGCCTGGTAGCCGGCGCCGAATCCGTTATCGATATTCACCACCGAAACGCCCGAGGCGCAGGAATTGAGCATGGCCAAGAGCGCAGCGAGGCCGTTTAAGGAAGCACCGTAACCCACACTGGTGGGCACAGCGATGACCGGGCATGATACAAGGCCTCCGATTACCGAGGGAAGCGCACCCTCCATACCAGCCACGGCGATTACCACCTTAGCCTGAGTGAGTTCCTCCGCGTGGGCGAACAGCCGATGAAGCCCGGCCACGCCCACATCGTAGAGGCGCGTGACCTCGTTGCCGAGCATCTCAGCCGTAAGGGCGGCCTCCTCAGCCACAGGGATATCGCTGGTACCCGCAGCAGCCACGGCAATGGTCCCTACACCGTCAGGGGTAGGCGCCTCCCCAAGGGTGGCGAGTTGAGGCAGGTCGTAATAGGTGAAGATGGGAGCGTTGGACACCCCTGCCTGAGCAAGGCGCTCTTGAACCTCCCGAGCGGCAGAGGGCTGCAAGCGCGTGATCAAAACGCGGCTTTCTCCCTGAGCGAGCATGGATGCCGCGATGGAAACGACCTGCTCCGGCGTTTTGCCTCCGCCATAGATCACCTCGGACACCCCTTGGCGGATTCCCCGCTCGTGATCCACTTTGGCAAAACCCAAATCCGTGAACGGCTCCGTTGCGAACCTGCCCAGGGCCTCATCTACCGAAAGGGAGCCGTTAGCCACCTGCTGCAGCAACGCCGTTAAATCCCGTTTCTCCAAAATGCGCCTTTCTTCCGTTGTGCCCTTATGATACGCCAGGACGCACCTTTTTGAGCGGGACGGATTATGTCAGGGGACGGGGATGTTTTATGTCAGGGGACGGGGATGATGGCATG
>CAZKKN010000009.1:0-47675 GCA_964553375.1 uncultured Eggerthellaceae bacterium | reverse complement strand
CATGCCATCATCCCCGTCCCCTGACATATGCCATCATCCCCGTCCCCTGACATATGCCATCATCCCCGTCCCCTGACATGCTGTTTACCGGCTTATTGCTACGCTTTGTCGCTCTCACCAGGTGGGACACAGAATCTTCCGTATAATCGTTCAGTGAGAAACAGTACAGTACATAGTTGCAAGGGATGTGGTAGCGTTGAGCGATCGCAGCGACGAGATAAAGAGTCAGGCGGAGGAAGCATCCACTGATAAGAAAAAGCTTGAGGCGGTTATGGAGCGGCTGCAGGATTCGAGCCGCAGGGAGCGTCAGCATGCCGCTTCCATAATCAAGCAAGTGGCTCTGATGAAGACCGAGGTGCTGATCCCTTACGGCGATGACCTGGTTGATTCCCTTGCGCGCCCGGAGGCTCAGACCCGCTGGGAGTGCTTGGAGACGCTCTCGCTTCTGGTGGAACACGACTCCCGCACCTGCGGTAAAGCCATGGTGGAGGCCGAGACGGCGCTCTTCGATGAGGAAAGCGGCCCGGTGCGCTTGGCGGCCATGCGCTTCCTCTGCAAATATGGCGCAACCACCGCGGCCCGCTCCCAAAAGGCATGGCCGCTCATCGATGAGGGCATCCAGTGCTATCACGGCGACTTGGAATTCAACGACATGCTGGTGGCGATCGTGGATTTCAGCGCAGGCAAACTGGATGACGAAGTGAAGACCCAGTTGGCCGAGCGTATGGCCTTCGATGCCTCCAACGGCAAGGGCACGCTGCAGCGCCGTGCTCAGCAGATTCTGGATAACCTGAGATAATCGGAGCGCTGAATACTCGTGAGCAAGGGAAGCGAGGCGCGAAGACGTCTCGCTTCTTCTGGTTTAGGCGACCGTTCGCGGATATCCGCGGTGAAGCGGTGAAGCGATGGAAAGAGGAGAAGCACGGTGACGCAGCATACAGTTACATTGATTCCCGGCGATGGCATAGGCGAGGAGACCTCGGCAGCCATGCAGCGCGTGGTGGCGGCCTCGGGTGCAGACATCAAGTGGGAGGTGGCCCCGGCCGGCGCAGCTTGCATAGAGCAGTTCGGCACGCCCTTGCCCGAATCCACCCTTGAGGCGGTCAGGCGCAACAAGGTTGCTATAAAAGGCCCGGTCACAACGCCGGTGGGCACCGGTTTTCGCAGTGTGAACGTTTCGCTGCGCAAGGCGCTTGACCTCTACGTGTGCCTGCGCCCGGTGGTCTCGCTGCCGGGAGCCGGCGGCCGCTACGACGACGTGGACCTGGTCATCGTGCGTGAGAATTCCGAGGACCTCTATGCCGGTGTGGAGTTCGAAGAGGGGAGTCCCTCCACCGCGGGGCTCATCGAGTACTGCGCCGAAGAAGGTGCCGGGGTGATCCGTCCGGATTCAGGCATCTCCATCAAGGCCATCTCACGCAGCGCCTCTGAGCGTATCGTGCGATGGGCCTTCGAATATGCTGTGGCTAACCAGCGCCACAAGGTCACAGCCGTGCACAAGGCGAATATCATGAAGCACTCAGATGGCCTGTTCTTAGCCGTGGCCCGCGAGGTGGCCAAGGAGTACGCTGGACGCATTGAGTTCGACGACAAGATCGTGGACGCGTTCTGCATGAACATGGTGATCGATCCGGCGCAGTTCGATGTCATCGTGTTTCCCAACCTCTATGGCGACATTGCAAGCGACCTCGCTGCCGGCCTGGTGGGGGGCTTGGGGATCGCACCGGGGGCCAACATCGGCGACAGGTATGCCGTGTTCGAGGCGGTTCACGGAAGCGCCCCGGATATCGCCGGTCAGGACAAGGCGAACCCCACCGCCGAGATCCTCTCGGCAGCCATGATGCTCGACCACTTGGGGGAGCGCGCGGCTGCGGCGGCGATTCGCAACGCGGTGCGGCGCATCTACAGCGATGGCCGCTGGCTCACGGCGGATATCCGCTGGGCTACCGGTTCCGATGCCCCGGCGGTGGGTTGCCGGGAGTTCACCGACCATCTCATAGGCTTCATGGAAGAGGAGAAGTGATCATCCATGTCCAATGACGGCTTCACCCGCAACACGGCAACGCTTGAGGTTCAAGGGCGCAGTTATCGCTACTACCCGCTTGCCTCCATCGAGGGGGCGCATGCACTGCCCTATGCGCTGAAGGTGCTTCTGGAAAACGTCTTGCGCAATGCCCGCAGCGACGCGGAGGCGCAGGCTTTCGCCGAGCGCATCCTAAAAGCCGCTCAGGCGGGGTCTGTGGGTGCCGAGATAGAGTTCTCCCCGGCCCGGGTCCTTTTCCAGGACTTCACCGGCGTGCCGGTGTTCGTGGATTTCGCGGTGATGCGGGAGGCCTGCGAGCGGCTGGGGGGCGACCCTTCGCGCATCAACCCCCAGGTGCCCTGCGATCTGGTGATCGACCACTCGGTCATCGCCGATCATGCCCGCTGCTCTGATGCACGCCGTCTCAACGAGGCGGTGGAATACAGCCGCAATCAGGAGCGCTACAGCTTTTTGAAGTGGGCTCAGGGCTCCTTCGATAACGTGCGCATCGTGCCGCCCGGACAGGGTATCTGCCATCAGTTGAATATCGAGAAGCTGGCTCCGGTGGTCATGGCTTCCTCTCGTGCTCGATCTTGCCACGCTGACGAAGGCTCGCGTACCTCCGTACGCGTCGCCTCCGCCAGCCCGGCAATCTCGAGCACGAGGGAAACCCTTGATTCTTCAGGGGCTGCTGACGAAAGCTCGCGTGATGGGGACGACCTGCCGCTCGCCTACTTCGATACCGTGGTGGGCACCGATTCCCATACTCCCACGGTGAACGGCCTGGGCGTGCTCGGGTGGGGCGTGGGCGGCATCGAAGCCGAAGCGGCGGCTCTGGGGCAGCCCATCACCACGCTGGTCCCCCAGGTGGTGGCCGTGAAGCTCACCGGCAGTCTGGCACCGGGCGTTTCGGCCATGGATGTGGCTTTGACCTTCGCCCAGCGCCTGCGCGAAGAAGGCGTGGTGGGCTGTTTCGTGGAATGCATCGGCCCCGGGGTGGAGAAGCTGAGCGCCACCCAGAGGGCTTGCATCGCCAACATGACGCCGGAATATGGATCCACCTGCACGCTTTTCCCGGTGGACCGCCAAACCCTGGATTACCTTGAGGTCACCGGGCGCAGCCCTCAGGAGGTAGCGCTGGTGGAGGCCTATGCGAAGGCTCAGGGCTTTTGGGGCGATGATGCGCCGCGCACCTACGGCCGCGTGATAGAGCTCGATCTTTCCCAGGTGCGTCCCAGCGCCGCCGGCCCCTCGCGCCCCCATGACCGCGTGGCACTCGCCGATCTGCAAGGGCGTTTCCAAGAGGTGTGCGAGCAGCGGGGTTGCGATCTCAGCCGGCGTTTGGAGGTCACCCTTGACGGGAACTCCTATGAGCTGGGGGATGGGGCGATCGCCATCGCAGCGGTGACCAGCTGCACCACGGCCACCGACCCGCGCATGATGCTCGCTTGCGGGCTTCTGGCGAAGCGCGCCGCATCTGCAGGGCTCAAGGCCAAGCCCTGGGTGAAGACCATCCTCGCCCCTGGCAGCAGGGCAACCGAGCTTCTGCTTGCCCGGGCAGGGTTGCTGGAACCCCTGAGCCAGCTGGGATTCCACACCTGCGGTTTCGGTTGCATGAGTTGCATCGGCAACTCCGGGCCGCTGGATCCGGCGCTCCATGCCGTCGCGGGGGAGATAGAGCTGGCCAGCGTGCTTTCGGGCAACCGCAATTTCGATGGCCGCATCTCCCCGGATGTCTCCCAGAACTATCTCATGGCTCCGGCTTACGTGGTGGCCTATGCCCTAGCAGGCACTGTTGACTTCTCCTTGGAGCGAGACCCCCTTGGCGTTGATGAACAGGGAAGTCCCGTCTATTTGAGGGACCTCTGGCCGAGTGATGAGGAGATAGCCTCCCTGGTGCAGCGCTACGTCACCGCCGATCTGTACGAGCAAGGCTCTGCCGCCCTCTTCCAGGGTGATGAGGCCTGGGCGGCTCTGCCTGCGGGCAGCGGGGAGCTTTTCTCGTGGGATGAGGAGTCCACCTATGTGCGCGCCGCTCCCTACTTCGATGCCATGGCGGCTTGCGCGCAGTCGCCCGCTCCCGTGAAGGAGGCGCGCATCCTGGCGCTTCTGGGAGATTTCATCACAACCGACCACATCTCTCCGGCCGGCTCCTTTGCCGCCGATACGCCCGCCGGCGCCTATCTGACCGAGCGCGGAGTGCAGCCGGGGGACTTCAACACCTACGGCTCGCGCCGCGGCAACCACGAGGTGCTCATGCGGGGGACCTTCGGCAATGTGAAGTTGGAAAACGCCCTGGCAAAAGGAAGGAAAGGCGGCTGGACTACCGACTTCCTCACCGGCGAGGTCGCTCCCATCTATATCACGGCCATGGATTATCGCGCTGCGGGAGTGCCTGCGGTGATCGTGGCCGGCAAGATGTACGGCTCGGGCTCTTCGCGCGATTGGGCGGCCAAAGGGCCCATGCTCTTGGGTGTGAAAGCGGTGCTGGCCGAAAGCTACGAGCGCATCCATCGGTCGAACCTCATCGGCATGGGCATCCTGCCGCTGCAATTCCAGGAAGGTCAGAGCGCTCAGAGCCTGGGGATCCAGGGCGATGAGCTCATCAGCATCGCGCCCATCGACTTCTCTCAAGGGCTGCCCGACCCGGCTGTGGTAACGGTGACGGCAACGCGTCCGGATGGCTCTTCAACGGAATTTCAGGCGCTTGTTCGTGTCGATACGCCAACAGAAGGCGAATACTACGGCAATGACGGTATACTTCAGTATGTCCTACGTTCTTTGATGTAAGGGGTAGTTATGGCTCAATCGGGCTTGGATTCTTTGTTGGACGCTTTGAAGATCTCTGGCGTTCCCTTGGATGACCTGCAGGGCGACGGCAAAAGCGTGAAGGCATCCTCCTCTGAGGCTTCCGATGCCTCGGGCGGCGGTGCGGGTGCGGGCTCCGGCGACGCCGGTCGCGGGAATCGCTCCCGCGGGGATATGCCCTTCGGGGGTTTCCCCTTCCCGGGTTTCGGTGGGGGCGGACACCGCGGTGGCAACGGCGGGGGCGGCAGTGAGCCTCCCGTTATAAACATCGGCAGCTCCATGCGCGATTCCATGGCTTCTTGGTCCAAGCGCACCATCGTGATCGCCGTCATTGTGGCAGTGCTCATTATCTTGGCAGCCTACTGGTGGTTCCATCCGCCCATCAGCATCAACAGCGTCGATTGCTGGTTCTTCGTGGCCATCCTCGTGCTTCTGCCCTGCTTCCTGTTCTTCCGCGCCCGGTCGCGCCGCTACGAGACGGGGGATAGCAAACTCGATCCCAACCGCGGCAAGTCCAAGGCGTTCAGGTTCGCTTCGTTCATCCCCATCGCCATTGCCGTGGTGGGTGTGCTGGGGGCCGTGGCATCTCTGTCGCTGTTCCCGGGCAATGCGGAGAAATTCGCCCATGTGCTGGAAACCGACACGCTCAACTTCGCCGACGACATCCAAGAGGTGGACTACGAGCAGATTCCCGTCATCGACCGTGATTCCGCGATCCTGCTGGGCAACCGCGAGATGGGCTCCATCCCCGAGTACGTGAGCCAGTTCGAAGTGAGCACCCTCTACAGCCAGATCAACTACAAGAACGTCCCGGTGCGCGTGTCGCCTCTGGGCTACGCCGACCTGTTCAAGTGGTTCACCAATCGCGAGGAGGGCATTCCGGCCTATGCGCTGGTGAATATGACCAACCAGGACGCGGAGATCGTGCGCCTGCCCGAGGGCCAGGGCATGAAATACACCGCCTCTGAGCCGCTCGCTCGCAACATCGATCGCTATGTGCAGCTGAAATACCCCTTCTACATCTTCGATGAGAAATCCTTCGAGATAGATGAGGACGGCCAGCCTTGGTGGATCTGCCCGGTGCGTCAGTACACCATTGGGCTTTTCGGTGGTGAGACCATCGATCGCGTGGTGCTCTGCAACGCCAGCACCGGTGAGTGCACCGAGCTTGCTGTGGAGGACGTGCCCCAGTGGGTGGACCGTGTCTATCCGGCTGAGCTGCTGTTGCGCCAGTACAACTGGTCCGGCCGCTACATGGATGGCTGGTTCAACTCCTGGTTGGGGCAGTCAGGCGTGGTGCAGACCACCCCGGGCACCGATGGCACCCTGGGCTACAACTACATCGCCAAAGACGATGACGTGTGGGTTTACACGGGTGTGACCTCGGCTACGGCCGATAACTCCATCGTGGGCTTCGTGCTGGTGAACCAGCGCACGGCCGAGTCCCACTACTATGCCGTGGCTGGCGCCACCGAGGACTCCGCCATGGATTCCGCCGAAGGCCAAGTGCAGAACCTGCGCTACACCGCCACCTTCCCGTTGCTCATCAACGTGGCGAACCAGCCCACCTACTTCATGGCGTTGAAGGATGGTGCCGGTTTGGTGAAGAAGTTCGCCATGATCGACATCCAGCGCTACCAGAATGTGGCTGTGGGCGATACCGTGGCCGATTGCCAGAAGTCCTATGAGGCGCTGCTGGCCACCAATGGCGCCATATCGGGTGCGGATATGGCGGCATCGAACACCTATGCCAGCGCAAGCGGTAACATACGCACCATCTACCAGGCTGTGGTTGATGGCAATTCCCACTTCTACATAACCCTGGAAGGCGACGATGCCATCTACGACTTCATCTTACCGGGTGCGGTAGGGATCGTGGGTTACGACAAGGGCGATGCCATCTCGTTCGATTACGTGAAGAACGACCCCACCAACACGGTGAGCGAGATAACCACCGGCAAACCCACCGATGGCGTGGTGGAACAACCTGTGGAGGAGCCGGAGGAACCGGCGGAATCGGCAGCGGCCGCCTAGTTGCGGCGAAAGACCTCTAAGCGACCCCCGATCGGCAAGCGCTCATCGGGGGTCGCTTTGCATACGCCCCTTGAGGGCCAGGCGCGGAGGCAGGGCATAGCCCGCGGCTCCGGCTTGGGGGATCAGCCTTGGGGCAGCGGGAAGAAGACGAATACGGCAACGGCTACGATGATCGCGATGACGATGGCGATGACCGTGGTGCGCAGCGCCTTCTTGCTTGGCGGATAGAGCGCCTCATCTTTCGAGAGCACTACGGGCTTGCGCTCATCCTGCTCGCTTTTTTTCCGGTCGTTTGCGCTCATCATGTTCCCCCTTGGTCTTGCAGCTTTCCCCTTATGGTACGGCATAGGCGGCCCCAAACAGCCCTGATCGGACGAAAATGGGCCGCTGTGCCGTATTGGAATCCGGCCATGCTGAAACGTCCTGGAGCCATTACGAAGAGGGCATCGGCTTATTCGGTCAATCGAATTTTCTCCATGCATAGGGCTTTTCGTATATTCGCCTTGGCTTCTATATGGAAGCGAATCGATTAAGAGGAGGGGAAGTATGGGAACGGAAATGAATCGCCGAAGCTTTCTGAAGGGCACCGTTGCATTCGGCGCCGTGGCGGCTACGGGCGCCTTGGCGGCATGCAGCAGCAACTCCGGCGGCAGCGCGTCGGCTGCGGCTTCGTCTACAGCAGCTGCAGGCAGCGCGGCGGCTTCGGGCAGCGCGTCGGCGGCGGCTCCTGAGGTGGGGAAGAAATACGCCCAGGGCCCTCAGATGTCCGATCTGCTGAAATGCCCGGTGGATGCCAGCGCCGAGTGGGAGCTTGTGGCCCATGTGGAGAACACGGGCATCTTGGAGGGCATGAACTGGCACGATGGCACCCTGTGGTTCATCGATGTGGCCTCTTCGCGCATCTTCAAGCTGGACGACAAGGGCGAGGTCGTGGAGGTCTATAACGACCCGGAGAAGAAGGCCATGCCCAACGGCGCCAAGTTCATCGATGATGACACCATCCTGCTCTGCGACCGTGCCCAGGGTCTGTGCACCTATACCATCAGCACCGGTGAATACAAGGTCATCCAGGACTCCTTCGAGGGCAAGAGGTTCTTGGGTCTGAACGACTTGGTGCTCGATGGCACCGGCGGCGCTTATTTCACCGATCCTGGACAGTCCGACTACTTCAATAACGAGGGTGCGGTTTACTACGTGAACTACGGTGATGGAAGCTATTCCATTGAGAAGATCGTCTCCACCGCCGCTTATCCCAACGGCATCACCATCTCTCCCGATGGCCTGTTCCTCTACATCGCCGAGTTCAACACCAACTCCATCATCTGCGTGCCGTCCAAGAACTACAAGGATGCAAAGGATACCCCCTATGTATTCGCGCGTCTCACCGGCGGCCATGGCCCCGACGGCGTGCTGACCGATGCGGCTGGCAACGTCTATGCCGCCCACCTGAACGCCAAGGAGGTGGCCATGGTGGACAACGCTGGTTGGCCCATGCCCTCCATCCGCCTGCCGGAAGCGGCATCGCCTCTGGTAAGCAACTTGCTCATCGCCGATGGTTACCTGTTCGCCTGCGACTTCGGCGGCAAGAACATCTGGAAGATCCCCATCAACGCCGAGCCCAATCCCTTGGCCTAATCCGCGCATCGGCCGCTTGGCGGATGTACGGGCAACGGGGGCGCCTTCGGGCGTCCCCGGCCGCCACAGGGGAGAGCCTTATTCCAAAGCGGCATAGACTTTGTGCGGTTCGGGCATTTCATTTATGCGAATGCCCGCGACTAAACTTTAGCAGGGTTTCAATCACGAACTCTGATGACAGGAGGAAAGAATGCCTAAGCTCGAAGTTGTGTCCCATGAATACGATGAGGCCACGGGAATCGACAAATACGTCTTCAATCCGGGCAACATGGAAGCGCTCGTGAAGGTCGTTGACGAAAACGGCACCCCCGAGGTGCTCCTGGGCGTGCAGGCGATGGCCGTGCAGCAGGACGTCGTTGGCGAGCCGGTGTGGACGAAGTGCGCCAATCCCGCCATCAGCGAGATCGCCCTGGAGGATTGGAAGGAGCGCCAGTAAGCGCTGCTGAACGAATCGCCTGATAGACTGATAGAAGGAAGGGGGTCTTCAGACCCCCTTCCTTTTTGCCCCGTATCCTCAGCGGCGCCTGGAAGCCCCGCGTACTCGCGTGAATCGGTGCCCTAGGCGCCCGCTTCCCCTTCAGCTGCTTCAGGGGTGGTGCAGCACCCGCTGCTGCTCGCTTCTTGGAATTCCCCGCTTCGGGTGTTTCCCGCATAGGGGCTATGGCACTGGGGGCAGATGCTCTCCCCGGCCACCACCGCCGCACCGCAGGTCATGCAGGTCAGCTCCAAATGAGAGGTGGCCATGATGGAATCGCGGCGGCGGCAACATTGAAAGCATGGCATGTTCGCTCCTTATTCCCGCACCCTTAGGGCACGCAACTCATGTCGGTTTCCTCGTGGCCATCAAGGCCGCGGGTCTCATCGATCTCCGTATAATAGTCGGTTGCCTCGGCGGGCTTTCCCATCTTGCCGCGGGTGGTGTTGCCCGCATAGGGCGTGCCGCACTGGGGGCAGATGCTCTCGCCGGTCACCACATCGGCCCCGCAGGTATCGCAGGTGAGTTCCAGGCGCAGCGAGAAGATGCCGCATTTGTTGCAGTGGCTGCAGGGATAACAAGGCATTTAGAGCTCCTCGGTGTCGTTGCCCAAGATGATCTCCAGGGCTTCGTCGATCAACGGGTTGTTGTTGCTCATGGAATACATGACCGCCAACGGCATGAAGGCCCGGGGGTCGTCTATGGGCACCGCCACGCAGTTGTCGGAGATGAACGCGCTGTATTGCTCTACGTAATCGGTGGTGAGCACTAAGATCTCGTTTTTCATGTTGAAGGTGATCTTCAGGAAATCCGTCACCCGTGGGAAATACACGTGACGGCAGATGGGAGTGAAACCTGCGTCCAGGCAGGCCGCTTCGATGAAGCGCCAAGACCCGCTCACGTAGTTGCCCTCCAGCTTGATGAAGGTCTCGCTGCTCAGGTCATCCAAAGTCACGCTTTCACGGCTTGCCAGGCGGTGGTCTTTGTTTATGACCACGGCCAGCGGCACGCGGGCTACCGATTGCACTTCGGTGTCCTCTTCGGCTTCGTCGGTCTCATCGAGGTAGAGGAAGAGGAAATCCGGGGCCGAATCGCAATTGAGGTTGATGGATGCCCGAGGATCGGTCTCTATATCGTTCATCTCAATGATATCGATGCCGTATTTCTGGGTGAAGCGGCTGGCCATGAGATTGATGCGTTCCAGCACCGTCTTCAGACCCACATTGCCGCCGATGGAAAGACGCGGTGTGAGCATGCTGGCACCCTGCTTGGCAGCGATGGTCATCTGCTTACGGGCCTCCAGTATCTCGAAGGCATGGGGCAGCACCAGCTTACCCGCCTTCGTGAGGGCAAGCGAGGAGCCGTTGCGCGAGAAGAGGGGGACCTTCAGCTCGCGTTCGAGCGAATTGATATGCTTGCTTAACGTTGGCTGCGACATGTTCAATTTGCTAGCCGTTTCGGTGAAGCTTAAGAACCGAGCAAGCGCGACGAACTCTTCGAGGTGATCGATTCGCAACGCTATCGACCTCCCTTCTTCCAGGTAGATGGGTAAGAAAGGGAATCCGCAGCCGATTGTAGCCCACTGGTATGGAAATAGGCGCATTCCAAAACAGAATAGGCTTCTAAAGAAAGCTGTGTGGGTTCCTTTCCGTTTCTGATTATTCAACCGCACATTTTCTATTTCCCCCATGCGCAGCACTCTCCATATCCTTTAGACAGTTGGGGAATTCTGCATGATAGAGGGGGGTGGAATCTCAAAAAGTACTTGCAGAATCAATCATTTGTCAAGAGGAGGAGATTAGAAGTGAAAGAGAATGTGCAAAAGGGCATCGGCATCGCGATGATCCCGATCCTTTCCATCTTCGCGCTGGGTGCTTCCCAGGGCGGCGTGAACGCCGGCATGGCCACCATGAGCATGAACTTCCCGGAGGCCGGCCCCAATATCGGTTACGTGGTTTCCATGGTAGCCCTGGGCATGATACCCGCAGGCATTCTTTCGGGCATCCTGACCGGGCGCTTCATTAAATACAAGACCACCATCATCATCGCCATGGTGTGCTATATCGTCTCCGGTATCGCACCGTTCTTCCTGCCTAACGATGTTCCCTTCGAGACCCTTCTGGTATTCCGGTTCATCTTCGGTGTGGCTGTGGGTTGGTCCTATCCGTTGGCATCCGCCCTCACCTTCAAATTGATTCACAATGAAGACCAGCGCGCTACCTGGCTGGGTGTGGGCATGGCCTTCTTCAACATCGGCACCATCTTCATGGAGCTCGCTGGTGGTTATCTGGCCCTGGTGAGCTGGCAGCACACCTTCCTGGTATACCTCATCGGCTTCATCCCGCTGATCCTCGTCATCACTATGCTGAAAGAGCCGCCTAAAGACCTGGAGCAGGAAGAAGAGCTCGCCAAGGCCGAAGGCACCGAGGTGGATACCAAGATCCCTGCCATCGTGTGGCCTTACGTCATCCTCCTTACCTGCGCTTGCTCCCTGGCAATGCCCACCATCCTCTACGCTTCCATGATCATGGCAAGCTCCTTCGGAGCCGACGCCGGTCAGTCCGGCCTGCTGCTTTCCGCCATGACCGTTGTGGGTATGCTCTCCGGCTTCACCCTGGGTCCCGTTTACAAGCTGCTGCGTAAATGGCTCATGCCGGTCGCCTGTCTCTGGCTGGGTATCATCTTCGCTGGCTGCGCCATCTTCGCGCCGGCTCCCGGCGAGGGCAACATGTGGGCTTACATTGCCTGCTTCCTCATCGGCCATTGGGGATTCGCCATCATCATCCCGGGTACCTCCAACATTCTCACCAACCTGGTGCCCATCGGTGCCGCTACCAAGACCATGGGCATCTTCACCGCGTTCCATCAGGCCGGCTGCTTCCTGGCCACCCCGGTTTCCACCACCATCGCCACCCTGCTCGGCCTCACCCCGGCCATGGGTTTGGCTATGTACAACGACCTCATGATGCCTTGCTGCATCGGCGTCATCATCTGCGGCGTCCTCTACATCGTTCTCGCCGCCTTTACCAAGCTTCGCACCACTGAGGCTTAAAGCCCGGCATCGCCAAGGGGAGTGCTTCGTGCGCTCCCCTTGTTTTGCACGGCAATGTTCGTCCAAGAGAGAGAAGGAGAGAGTCCCACCATGAATCTCGATTACTACGAAAAGCATAAGGGGGAGGTAGAGTGGCAAGACGGCGACTACACCGTCACGCGCACCACTGCCTGGTCCGGCCCCGGCTGCCATGATGGCTGCGGTGTCCTGTATTACACCAAGGACGGCAAGCTGGAGAAGGTGGAAGGCGACCCCGAAAACCCGTTCAACCAGGGCACGCTGTGCATGCGCTGCCTGGAGATGGACGAGTACGTGAACAATCCCACCCGCCTGGGCCATCCCATGAAGCGCGTTGGCGAGCGCGGTGCCAACGAGTGGGAGCAGATCACCTGGGACGAGGCCCTCGATATCATCGAGGAGAAGGTCCGTGCCATCTGGCGCGACTACGGCCCCGAGTCCATCGTGTGCCACATCGGCACCGGCCGCAATAACTGCGACCAAATCCCCTACATGGCCCATGCCGCCTTCGGCACGCCCAACTTCTCCATGGGCTATCTGGCAGGCGATTCCTGCTTCTGCCCCCGCAGCGCCTCCATGGCATCCATGAACGGCGACTTCATGATCGCAGACATGTCCCAGCAGTTCGCCCTGCGCTACGACGAGGAGAACACCGAGTGGCGCTGCCCCGAGGTCATCGTGAACTGGGGCTGCAACGCTGTGGTGTCCAACTCCGACAACTTCTACGGCCACTGGATCGTGGACTGCATGCAGCGCGGTTCCAAGATGATCACCGTGGACCCCTCCCTCACGTGGCTGGCCGCCCGCTCCGAGTATTGGCTGCGCGTGCGCCCCGGCACCGATGCCGCTTTGGCATTGGCTATGATCAACGTGATCATCAGCGAGGACCTCTACGATCACGACTTCGTGGAGAAGTGGTGCTATGGTTTTGAGGAGTTGGCTGAGGCCGCTAAGGAATGGACTCCGGAGAAGGCCGCTGAGGTCTGCTGGGTTAAAGCCGACGACATCGTGGGCGCCGCCCGCATGTACGCAGAGGCGCATCCTGCGGCCATCCAGTGGGGTCTGAAGCTCGACCAGACCACCAACGCAACCGCCACGGCCGATGCGGTCAACTCGCTGTGGGCCATCACTGGCAACGTAGACAACCCCGGCGGTAACATCATCATCCGCAACGCCTTTGACGAGAACCTTTCCTATGGCTATGGTTATCAGCTGCTGTCCCCTGAGATGCAGGGTAAGAAGCTGGGAGCGGAGTTCCCGCTGCTGTCGCGCGCCGGCTACAGCTCCTCGGCCCATGCCGACAGCGTGCTGGCTGCCATCGAAACTGGCGAGCCGTATCCCATCCGCATGGTGTGGATGAGCTCCACCAACCCCATCGCCAACATGGGCGCCGATGCACCGCGCGTGTACCGTGCCCTTAAATCCGTGGACTTCGTGGTGGTGAACGACCTGTTCATGACGCCGACGGCTGTGGCCTTCGCAGACTTGGTGCTGCCGGCCGCCATGTCTCCCGAGCGCAATTCCCAGCGCTGCTGGTGGGTGCCCAACCGCACCATGAAGAAGGTCACCCAGCACGAGGAATGCGTCTCCGATGACGACTTGGTCACCATGGTGGGCAAGCGCCTGAAGCCCGAGAACTTCCCGTGGGATGACAATGTGGGCTGGATCAACCATATCTTGCAATACGAGTGCAACGATCAGATTCCTTACCGCAACTTCGAGGATGCCTGCAAGCAGGTTTGGGCCTACCCCGAGTTCAACTATTATAAGTATGAGAAGGGCCTGCTGCGCATGGATGGCCAGCCGGGCTTCAACACCCCCACGGGCCGCATCGAGCTGTGGAATTCCAACTTCGCGCTGTGGGGTTATGATCCGGTGCCGCATTTCAAGGAGCCCAGCTGCTCGCCGGTGAGCTCGCCGAAGCTGGCCGAAAAGTATCCGCTGGTGCTCACCACCGGCGCCCGCTCCTTCGAGTTCTTCCATTCCGAGCATCGTCAAGAAGGCACCACCTCACGCGAGCTGCATCCCGATCCGCTGTTCGAGATGAGTCCCGCCGCCGCCGCCGAGCGCGGCCTGGAAGAGGGTCAGTGGTGCTGGATCGAGAACCAGCGCGGCCGCTGCCGTCAGCGCCTGCGCATCAACCCGTCTTTGGACGACCGCGTGGTGCGCGCCGAGCACGGCTGGTGGTTCCCCGAGAAGGAGGCCGCCGAGCCCACGCTCTATGGTGTGTTCGATTCCAACATCAACAACCTGGTTCCCCAGTGCGAGAACGACGACACCGGCTTCGGCGCTCCCTATGCCAACCAGCTGTGCCAGGTGTACGCCTGCACGGAGGAGAACTCCAAGGAGATGCCTTCCATGCGTGTGACCGAGGTGGACGGCTATTCCTATGCCGGCGCGAACCGTTCCGGCAACGGCTATGAGGGCTATCCCGAGAACAAGCCTGAATAGGCGATACCTCCATGAAGGTGCAACAAACGAAAGGAGTTAGCCCATGGAGCTAGATTATTACGAGAAGCACAAGGGACAAAACGAGTGGAAGGACGGGGAGTACGATGTAACCCGCACCACCGTTTGGTCCGGTCCCGGCTGCCACGACGGCTGCGCCGTTCTGTACTACACCAAGAACGGTAAGCTGGAGAAGGTGGAAGGCGACCCGGATTGCCCCTATAACCAGGGCACGCTGTGCATGCGCTGTTTGGAGATGCCCGAGCTGGTGAACAATGAGCGTCGCCCCAAGAAGCCGCTCAAGCGCACAGGCGAGCGCGGTTCCAACGAATGGGCAGAGATCACCTGGGATGAGGCATACGACATCATCGAGGCCAAGGTGCGCGAGATCTGGCGCGATTACGGTGGTCAGTCCATCGCCTGCATGATCGGCACCGGGCGCAATAACTGCACCCAGATCCCGTATCTGTGCTATGCGGCCTTCGACTCTCCCAACTTCTGCTTGGGCTTTTTGTCTGGCGAGTCCTGCTTCCAGCCGCGCAGCGCCGCCATGGCATCCATGAACGGCGACTTCCTCATCGCCGACATGTCCCAGCAGTTCGAGAGCCGCTACGATGAGCAGAATACCGAGTGGCGTTTGCCGAAATACATCGTGAACTGGGCTTGCAACGCTGTGGAGTCCAACTCCGACAACTTCTACGGGCACTGGATCGTGGACTGCATGCAGCGCGGCTCCAAGATGATCACCGTGGATCCCTCCCTCACGTGGCTCGCTGCCCGCTCCGAGTACTGGCTGCGCCTGCGCCCCGGCACCGACGGAGCCATGGCCCTTGGTTGGCTTAACGTGATCATCGAGGAAGACCTCTACGACCACGACTTCGTGGACCGCTGGTGCTATGGTTTCGACGAGCTGGCCGAGCGCGTGAAGGATTGGACGCCGGAGCGCGTGGGCGAGATCTGCTGGGTGGAGCCCGACCTCATCCGCGAGGCCGCCCGCGCCTATGCCACCAACTGGCCTTCCGCCATTCAGTGGGGCCTGCCCATCGACCAGGCGGTTTGGGGCATCCCCACCGCTCAGGCCATCAACGCCATCTGGTCCATCACCGGCAACTGCGACGTCCCCGGTGGAAACATCATCATCCGCAATGCCTATGAGCAGAACGCCTGCTACAACTATGGTTTCGACTTCCTGCCGCCCGAGGTGCAAGCGAGCCGCATCGGTGCCGAGTATCCGCTGATGGCCAAAGCCGGCTTCAGCTCCACGGCTCATTCCGACTCCATCCTGGAGGCCATCGAGACCGGCAAGCCCTATCCCATCCGCATGCTGTGGCTTACCTCCACCAACCCCATCGCCAACATGGGCGCCGATGCCCCGCGCATCTATCGCGCTGTGAAGACGGTGGACTTCGTTGTGGTGAACGACCTGTTCCTCACGCCTACGGCCGTGGCCTTCGCTGACATCTTCCTGCCGGCTGCCATGAGCCCCGAGCGCGACTCCCAGCGCGTGTGGTGGGTGCCGCTGCGCGGCATGAAGAAGGTCTGCAGCTACGGTGATGCGAAATCCGACGACACCGTTGTGACCGAGCTGGGCAAGCGCCTGCATCCCGAGCGCTTCCCCTGGAACAACGACGCCGAGTGGGCCGACAACATCTTGACCAACGAGACCCAGGGCTTCGAGGGCGGCTACGCGAAGCTCATGGAGAACGTCTACATGTACCCGGATTTCGAGTACCGCAAATATGAGAAGGGTCTTTGCCGCTACGACGGCCAGCCGGGCTTCAACACCCCCACGGGCCGCATCGAGCTGTTCGACTCCGTATTCCAGCTGTGGGGCTATGACCCGCTGCCGGATTGGGATGAGCCGCACTCCAGCCCTTACTCCCGTCCTGACCTGTGGGAGGAATACCCCTTCGTCTTGAGCACCGGCGCTCGCCACGTGGAGTTCTTCCACTCCGAGCATCGCCAGCCCGAGACCATGAGCCGCGAGCTGTATCCCGATCCGCACTTTGAGATGAGCCCCGCCTCGGCCGAGAAGCTGGGCATCCACGATGAGGATTGGTGCTGGCTTGAGAACCAGCATGGCCGTTGCCGTCAGCGTCTGCGCATCAACCCGTCTTTGGACGACCGCGTGGTGCGCGCCGACCACGGCTGGTGGTTCCCCGAGAAGGACCCGGCCGAGCCCACCTTGTACGGCGTGTTCGATTCCAACATCAACAACCTGGTTCCCCAGTGCGATAACGGCGTGACCGGCTATGGCGCTCCCTACAAGAACCAGCTCTGCAAGGTGTACAAGTGCACGGAAGAGAACAGCAAGGAACTGCCTTCCATCCGCGTTTCCGAAGGCGACGGCTTCTCCAAGCCGAATGCAACGACCGAAGTTGACAAGACCTATAGCCACAGGGCTTAAGAGAGGATAGAACATGAGCGTAGAATACGGACTTCTCGTCGATTACGACTACTGCACGGGCTGCCACACCTGCGAGGTGGCCTGCCGCAAGGCCCTGGATCTGGGCGCTGGCCAGTTCGGTATCAAGATCCTGCAGGATGGCCCCCGCGAGCTGCCTGATGGCAAGTGGGAGTACAACTACCTGCCCATGCCCACCAGCCTTTGCGACCTGTGCGCTCAGCGCACCGCCGAGGGCAAGCCGCCCAGCTGCGTCATGCACTGCCCGGCCCATTGCCTGTACTTCGGCACCATTGAGGAGCTTGCTCAGAAGGCCGCTGAAAAGACCCACCGGGCGCTCTTCACTCCCTATAATGCCTAAGGCTTAGGGGAAGCGAACGGGGCCGGCTTTTGGGTCGGCCCCTTGTTTTTGTCCGATACAGGGTAGGAAGAGGAAAATGACGCAGATCCAGCAGACCGGTGATGGCAGCGCCGCAGTGGTTGAGGTGCTCCAAGACGAGCGGGAAGTGGCCTACAAGAACGCCTTTGCCATCGGCATCGTCTTGTTCCTGGTGGCTACGGCTGTCACCATGGCCCAGTATAAGATCCCCACCATCATGACCGATTTCATGGGGCTTTTCTCCGTGGATGCGGCTACGGCATCGTGGTCCATGTCCATCTTCACGTTCGTTGGCATGGTGGTTGCCCTGCCAACGGGGTTCCTTGCCAAGCGCTTCGGCCCTAAGGCCATCATCCTGGCCGCTGTGGTCATCAATGTATGCGCTGGGCTCTTGGGCGCGTTCGCAACCGACATAGGGCTGCTGCTTTTCACCCGTGCCCTGGAGGGCGTGGCGCTGGTGTTCGTGGTCGCCTGCGCGCCCCTGATCATCCAGGCGTGCGTGGACCCGGCCAAGATGGGCACCGCCACCGGCATCTACATGCTGGGCGGCATGTTGGGCGCCACCTTCGCCGGCGTGCTCACCCCCACTCTTTACTATAGCGTGGGCTTCGTGGGGCTTTGGGTCGGCTATGCGGCCATCACCGCAGTGGGCGGGATCATCTTCGCCCTTTACGTGAAGGTTCCCCCCGCTCCCCCTGCCTCAGAGACTCAGGCCTCCCCGGGAGATTGGCGGGTGTTCTTCAAACCCAACACCTGGTTGTTCCTCGCCCCCTTCGCGGTCTTCCAGATGGTGCTCCTCACCATCTTGGCGTATGCGCCCACCGCTTTGCAGCAGCAGGGCATGAGCCCCGCTCAATCGGGCATCGTGAGCACGCTGCCCATGATGCTCGCCGTCATCTCCTCCATCGCGTTCGGTGCCATCTCCGACCGCCTGGGGCGCTGCAAGCCTCTTTGCATCTTAGGGATGCTGGTGCTGGGGCCGTGCTGCTTCATCATGTTGAACCTTACGGGGCCCGTCATGTGGGTCGCCCTGGTTGTGATGGGGCTTTTGGCCATGGGCACGCCCACGGTGTTCGTGGCGGCATACCCTGCGGTGCTGGGGAAGCCGGAGCTCATGTCCATTGGCATGGGTGTGCTTCTGCTCGTGCAGAGCCTGGGGCAGTTCTTGGGCACAGCGGTTCCCTCGGCGCTTCTGGGCCCGGCCCTTGATCAGTGGATGCTTTGCGGCATCGTGACCATGGTCTTGGGCCTTTTGGGTACCGCAAGCGTAGCCCTTTGCAAGTTCCGCTGATCCTTCGCTGATCCCGCTGCCGCGCTCTCTGCGCCCGCAGCGCGCTTCAACCACCGATTCCGAGCCTTGCCTCCTGGCAAGGCCACTCCTCTGGACGGCCAGCGCCCCCCTGCTGGCCGTCCCCTTTTCCTTGCTTTCGGATCGGCGCAGCAAGCCCTGGGCGGGAAAAGTGGAGACTTTGTAGAGATACGAGGTCAAGTCCTGCAAAACGCTACTATATAACGGCTGCATTTGCAGCGTGACCGTAAAAGGTTCCGCTACTGAAGACAGCAGGTGCCGAAAGGCTTAAACGTGCAAGCGGCCCGCCGAGGTGGTTGTACTCGATGAATGGTGCGACCCCTGCTGTCTAACAGCCGGGGTCGTTTCTTTTTCGAAGCGACGCCCACCCGAAAGGGCGGAACACGAGCTTTGAGAAGGAGGTGTGATATGCCTAATGTCCGTAATCAGGAGATGATGGAGAACATCAAGGCCGACCTTGCCGACGTGCAGGCCATGTGGGTGATCGACGCCTGCGGCCTCACGGTGAAGGAAGTGGAGGCCCTGCGCCGTTCCATCCGCGAATCCGGTGCCATCATGAAGGTGTACAAGAACACCATCATGCGCATCGCGCTCAAGGAATTGGAGCTGCCGGAGATGGATTCCATCCTGGAAGGTCCCTCTGCTTTCGTGTTCTGCGAAGGCGATGTGGCCGCCGCTGCCAAGGCGGTGACGGAGTTCGCCAAGAGCAACGATAACCTCACGGTGAAGGGCGGCATGATGGACGCCAAGTTCGTCACCCCCGAAGAGGTTGCAGCCATTGCATCCCTGCCGTCCAAGGAGGAGCTGCTCGCGAAGATCGCCGGTGCCATCTCCGGCGTTGCCCGCGGCGTGGCGACTTCCATCAACGGCGTGCCCAGCGGGCTCGCCCAGGCGATCAAGCAGGTCGCCGGTCAGAAGGCCGCTTAGCGGTTTTGCGGCCTGAAGCCGCAGTGTATTGGTAATCATGCAGCAAGACGCTGCAACGGGCGATAGCCCAACGAATAGAAAGGAAAGCAGAAATGGCTGCTACCAAAGAAGAGATCATCGAAGCATTGAAGGAAATGTCCCTGCTGGAGGCTTCCGAGCTGGTGACCATGATCGAGGAGACCTTCGGCGTGTCCGCTGCCGCTCCCGTGGCCGTGGCTGCCGTGGCCGGTGCTGCTGGCGGCGAGGCCGGCGGTGCTGGTGAGGAGAAGAGCGAGTACGACGTGGTGCTCGAGGGCTTCGGCGACAACAAGATCGCTGTGATCAAGGCCGTGCGCGAGATCACCGGCCAGGGCCTCAAGGAGGCCAAGGAGGCCGTGGAGGGTGCTCCCACCACCATCCAGGAAGGCGTTGCCAAGGACAAGGCCGAAGAGATGAAGGCCACCCTGGAAGAGGCGGGCGCTGCCGTTACCCTGAAGTAACGACCCGTTTCCAAAGCCCGGCAGCAGCTTGGCTGCCATTGGGATCGCTGCAAGGCTGGAAGCCGAGGTTTCCAGCCTTGCTCTTTGAGGGGGCTAAAAGCGGGGCCATCGGTTTTGCTGGTTTCATCTTGGCAACGATAGATGGCCCCTTGCATCAGAAGGCCCATAATTGACGCAAGACTGCGAAGGAAGGACACGGCTATGCATTATTTCCGGACGGCTTGGGCGGATGTGAAGCATTCTCGAGGTTGGTTCGGGAAGCTGCTTTTGCTGGGCCTCATCTCGCTCATTCCCATTGTGGGTCCTTTTATGGTGTTGAGCTACCTTTACGGCTGGGCCCGTGAGATAGCCTGGGGAACCCATGAGCCGCTGCCTTCGAAGATCTTCGCCAACCCGGATGGCAAGTATTGGCGCCGTATGGGGTTCCTGCTTGTCATCATGTTCGTCTACCTGCTCATCCCCAATGTGCTGTCCCTCATAGCTAGCTCCATAGAATCGCGGGAGATCACCCTCACGTTCTTCGGCTATCAGACCACCACCAATCCCGGCCTTGCGACGCTTCAGTGGGTCTTGAGCGCCCTTTCGGCGGTGAGCGCTTTGGTGCTGGGGGTATTCGCTTGGGTGGGCTCCATGCGCATGGCCATCTACGACCGGCTTTCGGCGGGCTTCCAGCTTAAGAAGATCTGGAAGATGATGCGCCATGACAGCCGCGGGATCCTGAAGATCTTAGGAATGTACCTGATCCTCATGGTGATCTTGGGCGTCATCGCCTTCGTGTTCATCTTCATCGTGACCTTCATCGCGGTGTTCATGATCTCCATGGCCTATTCGGGTTTTGTCTCCGGTCCCGACCTTTATGGAAGCAGCAGCCAGTCACTGTGGATGCTCGCGCGCTACGTGTTCGCTGCGGGGTTGCCTGCCATTCTGCTCGCCCTGGTGTTCATCTACGGGGCGCTGGTGTTCAGCGTTTTCATCAACATGATGGTCACCCGCGCTTTAGGCTATTGGGTCATGCAATTCGAAGTGCCGCTGTGGGGTGGGCAAGATGACCCGATGCCCTTCGAGCTGGTCGATGCCCCCAAGCCCGTTGTGGAGCAGAACATCCCGCCTGAGCCACCGGTGATGGCTGCCCCCGTGGCTGCCCCCGCTGCCTCCCCGGCTGCTCCTGCGACTGAGGTGGGCGGTACGCCCGTCGGCGCGCCTGCGCCCGCACCCGCCGTTGCGCCCGCGCCTGGCCCTGAGGCTGCGCCTGCCGCTGCGCCCGCACCTGCCGTCGCCACTGAAGCCTCCCAAGAGGTCGAAGAGGTTGAGGTGGTTTACGGTGAGCCCATGGTCGTGGGTGCGGAATTCGTCTTATCCTCCGAGCAGATAGAGCAACTTAAAGGCCGAAACGATACCCAAGACGCTCCCTCCACTAGCGAGGGCGACGCTTCCGAGCAAGGCCGCTAGGCGCAATAGACGAGGGATCCCATGACTTCTTTTTCCGGTGTGCTCTTCGATAACGACGGCACGCTCATCGACACTCACGATCTCATCTTGTCCAGCATGCGCCATGCCACCCGCACCGTTTTGGGCGAGGCCCTCTCTGACGCGCAGCTGATGGCCAAAGTGGGCCAGCCGCTGGCGGTGCAGATGAAGGATTTCTCAAGCGACCCGGCCATCCAGGAAACGCTGCTCGCCGTTTACCGTGAGCACAACCATGCCCACCACGACGCCATGGTGCGCGCTTTCCCGGGCATCGAGCAGTGCCTGAGCAGCCTGGCTGCAAGCGGTGTGAAGCTGGGGGTGGTCACCTCGAAGATGCACGCCTTGGCTTGGCATGGCCTGCAGATCATGCAGCTGGCACCCTATCTTTCCTGCTGCATCGGGGCAGACGACACCGAACGTCACAAGCCCGACCCCCAGCCGGTATGCGCGGGCCTTGAGCGCCTGGGCCTGGAGCCTCAAGAGTGCCTCTATGTGGGCGATAGCCCCTTCGACATGCAGGCCGGCCGTGGCGCTGGTTGCAAAACAGTAGCTGTGACCTGGGGGATGTTTCCCGAGGCGGTGTTGCGCGCCGAGGATCCCAACTTCATCATCCACCACCCCGATGAGCTTCCTCCCATCCTGGGCCTCTAGTGGCGCGTCCTATTGAAAAAAACCTTGTTTTGCCCGATAATCGTACTGTTCTTTGTACTTTCGCATGGGTGCGTCCCATGTGCCGGCAGTGTTCATGAAAACGAAGAAGAAGCCCAGCATCCATGGACAGAAGCTTAAAGAAACTCAGCCGCATAGAGCTCCTTGAGCTTATGGTGAGCCTCTCTGAGGACTACGAGGACGCCTGCGCCGAAAACGAGCATCTCAAGCGCATGCTGGCATCCCAGCGCCTCCCGAAAAACGCCAAGGTGGGCTCCATCGCCGAGGCGGCGCTCATGGCCAACGGCTATTTCGACGCGGCTCAGCGCTCGGCTGACGAGTATCTGCGCGAGATCAAGCATCTGCGCGACGAGTTGGCCCTGCGCGCAGACACCACGGCCTCCGGGGCTCCGAGTCGCGAGATGCAACAGCGGGTGGCTCAGCTGCAAAGCCGTGCCCAAGCCCAAGCCCAGGCCATCGTTCGCGATGCCCAGCTCCAAGCCAATCAGATCGTCGCTCAGGCCCGCGCCCAGGCTCAGGCCATCCTCGGCGACGCTCAAGCCCAGGCCCGCGCTCAAGCCCAGGCTCAAGCCCAGGCTCAGGCGCGCCGCACCCAGTCCCAAAACCCGCGTTCTCAGCGAAGCGAGGCAGAGGGGCGCGCTCGCCAACTGCGACCGGCAGTGGCGGGATGCGGCACCTATGCCGCCGACAATCTGGGGGCCGCTCGCCCGCGTTCCCAGCACAACCCCCAAGCTCAGGGCAGTCTTTCCGATGGCACTGTGGCCATTCCGCATCTCAGCCAGCGCGATCAGGGCTTCGGCGAGAGGCGATACTGATGGCCCGCTCCCGCCAGCCCATGCCCCGGCCCCCGCGCCGGCGCACCCCCGAGCTGGGCAGTGAATCGCGCTATTGGTTCAGCGACCGCGAGATAGGGAAGCGGCGCCGCTCATCCATCGGCTACAGCTCCCATGATTTCCGCATGGAGCTCGCCCGGTCCCAAAAACGGATCTCCCGCCTCACCTTCGTGAGCATCATCGTGGCCATCCTTGCGGGGATCGCCATCGTCGGCCTCTTCTTCCAGATGATCCAGTGATGGATTGCGGCGATCCAGCGTTGATTCAGAACGTTTTTTGAAGAAATTGTAGATACAAAGTGTACTTTGAACAGGAGTTATCTTTCGTGGGGTCGATCTTTCGCTAAGAGGGCGGCTCTACTATATATAGTGTTTCGCGCTTCAGCCTATGCCATGGCATGAGTCTTCCCGCTATGACGCCGAATAGACGAGGTGGCTGTCTGTGCGTTTTCTGCGAAGCCCAAAAACATGCTCTCATTTGGTGTTTTATGACAACCGCGGCAAACATCGCTATAATTGGAACGCTATGACAAACCAATCGCACCGTTAATCGAGCGAGGGATGAGAAATGCTGCATAAAAGCGCTCGCTTCATCTTGGCCGCCATATTGGCCCTATCGCTAGTGCCCGCCGTGGCTTTTGCCGCCAACGACGACGCCTCCAGCGGCAACCCCATCGTTGATCTGTTCTATACCGTCGTCGGTTACGAATCGGGCGACAACGTGCAGCTTGCCTCGGCAGGCCTTTATCCCAACGAGCTCACGCCTCCGCCCACGAACAGCGAGCTGAGCAAGATCGTGCCGGAGTTGGCTGGCTCCGAGGAGCTGCTCAACGGCGGCATCCTGCTGGGTTCGGGTGGAAAGCTCTACTACATGCGCGAGGTCGCGTTCAAGAATGGCAGCGGTCAGACGGTCTCGGGTTATCGTACGCTGGAGTGCTTCCAGGACGGCGCCTGGACGACGCTCGCTACTTTGCCGGATTGGCTTCAGTTCTGCAGCGCTACCGTGTTCGGTGCGACGGACTATTCAGAAGGGGAGATCATCCTGGTGGGAGCGCCTATGGGAAGCGATGGCTCCTTGCCGGCGATAACCTCGAATCCCGAGTCCCACGTGTATACCTTCGACCCCAACAGCGAGGCCCCTTCTTGGCAGGAGATTCCCGCCCAGGGGGTCCCTGTGGCTACGAGTGTGGTGAATAACGGCAAGGTGCTTCAGATGGTGGGCGGCATCCAGAATGGCTCCCCCACCGATGCCGTGCTCACCTTCGACATCTCCACCGGTGCCGTTACGGAAGCAGGCCATCTTTCTTCACCGGTCGTGGGTGCCCAAACCGTCCCCTACGATAACGGTCTCTACATCTACTCTTATGCCGATAGCCTGAACGACCTGCGCAATGGTACGGGTACGCCCAAAGTGACGATCTATCGCGAAGGGGTAAGCGACCTGAACAGCTCCCCCATCACCTCGGGTGTTACCGAGCCCGCGAACATAGCGGATTATCCGTCCCGCAAAGCGGTGCTCTCCGGTGCGCTCAGCCAGGCCGATGAGGGCCTTATCCTGGTGGGTCCCCAAAGCTCCGGCTCCACCATCAGCGATACGTACGTGGGTGCTTGGGGCAACATCGATGGCTCGGTGAGCCCCTACAGCCAGACCTTGAGCGACGAGCCCGTGAGCGGTGCTGCGGCTACGGTTTATGCCGGCAACCTCTATGGCTTGGGTTCGGTGCTGGGAAGCGACGGCACCACCTCCATGGTGTTCCGCTCCACCGTGATGCCCGACGCATCGTGCCTGGTGGGCTCCGGTGGCGTGTGGCGCAAGGATTCCCAAACTGGCCTAGAGTTCATCTTCTCGCCGGATTACAGCCGCTTCAAATACAAGGTAACGGTGGATGGCAACGACCTCATTTGGGGTCAGGATTACGACTCCCGCGCCGGCACCACCATCATCGATTTGCGTCCGGGATTCCTTCAGACGCTCTCCGAAGGCCCCCATACCATGACCGCCTTCTTCGATGACGGCCTCACCGAGGTCTCTGCCAACTTCACCGTGCAGCAGGCCGCAAGCGTGATTCCCGACGGCTACACCCGTCCTGCCGCTTTGGCCTCAACGGGTGATACGCTGCCGCTGGTCCCCCTTGCCTGCATGGCCGTTGCAGCCGTGGCCTTGGGAGCTGTGGCTTTCAAGAGGCGTTCTGCCCGTTAAGGGACGTAAAACCCGGTAAAAACCGCTAAAACCCGCTTCGCGCGATGGGCCGGGGCGTTCAACGGCGCAGCCGGGTTTGGTAGAATCGTATCCGGAGTATCTATCCGCTCAAGCCAGGAAGAGGCATTCCCATGCTAAGCGTTCGTTCCAATATCACCTATCCAGCGGTTCAAAGGCTCGTGGCCGAGAAGGCGGCGAGTCGCGTTCAGGCCCAAGATGCAACGCTTTATTCCTTCTCGCCGGCGGCCCAAGCCTGTGCGGGTGAGTTCATGGGCTGGACCGATTTGGCGCTAACCCCGCCGTATCCGGTGAAGTCCATCCAAAAGCTCGCCGATAGCTTCGCCGATCAGGGGATGAGATACGTGCTGCTCATCGGCCAGGGCGGTTCCACCCAGGCATCCATGGTGCTGACGAAGTTCTACAAGGTTCGCAAGCCGCGCATGAAGCTCTTCGTCCTGGATTCCGATTCGCCTGTGCGCCTGCGCCGGGTGCTGGGCAAGTGCGATTTGAAGAAGACCCTCGTCATCGTGTCGTCGAAAAGCGGCGGCACCCTGGAGATGCGCCTCATGCTGAGCGCCGTGCGTGACGAGTTCATGAAGGTCATGGGCGCGAAGAAGCTCTCTTCGCATCTGGTGGCCATAACCGACCCCGGCTCTCCTCTGGCCAATCGGGCCATCAGCGAGAAATGGGCGAGCATCCTTTACGGCGAGCCTGCGGTGGGAGGCCGATTCTCGGCGCTTTCGGTGTTCGGGCTCTTTCCGGCTGCTTTGGTGGGCATCCCCCTCAAAAAGCTGATGAAGCACGCCGCCAAAGCCGAGGAGCTGTGCGCCACCGACGAGACGGACAACCCGGCTATCCAGTTGGCGGCTTTCCTTTACGGCACTCACAGCGAAGGGCGCAATAAGATCGCCTACGTATCGCCCAAGCGCGGCCGCGCCCTGGGGCTTTGGATCGAGCAGCTGCTGGCCGAGAGCACGGGCAAGGAAGGCCAGGGCATCCTGCCGTATCTGGAGACCAATCCGTTGCTGCTTTCCCGCGATGCGGGCGACAGAGCGGTGGTCGTCTATCATGTTGAAAGCGATCCCTCCGATAGCCGCAGCAATTTCGCCAAGGGGCTCTCGTGCATAGACGGTTCCATCCCGCGTATGGATTTCACGATAAAAACGGTGAATGACCTGGCCGAGCATTTCGTCTTATGGGAATACGCCACGGCGCTTTGCGGGTATCTGATGGGGGTGTGCCCCTTCGATCAGCCCGATGTGGCTTCGGCTAAGGCGAAGGTAACGGAGATCCTGGAAAGCCAGATCCCAGCTCCCGCCTTCACCGAGCAGTTCTTCGGTGACATCCCCTTGGGGCCGGTGGAGGTGCAGCTCTCCGAATGCTGCGAAGGGGAGCAGTCGGTCTATGGGGCGCTGCGCAAGCTGCTCAGCGGCATCGCGCCCGGGGACTACTTCGCCATAAACGCGTTTCTGCCCTTCTGCGACGAAGGGCGCAAGCGGGCGTTGGAGGACATCCGCTTCGCCGTGGCCAACCGCTGCGGTGTGCCCTCGTGTTTGGAGATAGGTCCGCGTTACCTGCACTCCACTGGGCAAATGCAAAAGGGCGGTCCCAACCAAGGCGTATTCTTGGTGCTTTCGGCCCAAGAACCCGATGATATCCCTCTTGAGGGGCAACCGGCGGAAAGCTTGGGGACCCTCGCCCATGCCCAGGCGGCGGGGGATGCGGCCACGTTGGCCAGCCGTGGGCGGCGCTGCTTGCATCTGCATCTTCCCGATAGCTACGATGCCACGCTTTCCTTGCTTGCTGCCTTGGTGCGCGAGGTCTTAGCCGACATTCAGCAAGAGGCAGAGGCGCCGGCTGTCCGCTAGCGCCATGCAACGCCGGGCCGCAGATAAGGAGAGCTGCCTATGATCGAGGCGCTGGATATTCGTGTGCGAGGCATCGTGCAGGGCGTGGGGTTCCGGCCGTTCGTCTACCGATTGGCCAAACGGCTGCTCATCACCGGTTGGGTGCTCAATGACCGCGATGGCGTGCTCATCCATGGGGAAGGCGAGGCGGCTCATCTGGACGAGTTCGTTTTGGAGATCGCCCAGAACCCCCCTGCCGCCGCCCAAGTATCCGAGGTGGAGCTCAAGGAGGTGCCGCTGCAGGATTGCACCGGTTTCCAGATCCGCGAGTCCCTTGACCAGGATACCGATGACGTGACGAAGGTATCCCCTGATCTGGGCATATGCCCCCAATGCAAGGCGGAGCTCTTCGATCCCGCCAACCGCCGCTTCCGCTATCCGTTCATCAACTGCACCGATTGCGGGCCGCGGTTCACCATCATCGATTCGCTGCCCTACGACCGCCCTGCCACTTCCATGGCGCCGTTCACCATGTGCGACTTGTGTGCGGCGGAATACGTGGATCCCGCCAACCGCCGCTTCCACGCTCAGCCCGATGCTTGCTTCACCTGCGGTCCCGAGCTCATCTGGACGCCGGTGGAAGATGGCGTGGCCAAGCGTGCGGCAACGGTGCGGGCCCAAGACCGGCAAAGCTCCGATGGAATTCTGTCCCAGGCCACGGCCCTGCTCGCCGAAGGGGGCATCCTGGCCGTCAAGGGATTAGGGGGCTTCCATCTGGCCTGTGACGCCGCAAACGAGGAAGCGGTTTCGCGGTTGCGCGCGGCTAAGCGGCGCGACGGCAAGCCTTTCGCCCTCATGGTGCAGGATTGCGCTTCGGCTCGCGGGCTTTGCGAGGTAAGCGCCGCAGAGGAGAAGCTCCTCGAATCGCCGGCGCGCCCCATCGTGCTTTTGGAGCGCCGGGCCTCAAGCCCTGTGGCACCCAGCGTGGTTGGGGATCTGAAGGAGCTGGGGATCATGCTGCCCGCCACTCCGCTGCAGTGTTTGCTGCTTCACGATTTTCAGGAGGCCACGGGCCGCGATGCCTTGGTGATGACCTCTGGGAACGTCCACGGAGAGCCCATCGTGACCGATGACGATGAGGCGCTGGAGAAGCTTGCCGGGCTCGCCGATGGCATTCTGGGCAACGACCGGCCCATCCTGAGCCGTTTCGACGACTCGGTGCTGCGGGTGCTCAAAGTCCCTCAAAACGAGATCGTCCAGTTCGTCCGCCGCGCCCGCGGCTATGCACCCCAGGCGTTGGCTCTGGGTTGCAATAACGGCGAGCCGCAGCCCGAAGAGGCTGATGAGCGGCAACAGGTCCAGCGCCAGGATTGGCCTTCGGTGCTGGCTGTGGGCTCGGAGCAGAAGAACACCTTCACTCTCACCCGCCATGGCGAGGCCTTCGTCTCGCAATACATCGGGGATTTGGAGGATGCCGATGTCTTCGACGCGTGGCTCCAAAGCCTGCGGCGGATGGAGCGGCTGTTCGCCCTTGAGCCCCGGGTGCTCGCATGCGACTTGCATCCGGAGTATATCGCGTCCAAGTGGGCGCGCTCCCAGGCATTCGCCGAGTCCTTGCCGCTTACTGAGGTGCAACATCACCACAGCCACATCGCCTCGGTGCTCGGTGAGCACGGGTTGTTCGGGCCTTGCTGCGGCATCGCCTTCGATGGCACGGGCTTCGGCCCCGACGGCGCCCTGTGGGGTGGGGAGGTGCTTTTGGCCAATCAGGTGGACTACGAGCGCTTCGCCAACCTGACTTATATGCCCATGCCCGGGGGAGCGGCGGCCATCAAGCATCCGCAGCGCATGGCCTACGGCGCTCTGTGGACCTATGACCTGCTGGAGCACCCTGCGGCTCAGCCGCTGCTCCAATCCCTTGGCGACCAGGCCGACGTCTGCGCCTCGATGATCGAGTCAGGGCTGAATACGCCGTTCACCTCTTCTTTGGGGCGCCTCTTCGATGCGGTGGCGGCCCTGCTGGGGATCGGGGTCGATCCCACCTACGAAGGGGAGCCGGCCATCCTGCTGGATGCCTGCCGGGCCTCTCAAGACCTATCGCCGGAAGCGGCCCAGGATGCCCGGGAGCGCTATGGCTTCCAGCTGCAGAAGAACGCTGCCACCGCTACATCCACCGCCCATGACACTTCGGTGGTCCTGTTGGATGCCGGCCCTGTGCTTGCGGCGGTCCTCGATGACCTGCAGTCCGGGGTGAGTGCGCCGGTGATCTCCCTGCGTTTCCACGAAGCTGTGGTTCAGGTCGTGGTCGCCGTGGCGGAGCTTGTGCGAAGCGCTTACGATATCTCCCTGGTCGCCCTTTCGGGTGGCTGCTTCCTGAATCGCTTCTTGGTGGAGCAATGCACCGATAGGCTGGGAGGGTTGGGTTTCACCGTGGCGCTCAACAGCGATTTGCCCCCCAACGACGGATGCATTTCCTATGGCCAGGCCGTCGTCGCCTCGGTTTCGCGCTAGAATAGCCGAAAACGAAAGGACTGCTATGTGTCTCGCTATACCGATGAAGGTGCTCGCTTTGCAGGATAACGGCATGGCGCGCGTGAGCGCCATGGGAGCCGAGCGCGAAGTGGCCATCGACCTCACCCCTCAGGCTGCCGTGGGCGACTACGTGCTCGTCCATGCGGGGTTTGCCATCGAGGTGGTGGATGAGCAATACGCCCAGGACACCTTGGAGCTCATCCAGGAGATGTCCGACATGGTGGATGACCCCCTGATCGCTCAGGCGACGGCTTCCCGGTCATGAGCGAGAATCTGGATCAGGAGCTCGCGGCGTTCAAGGATCCGCGGATCGCCCGGGAGCTCGTGGAGGTCATAAAGCGCCTCACCCCCGCACAGGGCGCCACGCTCATGGAAGTGTGCGGCACCCACACGGTGTCCATCGCCCGAGCCGGTTTGCGCGACCTCATGCCAGAAGGGGTGCGTCTGGCCTCGGGGCCCGGTTGCCCCGTTTGCGTGACATCCAACCGCGATATCGATACGGTGATAGCCTTGGCGCGGGTGCCGGGCGTGACCATTGCGACCTTCGGCGACATGACCCGTGTGCCCGGTTCCACCTCGAGCCTTCTAGCAGAGCAGGCTGCGGGGCGCTCGGTGCAGATCGTCTATTCGCCTCTGGATGCGTTGGCTATGGCTCAGGAAGACCCGTCGCGCCAGGTCGTGTTCGTGGGCGTGGGGTTTGAGACCACCACGCCCTTGGTGGCCCGGGCGATCAAGCGGGCAGCCGAGCTCGACCTTCAGAACTTCTCGGTGTTCGTTGCCCACAAGAACATGCCCGGGGCCCTCGAGGCTATCGTTGCCGACCCTCGTTTGCAAGTGGATGCGCTTATCCTCCCCGGTCACGTGAGCACTATCATCGGAGCCGCCCCCTATGGTTTCTTGGCCGAGCGCTATGGCATCCCGGGGGTGATCACGGGCTTTGAGCCGGTGGACATCCTGCAGGGCATCGCCATGATCATGGCTCAGCTGCATGAGGGGCGGGCGGCCATAGAGATCGCCTATGCCCGGGGCGTGATGCCTCAGGGAAACCCGGTGGCGCTGGCGGCGATCGATGAAGTGTTCGAGGTCTGCCCTGCTCAGTGGCGCGGTTTAGGTGTGATTGAGGGGAGCGGGTATCGCATCCGCCCCGAATTCGCCCGATTCGATGCCGTGGAGCGTTTCAACCCTCAGGTGGAACCTACGGTGGATCCCAAGGGGTGCCGCTGCGGAGACGTGCTGCGCGGTGCCATGACGCCCCAGGAATGCCCGCTTTTCCGCACGGTGTGCACGCCCGAGAACCCGGTGGGCCCGTGCATGGTCTCAAGCGAGGGAAGCTGCGCCGCCTACTACCGCTACTATTAGCCACGAATCACGGGCATTTCGGGCATTCCCAACACGCTTGTGGTCACAAAGCGGCTTAGCTCGTCCGCAAGCCCGCCCGAAACAGACTCCGCAAACTCTTGGAAAACCTCTGACCTGGGGTTATGTCTTGCAGCGATGAAGGCAGCGCCGGAACCCAGCTGCGAATGGCACGGTTTCAGACGAGTTAATCCGTTCCGTGACCACAAGCTTCGCTTCAGTCCGTAATCTTCGGCTGATTTTCCAGCGCACTGGTGGGTCGGGCCCCACCGTATTCCGTTGAGCATTCGTCGCTGGATAAAGGGCTGCCGCAGGAGGGGCAGAGTTCAAGGTTCCGTTCGGCTCGTTTGCCGCAAGTTGGGCATTGGATCAGGCTGATTTTTTGTTGGAGGGTCTTGCATTTGCCGCAGTTGATACATTGGTAGCACATTGCGTATCTCTATTTCTCAAAATTATCCACAAGGGTGATGAGTTCTTGCTTCCTATGGATGTCCAGCTTGCGATAGATATTCTTGCAATGGAACTGCACGGTGCTCGTCGAGATGAACAGCTCCTCGCTAATGTGGTAGACATCGCGCCCTCGGGCGAGCAGCATGAACACTTCGCTCTCGCGTGGGGAGAGGCTATAGGTTTGGGCCACGGCATTGCAGCGCTCCGCTAGGACATCAACGCTTTGAGCGGCGGCATCGGCCGACTCGGGGGTTTCCTTCTTTCCCGAGGAGCGATGATCATCGATATAGAGCACAATGAAGAAAACGGCGATGCAGAACAAGGCCAGCACCGTTTCGAGGGGCAGGCCTGCTGCGGATGAGAAATAACTGGCGAATTTGAAGCCCGCCTCATATCCGATGAGGTCAGAGCAGATGGTGCTCAAGGAGGCGAATAGGCCCCAGGCGATGAAGGGATGCACTTCCTTGTTCTGGGCGTCACGAGCACAGATGAGCATCATCAAAAGCCAAGCCAGGGAGAAGGCGTAGGAAGAGAAGGTAACCAAAGCGAATGCCGCTTGGGAGCCGACGACGAAAAACGTGATGAACGCGATGAAGAACACCAAGGTGAGTATGCGAAACACCCGGATGAAGCCGTAGCGGTTGTTGAACACCGACCAGAGGAATGCCAGGGTGACCGATGTGAGGAACATCCCTAAGCTAAGGCAGAGATCCATGGTTTCCGGAGCCGCCGCCCTGCTGCCGTAAGCTTGCATCATGCCCCAAGTGATGGCGGTGGCCAGAGCGAAGAGCACTGGACGCCAAAGGCGGCTGAACTGCTTCAAGTACCGTTGTTTATCCTTGCACGGACGATGGTGGAAAGCCTCGTCCGAGAAGTCCCGTGCGCTGATGCAAAGAGGGGCCATTATGCACGAGGCCACCAACACTGCTGCAAGCAGATACCAAGCTAGGGCGCTTGACATCAGATTCAAGGCGAATTGGATTACCGCCGTCAGAGCAGCAGCGATGACCATCCGGGTGCTTGAGTAATAGAAGTCGTTGGTGGAGAAGATCCGGATCCAGGTCACGATGCTGCTTGAAAGCCCTGCCCCGATCAGAATCGCTGTGATTGAGAAGAAAACTGGGTCTCCCCGGCTAAGGGCGAGAAGCAAACTCAAGCTGACCACGCCTGTCACGGTTATAAGGGACGAGGCAATGGAGAATATCAGCTTCTTAGCTACGGGTCTAAGCCACGCATTGATCGCCCATACGCCATAGGTCAGAGCGCACGCGCAGAATTGCGGGAGAAGAAACGAGCTCTCAAGCTCTCCATACAAAGGACTGAAGGATAGGATCTTCAAGCCGCCGGGCCATGAGAGCTCCATCGCTCCGGCAAGGCAGAAGGCGAAGCCTACCGGTGTGAGGAATTTGCCGAGTCGAGCGATGCCCATATATATCCCCCTCAAGAACCATTGCCACGTTCACATTTTAGCTTCCTAGACGATATTCCTTAGGGCGCAAAAACCGATTCCCCATGCCTCATATAGGGTGCGGCAAGCCCTCTTTCTTCAAAACCACGTAGTTCATGTAGGTGGTTTCAACTGGGGATTTGTCCATTTCACCATGAACCATGCAGTTACATCGCCGTTTCATCGCTTCTATGATCGATGCGGGAGCAGACAGGGAATCTGTTCTCGATCCCCCTACGAGAAAAAAGGAGAAAAATATGTGTTTCAGACCACCGGGTGCTGAGCCATCCATCGAATGTCCCGAATGCGGGAAGAAGATCACTGCGGTCATGGGCAATATATCCCCCATCTGCCCATTTTGCGATGCAGACATTGCCTCCTATGTCGAAGAAATGAAGAAGAAGACCGCAGTCCCCGGCCAAGCAACGGCAACGGCGGTCTCTGGCGCTCCTGCCCCGGCTGCTCCCAATGCTCCCAATAAGCCGAAGCCGCCCATAGCGCCTCCATCTCAGAACTAGGTTGGATCTCCAATGCGAAGAGAAGAAACGAGAGGAAGGAAAGGAGAGGTCAGATGACAGAAATCGAGACGAAAGAGTGGATAACCGACGAAGGCGACGGTGTGTTGAAGGTGCACACCTGTGCATGGTCTCCGCCGGGAGACCATCCCGTGGGGTGCGCAATGTACCTCACGGTGAAAGATGGGAAGGTAGTGAAGGTGGAGGGCGACCCTGAAAGCCCTATCACTCAGGGACGTCTTTGCCCGAGATGCCTTGCGCTCGATGAGGTTATGTACAGCCCCAAGCGCATCACCCATCCTATGATCCGCGACCCCAAGGATCGCGGTAAAGATGCGTGGCGGGAGGTCACCTGGGATGAGGCCTATGATCTCATTGAGAGCAAGGTGCGCGAGATCTGGGCTGACTACGGCCCCGAGAGCATCTTCACCATCACGGGCACTGGTCGTGAAAGCACCCTTTACGCTCCTGCTTACACCTCCTCGGTGCTCATGTCTCCCAATAATGCCAACGTGCTCAGCGGAACGTCATGCTATGGCCCGCGCTGCACCATCGCTAACTATCAGTTGGGTGCCGGGTATCCTGAGCTGGATTACGCGGCGTTCTTCCCGGATCGCTATGACGACCCGCGCTATGAGGTGCCCAAATACATCATGCTCTGGGGTAAGAATCCCATCTACTCCAGCGGGGATGGCTTCTTCGGCCATGCGGTCATCGACCTTATGAAGCGCGGCTCGAAGCTCATCGTGGTGGACCCGCGTGTTACCTGGCTGGCTACCCGCGCAGAGTGGCATCTTCAGCTGCGCCCCGGCACCGATGCGGCTCTGGCCATGGCCATGGCCAACGTGATCATCAGCGAGGACCTCTATGACCATGAGTTCGTTGAGAAGTGGTGCTATGGCTTCGACGCTTTCGCAGAGTGTGTGGCGGAGTGGACGCCGGAGCGGGCCGCCGAGGTTTGCTGGGTTTCGCCTGAGGACATCAGGGGCGCTGCACGCGCCTTTGCCACCCATCGTCCTTCGTCAGCCATGTGGGGCTTGGCCATCGACACGCTTCGCAATGGCGTTCAGGCAGGCCATACGTTCTTAGCTATCGTGGCGCTTTGCGGCTACTTCGACATCCCTGGCGGTGTGACCCTGGCTCGTCCCGAGAGCTTCATCGGCAAATGGCGCTACGAATCCATCCTCACGCTTCCCGAAGAGCTTCGCGAGAAGCGCATCGTGGATTTGGATGGCAAGTACTCCTGCTACAACTCCGGCGGTGCTATGCCGGGTGTTCTGGCTGACTCGTTGCTCGATTGGCTTGAGATGGATGAGCCGCCCTATCCTTTGAAGATGGCCTGGTGGGTTGGGACCAATCCGCTCTCCTGCATGTCTGCCGTTCCCAAGCGCTGGCATGATGCCATGATGAAGGTGGACTTCCATGTGACCAACGACATCTTCATGAACGCGTCCATCATGGCTTTGGCCGATGTGGTGCTTCCGCTTTCCACCTTTGCCGAGCACGATGGCGTGGTGCTGCCGCACTTCGGTCGCAACACCCACTTCATCGGCGCCATGAATAAGGCCGTGGATCCCGGCGATACGAAGAGCGATGTGGAGATCATGTTCGACATGGGCAAGCGTTTGCGGCCGGAACTCTGGCCGTGGGAGACCCCGGGCGACTTCTTCACCGAGCAGCTCCACACTGTTTATGACTGGGGCTGGGAAGAGCTTCAAAAAGAGGTCATGCATCAGCAGGACTTCAAGTATCGCAAGTATGAGACCGGTGACCTCCGCGGCGATGGCGAGCCGGGATTCGATACTCCCACGGGCCTGATCGAGCTGAAGTCGAGCATCTATCCCATGTTCGGCGAGCAGGCCCTGCCTTACTTCAAGGAGCCGGAGCTGAGCCCGTACAGCGACGAGATCTCCGAAGAAGTGAAAGAGGAGTTCCCCTTGGTGCTCACCTCGGGTGGCCGCAACATCTCCATGTTCCACTCCGAGCATCGCCAGATCCCCTCGCTTCGCGCCATGAATCCGTGGCCTCTGGTGACCATCCATCCCGAGACCGCGAAGAAGTACGGCATCGAAGATGGCGATTGGGTGGCTATCGAGAACCCTGTGGGCCGCTGCGTTCAGAAGGCGCAATTGCAAGAGGTGGTGGATCCGCGCGTCGTCCACATCGAGCATGCCTGGTGGTATCCGGAGCAGGAGGGCGAAGAGCCCAATCTGTTCGGCAACTGGAAGTCCAACGCCAACAACCTCACGCCCCACGAGTCCATCGGCGTGACCGGCTATGGCGCTCCTTACAAGAACGTCATCTGCAAAATCTACAAGGTGGACAGCCTGGACGATTAATCCATCTCGAAGAAAAGGAGGTAAGCGGGAAATGGATCAATACGCAATGGTCATCGACTACGAATACTGCACGGGATGCCGATCCTGTGAGATTTCGTGTCGGAAAGAAAAGGGCCTGCCCCTCGATGAGTGGGGCATCAAAGTTGAGGAACTGGGCCCCAAGAAGATGGAGCAAGGTTGGGAGTGGGACTACATCCCGGTGCTCTCCCGAGCCTGCGATCTTTGCGCCGACCGTCGCGCAGAAGGCAAAAAGCCCCTGTGCGAGCTGCACTGCCTGGCGTCGGTGATCGAGGTGATTCCCTTGAAGGATGTGTCGGCTCGCATGGCTGAGCTGGGGCCGCACAAGGTTTGCTGTCATCTGCCTTAGGAGTTCTACCGTGCCCCGGATCCGCTCCGGGGCACGGCAACCGATAGGAAGGAGGGGCTATGCTGCAAACGTCAGCCCAGCCCGAGAATGGGAAGAAAAAGGTTTTCAACTATGCGTTCATCATCGCCCTTGGCGGTTTTCTGACGCAGTTCATCGTTTTGGGCAGCCAAAGGCTCCCCGCCCTCACCCTGGAGCCTATCCGCCAGACCCTCGGTGTGAGTTATACGGAGGTCGGTCTCATCACTTCTTGGTTCACCGTGTTCTACGCGGGCGGCGCGTTCGTTTGGGGTAAGATGGCCGACGCCTTGGGTGCGAAGAAGACGCTGACCATCGCCGCATCCGTAGCGGCAATAGGCATGATTCTCTTCGGCCTGGTGGCGCAATACGGTTTGATCATAGCTATTGCGGTATGGTGTATCGCCGGTTTCGGCAATGCAGGCTTGTTCATGGCTACATTGCCTAAGCTGATAGCAAAATGGTTCGCCCCGGAAAAGCGCGGTTTCGGCATGGCGCTCGTGACTCCCGGCGGAAATGTTGCCAGCATCATCATGGGCCTGGTCATCCCCGCCTTGGTGGCGGGCACCGGTTGGCAGATGAGCTTCGTCGTCGTTGGTATCTTCTTTGCCATCATCGCCGTTTTCATCCTGATCTGCGTGAAGGAGGACCCGGCGGAGATGGGCCTTGCTCCCTATGGTGCCCCTGCGGGAACCCAGGTTGCTCCCAAGCCCGTCGTGGAGGAGAAGCTTAAAGAAGAAAAGCAAGAATCCAAGGGCTCTCTGGTGCGCGTGCTCAAGATGCCCATCACTTGGCATTTCGGCATCATGTACATCATTTGGCAGATCGGCTACATGATCACCATGGCCTACTGCGCTGCATCCATGACCTTTGCCGGCTTCACCCCTGCAGAGGCAGGTTTGGGCGTGACCATCGGCGGCGTTGCCACCATCATCTTCATCCAGATCTGGGGTAACCTCTCCGACCACATCGAGCGCAAGAGCGTTATCGCCATCGGCTCGTTCATGTGCGCCGTGCTGAGCATCGCGTACTTCTTCGCTCTTCAGGCCGCTGAGCCGTCCCTGTACCTCTGCTGGGCCCTGGTGGCGCTGATCACCGCTTCCACTGGCGTTACCACCGCCATCCTGTCTGCGGCTGGCGACTGCTACGAAGACGACATCCGCTCTACGGGTACTGGCGTTATCAGCACCCTTTCCATCATCGGCCGTTACGCTGGTCCCGTAGTGGCCGGCTTCGCCATCGACTCCATGATGGGAAACGTGGCTTGGGCTTACGTGCCCATCGCCGTGGCCATGGTGATAGCGGCTCTCATCGCCCTGTCCCTGCCTAAGACCCGCGGTACTGTGGCAGCCGATTCCTAGGATTCCCTCAAGTGCCGGGCGCCTATGGCGTCCGGCGTTCTCTGAAAGGAGCCTCGATGGTTCAAAGGAAAAAGGGTTTCACCACCATGGTGGAGATAGAGGAATTCAAACGCCTCACATGGTCTTTTCTGGCGAACATCACCATGCAATGGCAATACGATGGTATGGCATACCTTTTCCGTGAGGCGGATATCCCGCTTTACGGCGTGGACCGCGGCACCACGAAGATGAATCATCCGTTGATCGGGATCATGATCCCCTCCAGCCGCGATAAGAACTACGGAGTGGATATTTATGTGCCTTCAAAGCTGCTGAAGAAGGCACGCAGGCTCATTGCCAACGAGGAAGCTTTGCGCGAGGCCGCCCAGCTTGAGGAACTCCATGGTGCACGATTCCATGAGGAGTTCACTCAGGCGGCCTTGGCTTCAAAGGAACGGGATGCATTGCGTCGTAAGAGCGAGCGCAAGGAGAAACGCGATCGCATCCTTGGGAAATTCAGTCGTAATCGGGCTTAGGTTCATCTCGATCGCTGAATCGAGCAATATAGAAGGAGGTAGATTATGCTTCAGACTATAGAAGACCAGGCGCCTCAGAAGCGCCGCGTCAACCGCTACGCCTTCGTCATTTGCCTAGGCGGTTTCCTTACGCAGTTCATCGTGCTCACGTGTCAGCGCCTTCCTGCGGTGTCTATGGAATCCATTCGCGACACGCTGGGTGTGAGCTATGCAGAGGTTGGCTTGATCACATCGTTTTACATGGTGTTCTATGCAGGCCTCTCGCTTTTCTGGGGATGGCTCGCCGACAAGAAAGGTGCACGTTTCTCGCTTACCTTGGCCTGCTTGGTGGCGGCGATCGGAACGATCCTGTTCGGCCTGTCGGCCCATATGGGCCTTGTGGTGGCCATCGTCACCTGGTGTGTGGCCGGATTCGGTACCGCGGGCTTGCTCATGGCTGTCATCCCGAAGCTCGTCGCCCGCTGGTTCGCGCCGAATAAACGCGGTTTCGGCATGGCTCTCATCATGCCCGGTGCCAACGTTGCGAGCATCATCTTGGGGATTGTGGCTCCCATCATCATCGCCGCTTCCGGCTGGCAGATGGGCTTCATCTATTTCGGCATCGCCTTTTTGGCTATCGCAGCTATCGTGTTCTTCTGCGTGAAGGATGATCCTGCTTCCATGGGCCTTGCTCCGTATGGCGCCCCCGCTGGCACCCAGGGAGCGCCTAAGCCGGTCATCGAGGCGGAAGAAGTGGAGAAAGCCGAGGCCGCAGAGGCGAAGTCCCAAGGGGAGAGCGCCTTCATGCGCGTGGTGAAGATGCCCCTCACCTGGCGTTTCGGCATCATGTACATCGTCTTCCAGGTGGGATACATGGCTGCGACCCAATACTATGTGGTATCGGTGCAATCCGTGGGCTTCAGCCTGGCGGAAGCGAGTCTGGGTCTGACTTGGGCTGGCATATGCACGATCATCGCCGAGCAGATCTTCGGCAACCTTTCAGACAGGGTGGAGCGCAAAAATGTCATCGCTGTGGCCGCTGTGCTCTGCGCGCTGTTCGGTTTCGGCTATTTCTTCGTGCTCACCACTTCCGAGCCGTCGCTTCTGACCTGCTATGTGTTCGTTGCGCTTATCACCGCGTGCACGGGTATCGTGACGGTTATCATGACTGCGGCTGGAGACATCTATCCCGCAGACATCCGCGGTACGGGCACCGGTTTCATCAGCACCATCTGCATCATCGGCCGCTACCTGGGGCCTTGGGTTGCCGGTCTGGCTGTGGACGCGACCCTGCAGGCAGGCTATGCCTATCTCATCGTTGGCATCATGATGCTCATCGCTGGCGTTCTGGCTTTCACCTTGCCGAGGATGCGTGGTACGGCTGCATCGCTGACGTAATCAGGTCCTGGGACCTTAAGTCGGGATCGCCTAAAAAGGCAGCTCTGATTCAGGGTTCGGTTCATGGATCGCTTGCAAGTCCACCGCCCCGGGGCAAACCGGGGCGGTTTTGCGGATGGGCGGGGTTTGTTCGTCCATTGTCTCGCTGTTGCCCTGCCTGTCGCGACACCCCTCATCCTCCAAGGTTACGCCCCGGCATCGTGGGGGTTTCTCGTCACTCAGCCAAGTTGTGGTGGTATTATGTAGAAAATCGTAAGCACCATGAAGTGAAGGCATAAGGAGAGGGGGTGCTTTATGGAATTGCTGACAGACGTAGCGTTTCTCTCCCGTTTGCAGTTCACGCTCATCGCCGCATTCCATTTCGTCTTCGTACCGCTATCCATAGGTACGGGCCTCATCACCGCCATCGCCCAAACCCGGGCGGGCAAGACGGGCAGCACTCAAGATAAGGATGCTGCATGGTTCTGGGTGAAATGCTTCACCGCGACCTTTGCCGTAGGTGTGGCAACCGGCATAACCATGGAGTTCTCCTTCGGTACCAACTGGGCGGACTACTCCCGGTTCGTGGGCGATATCTTCGGCGCGCCGCTTGCCGCCGAGGCGCTGTTCGCCTTCTTCTTGGAGTCGGTGTTCCTGGGTGTTCTGCTCTTCGGTCGCGATAAGGTATCGCCGCGGTTCTACACCGTATCGGCTTGGCTCGTATGGGCGGGCTCCTGCCTCTCGGCCCTGTGGATCCTCATCGCGAATTCCTGGATGCAGACTCCCGCTGGAGCCGAGCTCGCCCCCGACGGCAGCAAGGCGCTGCTGACGGATTTCTTCGCCGCCGCCTTCAACCCCTCCACGGGCAATCGCTTCTTCCACACGGTTACGGCGGCGCTTGTGATGGGCGGCCTGGTGGCCATAGCCTTCGCGGCCTTCTACTATCGCAAGGACCGCTGCCTGGACTTCGCCAAGAAGACCATGAAGACCGGCATGATCGTGGTGGTCATCTCCACGGTGGCTTTGCTGGCCTCGGCCCACTCCACGGCTGTGGGCGTGTGGAACGACCAGCCCACCAAGCTCGCCGCCATGGAGGGCCAATACGAAGACGAGGTTCCGCCGCTTTACCTCTTCGGCTGGGTCGATGAGGAAAACGAGACGGTCATCGGCCCCAGCATCCCCGGCGGCACGAGCCTGCTTGCCACCGGCACCTGGGACACGGAGTATTCCGGCCTGAACAGCTTGGCCCAAACCGAGCGCTTCGGGGACTTGGATGTGGATTCGCTGCCCGTTAACGGCATCTTCCAAACCTACCATCTCATGGTGGCGCTCTTCGGCGTGATCGCACTGCTCATCGTTTTACTGCTCATCGCCTTGAAGATGAAGAAGGTCCAGCAGTGGCGTTGGCTGCAATGGCTGGCGTTCATCTCCCCGCTTTTCGCCTTCTTCGCCATCGAAGCGGGCTGGTTCACCGCCGAGCTGGGCCGCCAGCCCTGGGTGGTCTATCCGGCCATCGGCGCCCCCGATGGCGTGTCGCTCCTGACCGACGTGGCCTACTCCCATGCGGTCTCGGCGCCGGAAGTGCTTACCACCATCGTGCTGTTCTGCCTGATCTACCTGCTGCTTTTCGTGGCGTGGATCCGCATCATCGCCAAGTTCGTCAAGGAAGGCCCCTGTGCGGCCCCGGCTGATTCGGAGGGCGCCGTCGCAGGCACCGACGGGTCCATCTTGGCTGTTGAAGAAGAGGTCGTAGAGGTGGATATCCCGCTGGCGGGCGTTTCCACCACCAGCGCTACGGCGACTAAGGCAGGTGAGTAGCATGGAGCCTACGGTTTTGGGAATTCTTTGGTACTTCCTCATCTTCCTGCTCATCGCGGGCTATTTCATCCTCGATGGCTTCGATCTGGGCGTGGGGGTGCTCTATCCGTTCTTGGCTAAGAGCGACGAGGAGCGCTCGCTGATGCGTCGTAGCATCGGGCCGGTGTGGGATGGCAACGAGGTGTGGTTGCTCACAGCTGGAGGTGCCTTGTTCGCAGCATTCGCCCCTGCCTATGCCACCACGTTCTCGGGGTTCTACCTTGCCATAATGCTCGTGCTCTTCGGGCTCATCCTGCGCGCGGTCTCTCTGGAGTTCGCTCACCGGGACCCGAAGTGGATCAAGCTTTGGAACGGATGCTTCTTCGTGGGTTCGCTTCTGCCGGCGCTTCTCATGGGCGTGGCCGTGGGTAACATCTATGCGGGTATTCCCATGAACATGGCCGGCGACTACGTGGGCATCCCGCTTCTGGGCCTCATAACGCCCTTCACCCTGCTCACGGGTTTGCTGGGCCTTGCGATGTTCTGCGCCGCCGGTGCTTGCTGGCTGGCAGCGAAGGCTCCTGTGGATAGCGCCCTTTATCTGCGGGCCAAGGGATGCCGCCGCGTTATGCAGCTGGTGGTTCTGGCGCTGTTCATCGTGGTGACCGCCTATGCGCATCTGGGCATCCATCCCACCATGGCTCCGGAGTTCACGGTGCTGCGCGGCGTGCTCGGCGTGGTGTTCGTGGCGGCTTTGGTCGCTGCGCTTTTCATCAGGTCTTCCGCCAAGGCGGACCTCATCGTGTTCCTGCTTCAGTCCGTGGCTGCGGGTGTTCTGGTGTTCCTCCTGGCTCTGTCCATGTTTCCCAACCTGGTGGTTGCATCTGCGGCCAGCGTGGGGCCTTCGGTCACCATCGCCAACGCCGCTTCCGCCGACCTCACCTTGGCATGGATGACCGGTATCACCTGCATAGGCGTGCCTTTGGTGCTCGTGTATCATTTCATTATCTATCGAACGTTCAGAGGCAGGCTCTCTTAGGGGTTTATGGCACAGCGAATGAGTAATGAACTGCAACCGGCGGGAGCCGAAGAGGGCTCGCGCCGGTATCCGCTTGCGATTCGCCTCTATGGCGTTTTGAGCATCATCGCCGGCGCCCTTCAGGTTGGCGTCTTCGTGTTGGCTGTGGTTTTCGTCGCCACGGGCCGTCTGTCTTTGGAAAGCGTGGAGAGCCGGACCACCGTGACTCTGGTCGTGGTGGTCGTGCAGCTTATCCTGTCGGTCATCCTGTCTGTCATGTTCGTCATATTGGGCGTGCGGCTGCTTCGGGCCAAGCGCCATCGGGCGGCGCTGCTTGCAAACACCATGATCGTGTTCGAAGTGGCGGCGCTGCTTTGCCAGCTCATGCTCACGGGTTTAAGCTCCGATCTTCTGCCCGAGGCCATCAACCTGGTCATCCTCATCGTGTTGCAGACCTATTCGGACCCGGCGCTGTTCGACGAGCGCCGACTGCAGCGCCATTTGCAGGAGCTGGAGATAAAGCAAGAGGCCGAAGAGGGCGTGCTGGGGCGCGACCTTACGGGCAAAGGCTACATCACCCTGAACTTCTTTAATCTGTTCTGGGTCTTCGTGATCTGCTGTGTGCTGGGACTGGCCATCGAGGACATCTACCACGTCACGGTTGTGGATCCGGGTCATTACCAAGACCGCGCCGGACTGCTTTACGGGCCGTTCAGCCCCATCTACGGCATCGGGGCGGTGCTGATGACCATAGCGCTCAACCGTTTCCACGATAAGAACCCGCTTTTGATCTTCCTGGTGAGCGCCGTGATAGGCGGGGCATTTGAATTCTTCGTGAGCTGGTTCATGCAGACGGCTTTCGGCATCGTGGCCTGGGATTACAGCGGCACCTTCCTCTCCATTGACGGGCGCACCAACGGCATGTTCATGGCCATGTGGGGCGTCTTGGGACTCGTGTGGATCAAGCTGCTGCTGCCGGTGATGCTGCGCATCGTGAACCTCATCCCCTGGAATTGGCGCTACATCGTGACCACGGTTTGCGCGGCGCTCATGCTTGCCGATTGCCTGCTCACCCTGGCGGCCTTGGACTGCTGGTATCAGCGCATGGCGGGCACTATGGACTACCAAAACCCCTCAGCTATCGTGCAATTCTGCAACCGGCACTACACCGACGAGTTCATGGTGGACCGGTTCCAGACCATGACCATGAATCCCGATATGGCAGCCCGCATCAACTGATGCGGTGTGCTAGCATGGTGACCACAGAGGCAAAGCTTCGGAAAAGGGTGCAGATGGGAAGCGAAGACGACACGCAAAGCGGTTTTCTGAACGGCATAAAACAGGCGCTCACCAAAAACAAGCGAGCTGTTTCCCAGGAAGAGATAAAAGAGCTCGTGGTAGACAACGATGAGCTCCTTGAAGATGAAAAGCGCATGATCGGTGAGATATTGGATCTCGACGAGCTCACAGCGGCCGAGGTCATGCAGCCCCGTGTGGACATCATAGCGGTGGAGAGCGCCGAGACGGCCCGAGCGGCCCTGGAGCGCATGATGGGCACAGGCTATTCCCGCCTGCCGGTTTTCCAGGAGGATTTGGACCATATCCTGGGCATTGTGCACTATAAGGACCTGGTGCCCGCGGTTTTGGATGGGGATGCGGATTGCCCGGTGACCGACTTCATGAACGATGCTTTCTTCATTCCTGAGACGAAGGATATCGTGCCGCTCCTGACCGAGATGCAGGCCGCACGCAAGCAGATGGCCATTGTGGTTGACGAATACGGCGGTACCGACGGCGTTATAACCGTAGAGGACATCGTGGAGGAGATCGTGGGCGAGATCCTTGATGAAACCGATGCGGAGGCTCCGCTCGTTACGCAGTCTGGGACAGAGGAATGGCTCGTGGATGGCCGCTGTCCGGTGGAGGTGGCGCGCCAGGCCGGCATCCCTGTGGAGGAATCCGAGCAATACGAGACCATCGCCGGCTGGCTGATAGATACCACAGGGGTCGTACCCCAGGTGGGTGACGAGTTCTCCATCGACGGCTTCCGCTTCAAGGTGCGCTCCATGCGCCGCCGCCGCATCCAAACCCTGTACGTTTCCCGCGATGAATCCCCCCAGGTGGAGCAATCCCAGGACGCCGATTCTGAAAGCGACGCTTTCTAGCGGTAGGGAGGGGAGGCTTTGGCCACCAAGGTTGCACAGAGGCGCTTGTATCGCTCCCGTGACGCCTACATCGGCGGCGTGTGCGCGGGTATAGCCGAATACTACGGCCTTGATGCCCTGGTGGTGCGCATCCTCGCCATCATGCTCTTCATCATGACCCTTGGTCTCGACACCATCGTCTACTTGGTGCTTTGGGCTCATCTTCCCCTGGAGCCCGAGGAGGCGAAGCCGCTCGAGATCGAGCCCGAGAGCGCGGAGCTTGCCCATTACGGTGCCGTTGAGTACTACATGATGGAAAACGAGAAAGGGGAAGAGGAGCTCATGCGCCTTCCCCTGCGCGGGCTCTCGGTGGTGGGGCGCCTGGGGGTCATGATCGTCATGGTGGCGCTATTCCTCGGGCTTACCGCAGTTCTTCTGCCTGTTTTCCCGGGTACCCAATGGTGGCAATTCTGGCCGGTGTTCACCCTTATCCTGGGGCTGTTCTTCATCATGGTGCCCATCCGGTCCACCTATCACACCGCTTGGGTGGGGGCGGGGATCGGTGTCGCGGCTATCTCGGCGATGATCCTGCCGATGAGCCTGCATGTTGTGGCCTGGGATACGCTCGCTTATGCGTTCGAGATGCTCTGGCCGCTGCTTGCGGTGTCCATCGTGCTTTATGTATGGGGGTTCGTGCGCAGCATCGACGCGCTGGTTCTGGGCGGCTCATTCTGCTTCGTGCTCTTCTGCCTCGTGGGATTCGTGCTTTGCGTGCTTCCCGGCGAATTTCAAGCTTTCATGCTGCCGTTCGTTTTCGACGGCTTCGAGCAGATTCCCTCCGTTTAGCCTTGGCGGCTCAGGCCGTTCGCCGGGTTGTGACCAATCGGTAATAATTCAGGCATCTTAAGATTTAAAGGCTTTCATCTGGTCATACGTTGCCTTCTCTCTGAAATGACCTTCAGCGGGGCTTGCCGTCAGCGTTTATTTCTTTGCCTTTTGAATGCGCTCTGGGGTACAATACATCTTCCCTGGCGGCGCAAGGCTGCCGAGAAGGAGCAACTACATATGAGTCGGAAGCAGATCAAACGGAGAACCGACAGCATGGCACGATTCGCCATCGTCGGTTTTTTTATACTCGCCATTGCCGGTGGCGTGGGTTTCGGTGTGGCCTCTGCCGACTCTTCTGACGACCTCGCCAATGCCGGTGCTTTCGGTTTCGACGAAGCCACCCATGCTGCAACGAAGACCCCCGCTTCCGATCGCCTTTTGGGCGAAGGGGAGGGGCCAGGCGCTTCCGGCGACCAGTCGGTGCTGACCGATGTGGCCACCCGCGATCTGGATGCGGGCTTCTCCTTGATCGATCAGCGCGAGGCCGCCGCTAAGGAGCAGGCGGAAAAGGAGAATGCCGAAGCTGTGCAGCGAGTGGAGAGCACCAAGGCCATGCAGGGCGTTACGGCGCAGCCGTCCGCAGGCGACGAGGATTCAGGCACTGCCACCGAATACAACCTTCCCGCCGTGGATTGGACCGTGGGCAAAGAAGCCTTCCTTGAGGAGTGGACCCGGCGCATCGACGCCTATCTTGAGGGCTCCAACCTCGCTGGTTATGGTGCTGTTTTCGCAGAAGCAGCCTGGGATAACGGTGTGGACCCCCGCTGGTCTCCGGCCATCTCCAACACCGAGAGCGGCAAGGGGAGCGTGTGCTTCCTTCCCTACAATGCCTGGGGTTGGGGGGCGAGCGCCTGGCCTGATTGGACTACGGCCATCCGCGCTCATGTGGCCGGCCTGGCCGAGGGCTATGGATATTGCATCACCACCGATGCCGCGCTGAAATACTGCCCGCCCACCTATATGCATTGGTATGAGGTGACCCTGGGGCAGATGGCCCTCATCTAACCTTTTCCGTCTATCGTTTGAGCCGCCGAGCCCCTTCGGGCCAAGCTGGCTTTGCGGTTCCTTTTCTTTCCGTTTGTGCGAAAATAGCGAGGTACGCAAAGCGAAGGAATGCAGTATGCTCAATGTCATTGTGGTAGGGTGCGGCCGTGTGGGCTCCCGGTTGGCCGGGATGCTCTCAGACAACGGCGATAACGTTTGCGTGGTGGATTGGCGCGCTGAGGCATTCAATAACCTGGGGCGAAACTTCAACGGCACCACCGTGCAGGGAATCGGCTACGACGAGGACATCCTGCGCAAGGCTGGCGTTGAGGATTGCGATGTGGTGGCTGCGGTGACCCAATCCGATAACGCGAATCTCATGGTCACCGAGGTGGCCACGCGGCTCTATGGCGTACCCCATGTGATCGCGCGCCTTTACAACCACGACCATGAGCGTGCGTATATGCAGCTTGGCATCGACTACGTGTGCGGCACCACGCTTGTGGCCGAGGAAGCGTTCTCCAAGGCCATATCAGGTCACGGCTCCCATGTGGATACCTTCGGCGACTACGAGATCCTGCGTTTCTCGTTGGATCTTTCCTGGACGGGGCGCGACTACATAAAGGTGCATGACATCGAGCGCGACCACGACATCCGCATCGTGGCCTTCGAGCGCAAAGACGGTTCATCCTCTTCGATCCCAACCGGCGATTCCACGCTTTACCAAAGCGACCTCGTTTTGGCCTGCGTGCGCCATGACCTCATCGAATCCTTCTCCAAATACATCCAATCCTAGCGAGGCGAGCCATGTATATCGTTATCACCGGCGGCGGCAAAGTGGGCGAGTATCTTGCCACCACCCTCTTGGCGGGGGGCAACGAGGTTGCCATCATCGAACAGGACCAAAGCGTCGCCGACCGTCTTTCCATGATTCTCACAGGTCGCTACCTGGTCATTTGCGGCGACGGTTGCGACTCGAAGTACCAGGAGGACGCCGGCATCCGCAGTGCCGACGTGTTCGTGGCCGCTACCGGTCAAGACGACAACAACCTGGTGTCTTGCGAGATCGCTTCGCGCGTGTTCGGCGTGGGTCGTTGCGTTGCCCGTGTGAACGCCCCCAAAAACCAGCGCATCTTCCGTGCCTTAGGGATCGAGTCCATCTCCTCTACCGAGATGATCGTGAACCTGATCGAGGAGGAGATGCTCTTAGGCTCGGTGAGCGTTGTGTCGTCGCTTACCCATGGCGATGTCATCCTGATCGAGCTGGCGGTGCCCACCATGGTGAGCCACTCCAATGACGAGGGCATCCTGGCTTATGATCTTGCCATGCCCGAAGGCTCCCTTATCGTGGCCGTGGCGAGCAAAGACGACGTGGAAGTGGTCAATGAGGAGACGCGCCTCTACCCGGGCGACAGCGTGATCATCGCTTCCGACCGCGAGCAGGTCGGGGCGGTGAAGGCGCTTTTCCGAGAGCTTTAGGTTACGGCGATCTGCCGATCGCCAGAACTGCTTCCCGCCATAGGCGACCTGCTGCATGTCAGGGGACGTGGCAGATTATGTCAGGGGACGGGGATTATGTCAGGGG
>CAZKKN010000008.1:49456-51069 GCA_964553375.1 uncultured Eggerthellaceae bacterium | reverse complement strand
GGCCTGTTCCAGGTGGAGGGCCAGCTCTACGTGAGCCTGTTCGCGCGCCTGCCCCCGACGCGCTTCTCCGACGTCGTGGCCTCCATCGCCCTCAACCGCCCGGGCCCGCTCGAGTCCGGCATGGTCGAGGACTACATCAAGGTGGCCTCGGGCAAGAGCTCGATCCACTACTACGACGAGCGCCTGCGCCCCATCCTGGAGGAGACCTTCGGCACCATGGTCTACCAGGAGCAGATCATGCAGATATCCATGGCCATGTCCGGCTTCTCGGCCGGCAAGGCCGACAAGCTGCGCAAGGCCATGGGCAAGAAGAAGATCGACGTCATGCGCCAGTTGCAGGAAGACTGGAACCAAGGCGCGGTGGACAACGGCTTCTCGCTGGACATCGCCAAGCAGATCTGGGCCGATGCCGAGAAGTTCGCGAAGTACGCCTTCAACAAGTCGCACTCTGCGGCTTATGCCATCCTGGTCATGCGCACCGCCTACATGAAGGCCCACTACCCTTACGAGTACATGGCCGCCGTGCTGTCCAGCTACATGGGCAACACCGATCGGCTGATTCGCTACATCGCCAGCTGCAACCACTCGGGCATTCCCGTGCTGCCGCCGGACATCAACTCTTCCAATGCCGAGTTCACGCCGGTGGAAGAGGGGATTCGCTTCGGCCTGGTGGGTGTGCGCGGCATCGGCCAGGCGGTGGCGGACGAGATCGTTGCCGAGCGCCATCGGGGTGGCCGCTTCACGTCGCTGCACGATTTCGTGGAGCGCATCGACGCCAAATGCTACAACCGCAAGGCGCTTGAGGCCCTGATCAAGGGCGGTGCCTTCGACTCCACGGGCTACACCCGCAAACAGATGATGCATTTCGTGGACGACACGCCGCTTCTGGAGAGCGCATCGCGTCGCCAGAAAGATCGCGACTCCGGCCAGGTTTCCATGTTCGACATGTTCAGCGACGTGGAGGAAAGCGGCTTTGAAGAGGAGATTCCCGCTCCCGACGGCGACGAGTGGCCCAAGCGCCAGAAGCTTGCACTGGAGAAGGAGATCCTGAAGATCTACGTCTCCGAGCACCCGCTCACACCCTACGAGGATGCCATCTCCAAGTTGACGAAATTCCAGATCGGCGACTTGATGGATCGCACCACGGATATCAAATCGGCCACGTTCGTGGGCATGATCTCCGGGGTGGTGCCCAAGCTGACCAAGCGCGGCACCCGCATGGCCACATTCAACTTGGAAGACACCACGGGCTCCATCGAGTGCATCACGTTCAAGTATGACGAGAACGCCGAGGCCATCGTGGAAGACGCCATTGTGCAGGTGAAAGGGAAATTCGAGCACGGCGACCGCGGCAATCAGATCATCGCCTACGAAATCGATGTGGTGGAGCTTGCCGAAGGGCAATCCAACCCGGTGAGCTTCGAGCTTAAGGTGCCTTCGGCCGATTTCAACCAGGCGCGGGTGGAGCGGCTGCGGCGCATCTTGGAGTCCTACCCGGGCCGCGACTACGTGGCGGTGTTCGTGTTGCAAAACGACGGGCGCAAATTCCGGGCCGAGCTGCCCATGACCGTGGATTCGCGCAACCGGGTGATGTTGTCGGAGATCCAAGATCT